>JASFKL010000010.1:0-23457 GCA_050118655.1 Gammaproteobacteria bacterium | reverse complement strand
TGACGCCTGTTCAACTGGTCGCCGAGCACCAGGCGCAGGCTATGCAAGGCTGTCGTATCGTTTGGCGGGGTCATGCGTTACGGGATCGCCGGGTTTGCGTTGTGAATGTATACGGCTTGCCGGGCGATGCCGGTTCACCGCTCGATTCTGACAATCGGGAGGGCCTTTATTGATATATATCGAGAAAAACCGGGATAATTGTTCGTAAAATCCTGCCCTGATGAATGTTCCCACGAACCTGAGTTCGCGCGAAATCTGGTTGCGCCTGCTGCTCTATCCCGGACACACGCTACCCACCGCGGCGGCGCCTGTGCTGGTCGCCGCCGGGTTATCGCAGCGCGACGGTCTGCTCGCGCCCGTCCCGCTGCTGGTGGCGTTTCTGGGCAGCTGGCTGATTCACGTCGGCGGAGTATTTTTCGACAACTACGAATTGTTGAGGCGTTTTCCCGAGCTGCGCGAGCACCCCGAACTGACCGCAGCGCTCGACAGGGGCACGCTGAAGCTGAAAACCCTGCTGCTCGCAATCTTCGCCTGCTTCGGTCTGACGGCACTGAGCGGCCCGTATCTATTCGCCGTCGGCGGCTATCCGGTACTTTTGTTCGCGGCGATCGGCATCGCCTCGAGCCTGAGCTATGCGGGCGGACCGCTGGCCTACGCGAGACACGGCCTCGCGGAACCCTTTTTCTTTCTGATGTTCGGCGTAGTCGCGGTGTACGGAACCTACTACATCCAGGCTGCAGCTCACGGCGCGGTAGACACCGGATGGCGGTTTATCGGCGATATGCCGGTCGAACCGCTGGTTCTGGGCCTGCCGATCGGCGCCCTGGTAACCGGCGTTTTGCTTATCGATGACATTCGCGATCGCGACTTCGACCGCATCAAGGGCTGGCGCACCGCTACGGTGCGTTTCGGCCCGGGCTGGAGTCGGGTTCGTTTCGGTGTTCTGATGGCCGGCGCCTACGCGGCACCGCCGCTGTTCTGGTTATCGATGAATTTCAGCGCCTGGGTCTTGCTGCCGCTCGTCACGCTGCCGATGGCCATGCGCATCCTGCGCGCCGTGCTCGAGTACGATCGAACCCGCGACCTGTTGCCAATGAGCCCCGCGACTTCGAAGCTGTCGATGATTTACGCGCTGCTGCTTGCCGTCGGGATCGCCGTTTAATCGTTCAGGCGGCGACCGCGAAACCCGGCAGGGACAGGCAGATCAGTGCGATCCAGACAATCAGCGTGGCGGGAAGTGCGATGGATATACGGTTAGCCCGGGTTTTCACGATAATCTCCTTTGTCGTAAACGCCGTCGACCGCCAAACAAGCGACCGGCAATCGCGGCGCCGATAACATAAACAGAAACTAATGAATCGGAGCCGGCGGGGTTTGATCTACATCAACTTCGCTTCGAATTTGCCGCATCTATACACTTCCGGTCGCCCCCTGGCGCCGGTCCGCTACCGGGGCGCAACCCGGAAACGATCTTGGCAGTGAATGATAAATTACTTTAAGTATTAAGGTTAACTAATTGATTTATATATATAAATTAGTCAACACGAATCGCCCCGTGTCGAAGGCTGCAGGCTGGTCCTAGAGCCCCGGGAATTCGACCTTGCAGCGCAGTCCCGCCGGCAGCTTGTACTTGCGGTTGGGCAGATTCAGGCGGACGCCGAAGGTTCCGCTGGCGGCGTCGATCACCCGGTCGACGATCACCACCTTGGCCGGATAGGTTCCGCCGATGGGTTGTTCGAGGGATACCTTGGCGGTCATCCCCTTGGTGATTTTACCGAACAGGTCTACCGGCACGATGATCTCGACGTTGAGCGGATCGATACTGGCGATCTTCAACAAGGGACGATTTTCGATCGATTCGCCCTGCGCGACCAGCACCTCGATCACTACCCCCTTGTAGGGGCTGCGAATCGTCCGCAGCGAGAGCGCCTGGCGGGCGCGTTCGAGTTCGAGTTCCGCGATCTTCTTTTCCTCGAGAATTTCACCCAACTCCAGTTCGGCCAGCAGCGCGTCGGTTTCGGCTTCGTCGACCACCTGTTCGGAAATCAGTTTCTGGCTGTAAAGTTCGCGGTTTCTATCCAGCAGGCGGCGGGTAAAATCCACGCGCGCGGTCTTCGCGCGAATCGCCTGGTCGCGCTCGGCGCGGGCTCGCGCCAGTTCCACGGTGGCTTCCTCGATACCCGAGTTCAGGGTAACGAGTACCTGACCTTTTTTGACGCTGTCGCCGCGCTGCACGGCGATCCTGTCGACCACGCCGGTTACCGCGCTGCTGACCTCGGCGACGCGGTTGGGTTCGACGAAACAATCGCCGATGGATTGCGACTGCGAGAAAACGGGAAACGGCATTGCCGCCAGCAGCACCGGCAGCAAGCGCAGAGTTCGCAGACAGGGTTTCGGGTGTTTCAAGCGGTTACTCCTGGTTACCCGCGAAGGCGAGCACGTCTTCGAGATAGTCTTCACTGCGCAGCACGCGTGCGCGTGCCGCGGCGTTCTTTTTTTCGGCTGCCTGCTGCGCCGAATTCGAGAGTAAAACGGCCAGGGGCTTTGCGATCCAGGGCAGAGCGGGCCAAAGCAGACTCGCCAGCGTGCACCGGAATCCGGAACCGTAGCGGACGATCAGTTCATCCTCGAGCGAGGTAATCACCTCGAAACTGCCGGGATCTCCCTGTCGCCCGCAGCGACCGAACAACTGCCGGTCAATGCGCCTGGATTCGTGACGTTCGCTCGCAATCACGTGCAGACCGCCGAGCGCCAGGGCGTCGTTGTCGAGCCGAATATCCGAGCCCCTGCCTGCCATATTGGTCGCCACCGTGACCTGTCCGCGATGTCCCGCGGCGCTGATGATCTCGGCTTCGTCGGCATCCTGGCGCGCGTTGAGCACCCGGTTTTCGATGCCGGCTTCGTCGAGCAGGCCCTGCAGGTGCTCGGAGGCGGCTACCGAGCGGGTGCCGATCAAAACCGGCCTGCCCTCGGTATGTAATTGTCGGATGCGCGCAACGATACGCTGCCATTTCTCCGCCTCGGTGCGCAGCAGGCTGGCTCGCAATTCGCGCCGCTTGACCTTGCGATACGGGCGAATCCTGAACACGTGCAAGCGGTACACGGACTTGAGTTCCCTCGCGAGCTCGCTGGCGGTACCGGTCATGCCGCCGAGCTTCAGGTAACGCCGGAAGAATCGCTGGTAACTGATACGCCCGAGGGTTTCCTGCTCACCGGTGATTTCGCAGCCCTCCTTGACCTCGATTATCTGGTGCAGACCTTGCTCCCAGGAACGGTCCGCCATCACGCGGCCGGTGAATTCATCGACGATATCCACCTTGCCGTCGCGCACCAGGTACTGCTGATCGCGTTTGAACAGGATATCCGCCTTCAGCGCCTGCACCACGAGGTCCTCGCGATAGCGGGAGTTCTGCCAGAGCCCCTCCAGTGACTCGCACGAGCGGCGCAGGGCCTCGCAACCCCGATCGGTGAGTTCGATACGCCGTTCGCGAAAATCGACGCGGTAATCCCGTTTTATCTCGATTTCGCGCGCCAGGGTCAGGGCCTGCTCGTAGATTTCCTGCTTGTGCCGCGTATCGCCGGGGCGGGAAATAATCAACGGCGTCACCGCCTCGTCGACGAGCACGCTGTCCGCCTCGTCGATGATGCCGAAGCACAGGCCCGGCAGCATCAGCCGGTCGCGAAACTGTCCGCCTCCCGCGGCATCCGCCAGCTTGAGCGCGAGATCGCTCGGATACTTGCGCAGGTGCAGTCGATCGCGCAGGTAATCGAAAGCGACCTGCTTGTTGGTGCAATAGGTGATATCGCAGGCATAGGCGCGGCGGCGCGCCTCCTGGTCCATGTCGGCGACGGCCGTGCCGACCGTTATCCCGAGGGCCTTATAAATCGGTCCCATCCAGCTCGCATCCCGCTCCGCGAGGTAATCGTTGACCGTGATCACGTGTACCGGTATGCCGGCGAGTGCGGCGGCGCAGGCCGGTAGCGTCGCAACCAGCGTCTTGCCTTCGCCGGTTTCCATTTCGGCGACCATGCCGTGCAGTATCGCGAGCCCGCCGAGCAGCTGGGTGCGATAGTGCGCCATACCCAGTTCGCGGCTGGAAACCTCGCGTACCAGCGCGAAACAGCTCGCCACCAGCGCAGGTTCGAAACCCTCGCGATGCAGGGCGTAACGCAGCCTGGAAGCCTCGTCGGTCAATTCGCTGTCGGCCAGCCCCTCCAGCCGCCTGCCCTCGCGCCTGATTGCCGGCAGCATCAGCTTCAGGCGTATCCTGCTGGTATCGACGAGTTCGAAGGGGGCGCGAAGAAATTTCTCCCCGGCGCGCTCGAACCAGTTCTGTTTCTCGTCTTCGCGTTGCGGATAAGCGCCGAGGGCGACGCGCTGCAGAATACTCGTGTCAGACATTCAGGGTTCTCAGAAATACCTGGCGCAGGCGCCGGTACCATTGCATGGCGAGCGATTCCGTGCCGTGCTCGATACGGATGTAGGCACGCGTGCCGATCGGCGCCGATACCGATTCCCGCGGCAATTGCAGTTCGTAGACGAATACGGTCTCCAGCGTGCGCCGGTTGCTGCTGTCGCGCGGATCGATGCTGATCCGGCCGCCGCCCGCGGTACCGAGCGCCGCGCTGGGTAATTCGTGCGTACCGCCCGGTACCTGGCGCGCGATATGCGCCGGAAAAACCTTGTCCGGCTGGTCGGCGAGGCGAATCTCGATCCCGTCTATTCGGGTTCTGAGCAGGCCGACGTCGTCCTGCGGCACCGCCATGTGCACCGACTTGACGCTCGGCGCGATCAGGTAACCGATCAGGTCGCCCTTGCTGACGAAACTGCCCGGCAGGTCGACCGAGCGCGGCACGACGAAACGGCCCGCGACCGGGCTGCGGATGTCGAACTCCGCGATACGCGACTGGATATTCTCGAGGTCGGCAGTGACCACGCGCATTTCTTCCTCGGTCAGTCGCGCGGCGACCCGGTTATCGCGCCGTTGCGATTCGTACAGCGCCTCGAGTTCCGCCAGGCGAGACTCGAGGCGCCGGGCCTCGGCATTCAGCAACGGATCGTCGCAGCGCACCAGTACCTGGCCCTCTTCGACCCGGCTATCGGGTTTACTGACGAAGCCCTCGACGAAGCAATCGGCGCCCGCACGCACGATCGCCCGGTCTGGCAGCCAGACCACGCCCTCGGCGCGGGTCCACAGCGGGGCCGGCAGCAGGATCAGGATGGCGACAACCGCGGCGACGAATCCGGCGGTGATTCCGATCGCCCGTCCTCGCTGCCGCTCGAGCTGGGGACCGGTCAGCACCAGCTTGGCCATTTTAAACAGCGGCAGAACCAGCATCATGAATACCGACCAGCAGGCCAGCAGGATGCCGATGACGAAGAACTTGCCGGCGACGAACAGCACGATCGCAAACATGATGAACAGGCGGTAGACGAAGGAGCCGATACAGTAGGACAACAGCCACTTGCGCTCCGCCGGGGTATTGGCCGGGGAAATCGCGGTCTTGTTGCCAAAGAGATATTTCTGGATCAGGTAACCCAGGTAGCGATTCGCACGGCTGCCCAGGTTTGGAATTTCCAGCGCATCGGCGAGCACGTAGTAGCCGTCGAATCGCAGCAGCGGATTGCCGTTGAAGAACAGGGTCGACACGCCGCCGATCAGCATCGCGTTATAGGCGATACCGCGGATGATGCCGTGCTCGGCATTCAGCCAGACGAACAGCGCCAGCACGGCAATCAGTAACTCGGTCATGATGCCCATGGCGCCGACGACCATGCGCCTGCGTTTTTCCCGGAATGCCGAGGCGGCCGACGCATCGACATAGGGTACCGGCATAAACACCAGCAGCATCACGCCGATCTCGTGGACCTCGCCGCCCCAGACCCGGGTGGCGAAGGCGTGGCCCAGTTCGTGCAGCGCCTTGATCATCGGGTATGTCAGCCACAGCAAAAACAGGTTTTGCGGCGCGAGTACCCGGTCGGTGATGTTTTCGGTCAGCTCCGGCCAGTGCAACACCGTCATCACGCCGCCGGCAACGACGATCGCCAGCCAGACGATGAACCCGGTCCAGCCGAACAGCGGGCGCACCAGGGGCAGCAGGGCGACCAGGAAGCGATCCGGATCGAGTAGCGGAAAGCGCAGGGCCAGCGGACTCCAGAATCGCTGCTTCCAGCGCATACGCTCCTGGCGTTCATAGCGTTTGAACAGTTCGAGGCTGTTCGGCGGTACTTCGCATTGCAGCACGTCCGCGGAATGCAGTTGCGACAGTAGCCGGATTACCTCTTCCTGGCCGGGAGCGTCGTCGCCGAGCCTGGCGGCCGCGAGTTCCCAGACCTCGTGCATGCTGCGCTTGCCGTCGAGCATGCCGATGACCTGGTAGGCAGCCGGCGAGAAGCGATAAAAGCGCCCCGACAGGTGGTCCTGCAGCACGTACCAGATTTCGCCGAGGTACTCGTGGCGGTGTATTCGCGAATGCGATCGCAACAGCGGCCTGAGATCGGCGACCCGATACCACGACGGGCTGAAAATCGATTCACTCATTATACCGGCAGCCTGGCTATCGCGATGCGCGGTTCGGACGGACTTTAGTCCTTGTCCTCGCCGTTGCCCGCTTTATTAGCGGAACTCTTCTTTTTCGCGCTCTTCTTTTTCACCGGCGGAGCGGTTTCCGCCGCGCCCGCGGCTTCGGTGGTATCCATACCCGAGGCTGCCTCGGAAGCTTCCGCACCCCCCGCATCCGGCCGCGCGCGGTTGGCGAGATCGGTCACGTTGTGCAGCGATTGCAGGTGCAGGTAGAGCAATTCCAGTTCGTCTACCGAGGCGAGTTCCGACAACCGCTCTCCGGGAATCTCCTTGAGGCGGTTGCGGTTGACTACCATGAAGCCGCCGATGGTCAGTTCCTGGCCGCTGCCGAACTTGACCTGCGCCTGCATCGGATCGAGGAGCTTCATATCCACCAGGGTTTTGCAAAATGCCTGGGTACGCGCGAACAGGCGCTGGAACTCCTTCTGGAAATCGAGCACTTTCTTCAGATACTCGGTTTGCTCGCCGTCATCGTCGAACAGCCGCTCGCCCTCGCCTTCCTGGTTGAAGCCCGCGTATTCCTCGTCGATGCACAGGGTGAGGGTCTTGCCGTCGTCGCTGCTCGAAAAAACATAGGGATAGCGGCGCGCGAATGCCGGGATATACTTCGCGTCCCACTTGCCGGCGTCGTCGACGAACAGGTTTTCGTGTTCACCGAATCCGAGCAACACCGCCGGCATCACGTTTTCGGCGTTTCCGGCAAACACGATCGGATATTCGCGCATCGCCTCGCGGAATTCCTGCGCCAGCAGCGGCATGGAATTGACCTCGCGGGCGAATCCGTAATCGTTGGTCGGGCTGACACCGCATCCGGCGTGCCGGGTCTTGTTCACGGGTACTGCGCGTTCATAAATCAAAAGGGTTTTACTCATTAGTCTTCTCGCTTCTGTATTTCGTCATTTATTTGCTGGATCAGGGCCGCCAATACCAGTACCAGAGCTTGAACCACTCGACGATCTGGTGCGTCCAGATCCAGTAAAGACTCCTGCGTTCGATCATGACCTTTCCCGAGCCCTCCATTCCCGGCCGCAACAGGTCCATACCCTCGGTCAGGCGCGCCTCGACACGAAAGCGGTTCTTGCCCTCCATTGCCTCGGATACCGGGGTGATCTTTTCGATCACGAAGGGAAACTGGTTTTGCGGCAAGGCCTTGAGCACGAGCTGGCCGACCTGCCCCGGCTTGACGTCGGCAATCTGGTGCTCGTCTACCTGCAGCACGACGCGGTAGGCATCGAGCGGCGCGATCTTGAGCAGCACATCGCCGCGGTTGACCGGGGAACCGAGTCGCTGGCTCAGGTCACCGCTGACGATGATACCGTTGAACGGCGCCGCGACCTGGGTGCGCGCGATCTGTTCCTCGAGCAGCTCCAACTGGGCCTCGGCCTGGTCGAGCTGGGCCTTGAAGATGTTGACCTCGCTGCGATTTCTGGCCGCCAGCGCATCTCGATATCGGCGCTCCACCTGTTCTTTCTGGCTCGACCATTTGAGATATTCTAGGCGCAGGTCGCGGTCGTCGATACTGAACAGCACCTGGTCCTGCTGGACGATATCTCCGGCGCGTGCTTTCGCCTGGTTGATATAACCGTTGATCGGCGCCACCATCACGCGCTGTATCGAACCTTCGAGCAGCGCGTTCGCGGTTACCCGGTAATCGCCCTGGGCCAACGAGAAGAACACGATCAAACCGACCAGCAGCAGGCCGGCCAGCTTGGTCGCATAATGCTTCGGGCCCAGAAGCCGGACCGTAAGGTTGCGCAGCGATTCGACCGCCTTGGTCAGGATCCAGCGGTCGTCGCGACGTTTCATCTCGATCACCGGACCGAGCAGCGTCGCCGCGTGCTCGAGCATTTCGACGGTTTCCGGGTCGAAGGTTTTGCCCTCGGTGAATTCGAAGGTCAGCGCGCCGAGCGGCGTGTCACCGTTGCTCATGACCACTGTGCAGACCGCATTGGCACCGCCCGCCTCGGCAAGCCTGGCATGCGCATGGGTGACCACGCGCTGTTCGTCGGTACCGGGGAAGACGATCGTCTCGATCTGGTCCAGTGCCTCGTCCATCGCGGCGGTAATCGCACGCACGAGATTGGTTTGTTCGCCGAACTGGGCGGTGTGTGAAACCGCGTAAATGCGGGTGTGCTTGCCCCTGCGCAAGCCGAGACCGACTCGGTCGCAACCGGTCTGAATCGCGAGTTCGGTTACCAGCGCCATCGCCGCCTGGCGAAAACGCTGTTGCTCGAGCGCGGTCGCGGTCAGTTCCAGCAGGCGCGAAAGGCGTTCCTGGCTGACCGAGGAACTGCCCTGGTCGGCGCGGCGCAAGTAGGCTTCGAGCCAGCCGCAACCCCATTGCAGCTGGCGCATGACCGCCTGCAGCCGGTTTTCGTCGCAACCGCCGAGTTCGAGCGCGACCACGCCGAACAATTGCTCGTCGACGATCAGCGGGTAGGCGAGCTGGCTCGGCTTGTCGTCGCCCGATCCACGATGCACGATGCCGCGCCGCTCGGCGATCGCCGATTCGGCGGCGCGCGACAGCGAGCCCGGCATGCCGTCGCCCTCGGGCCAGACCGCCGCCGGCACGAAGGGTCCGCGCTCGGCCGCGCCGAGCACGACCACGCCATGAGATACGTTGCCGAGCATGGAGACCTGCAGCGTCAGCCACGAGGCCGCGAAGGCGTCGGCGGTGGTGGCTTCGTTGAAGCGCCGCCAGAGCGCCTGGTCGAGATAGGCGACGCGGCCTGCATCACCGGTCCTGGCGGAACCAGTGCTGGTGGATGTGCCGGGTTCGGTACTGCTCATGACGTTGGGTACTGCTTTAAGCCTGCTTGCCGGACGCCTTTTCCGGTGGCTCGACATCGAGCTTGCCGAAGCGCGATTCGTACTCATCGAGTACGCTGGAGAGCAGCAGGTTCAGACGCTTGGCCGCAAACGGGCTCAGGATGATGCGGTTGTTGAGCTCGATCTTGACCGGCTTGTCGCCGCTGATCTTCCAGGTGGTGTTGGTGCCGAACAGCAACGCAACCTCTTCCCGCGTGCTGGCCGCATTGGCGACATTAGCGTATGAAGTGATCATCTTGCTGTCGTCCCATTCCACCCGAGATGCACCCGCAGCTTGCGAATCCTTCGCCGTACTCGCATTTTTCTCCTCAGCCATGGCTACCCCGTCGGTTCTATAAATTCTAAAACGCTATTTTACCGGTCTGCGAAAGATTTGATACCGCTTTGCGTCACAATCTCCGCTATGCCATGTCCTGCTTGCGCGATGCCTTGCCGATGCCGATGCGTCCCGGTAGCACCGGAGGGATCAAAAAGTTGATATCTCTCGCCTCGGCGCCCCAATCAATCGCGGTGGCAGCCGATGCGACTACCTGGCCCAGGCTATCCCGGGGCAGCGCCGGGCCCGAATCGGCGGCGTCGTAGACTTTCCAGTCGTCAGTTCCGTCGCCAGATTCGTCGCGTGGAAGTACCGGCAGATCTTCGACGGAATCGGACTGGCGGCTATGGGCGGCAACGAACTCGCCAGTGTCTTGATCGAACACCAGCAACGGTTTCGGCACCGCGGCCTGCAGGCTGTCGTGCAGCTCATCTCGACTCACCGACATCGGCAGTCGCGCGTGTGGCGCGTTGCCGATCTCGTGGCGCTGCCAGAGCGGTGCCGAGGTGACCAGGATGTTACCCGAGGCGAGCGTATCGACGACGCTGTCGGCTGCCGTCGATGCGGTACCGATTTCTGATTCGACTTCCGCTTCGACTGCCGTTGCCGCATCGATTGCGACACCGACTTCACGCACGCCCGCTTCGAGGCTGGTATCCATCAGAGAGCTGGTATCGTGAGCTTCGCCGAGCAAGTGGCCGATCTCGTGAACGACGACGCTGAGCAAGTCCATGTGACCGTCGGTCTGGGCGTTGAGCCCGCTGTCCGCATCGGCGTCATATTCTGCAGAGTCGAACGGCGTCGAATCGACGAACCAGCCATACCCGGCGGCATTGCGATCGATGTAGATCGTATTTTCATCGACCCGGCCGAGTTGCTGATTCGGCAGATCGGTGATTTCGATTTTGAGGTCGGACAGCAATTCCGGATCGCGTCCGGCGGCGATCCAGTACTGCGCCGCCGCATCGAGCAGTGAATTCAGTTCATCCTGCGTCAGGTCATCGCCGCGGTAAGCCGCGCTCGGCTTGCCGGCAGCGAGCAAGGCCTGCTCGTCGGCGAACTGGGCATCGTTAGTGCGCACCTCGAGATCGTCGAAGCCGGCGCTGCCGTCGAGTACCAGCAGACCGAACTCGCCATCCACCAGCGCGGCGTTGAAGCCGTAACTGGTCACGGGCGTACCGTCGACGCTGACATCGATACCGGCGCCCTGCATGGTCGCCTTGAGGTGATGGGTCGAAGCCTCGTCGAGATCGAAGGCAAAGCTCGCATCGATGACGAGGCCGTGCTGGTCGGTAGAGTGACCGATCACGACCTGATCATTGGCGACGTCGAGCGCCACGAACTTGAAATTGCCCGCATCGTATCGATCGAACACGTAACCGGCTATGTCACTGCTACTGATATCGACCTCGAGTTCGAGGATGCTGTTGGCCGACAAGGGATAGCCCAGATCGATTGTCTGTACCGCGTCTCCGTTGGCATCGGCGGTGCCGATCAGCTCGCCGGTGGATTCGTCCCAGCTACCGCTGGTAGCGGTGCGGGTCAACTCCTCGGGGGGCACGAAATCGTCGGTCTCGTCTACCGTCCAGTCAGGCGGCAGGATTTGTACCGTGAAGTTGTCCACCCGGCCTTTCGAACCGTCCATGGCCACGCCGACCATGCCGCGGTTGAGCGGGATCGGATCGCCGAGGGCATCGAGCCGCGGCGTGTAGTCGTAGCTGAACCAGTTGACCCCGGCGACCGCGACGGTGACATTGTTGCCGTTCACGGCAACGGTCACGGTGTAGTCCTGGTTGGGTTTGACCTTGACCGGCTTGTTGGACTGCACCAGGTAGTGCCAGCCGCTCTCGTCGACATAGCCCATCTCGATCTTGTTGGTCGAAATATTGAGCCCCGCGAACTTGAAGTCGACGTCGCTGTAATAGTCGAAGATGACATAGCCGTTCGATTTCCATCCACCGGTAGGCTTGTCCAGGTTCAGGGTGGCGACGACTTCGTAGTAACTCGGCAGGTAATCGTCGAGCGAGTAAACCGCGGCCGCCGTCTCGTCTTGCGTTGCCGCGGCAATTTCGAGCTTGCCGCCGGTCGGCGTGAAGTTGCCGACGTCTTTCGAGAATGCATCCATGGTCCGGTTGTCGAAATCGGCCGTATCCAGAATATCGCGGGCGCCGCCGGGAATATTGCCGGCCTGCGGATCGGTCGGCGGGCCGCTCTGATCCTGCCAGAAGCCGTGATCCTGCTGCGTGACCAGGCCCATTTCGCCGTAAGGCTCGCCCAGCTCGATGAAAATCCGCGAGTACTTCGAGCGATCGCCGTTGGTCATGCCGGTGTCGGCGTAGCGGGTCACGTCGGCGCCGTCGCCGGCGCCCTGCGCGGCGAGGAAATCCCACAGCTGCGGCGGCACCTGGCGGCTGACGGTGTCGATACCGAAGGGCGCGAACGGAACGATGTAGGAATTGAACTCGCCCAGCGCATCGATCAACCGATCGCCCCCGGTGTTGCCGATCAGAATATCCAGGCCGGCACCGCCATAGACGCGGTCCTCCCAGCTCAGGTGGGTTTCGGGCGTGTCGTTGAGACCCTGGTCGCCGCCAACGGCATCGGCCGAGCCGAACGCACCGTTGTCGTAGCTGGTCCCCGGACCGCCGAGGACGTCGTCGGCATTCATCAGGTCGTTGCCGAAACCGCCGTAGATATGGTCGCGCCCGGTACCGCCGACGATCCAGTCGTTGCCCAGGTCGCCGAAGATGACGTCGCTGCCATCGGATTCGACCAGGGTCAGGGATTCCGCAATCGGCGTGCCGTTGGGTGCGAAATCGGTGTAGCTGGCGACGAGGCCGAGGATTTGCGCTTCTTCCGGCGTGAACTCGGGTTGATTTTCCGGCAGGACACCTTCGAGTTCGCGCACGGTGGTGCCGCCCTCGTTATCCATCTGGTTGAGGAAGTAGTGGCGCAGCGTCGTCGGATCCACGCTGTCGTCCTTCCAGACCTGCCAATCTTCCGGATCGCCCATATCCGCCGTGTTTTCGAACAGGATGACGCGGCGCGGGTCGTATTCGTCGTAGAGGAAGAATTCCCCGGTACGCTGGGTAACCGGGTTCGGTTCGTTCCAATGCGCGTCGCCGTCGCCGAACAGCAACAGGTTGCCCGGGTTGTAGGGACGGCTGAAATCGGTGCGCACGATGGCATCGAGCGAGGTGGCGACCACCCCCGGATCGTTGCCTTGGGCGGGCGATCCCTGGGTGGCATTGTCCGGATCGGACACAACCGGCGCATAGGATTCTTCCAAGGCCTCGCCGCCGGCGATGGCGTCGTCGCCGGAACCGCCGTGCATGAAGTCGTCGCCGAGGCCGCCGAAGATCACGTCGTCCGAATAAGCCGGATCGTGGTCGGTGGGATCGGCGGAGGTGCCCGGCAGCAGGGTACCGTCTACCTCGCTGTTGAACGGAATCAGATCGACCGACTTGAGCAATTCGCCCTCGACGTTGATCGTCGCCTGCTGCACGCGGCCCGGGGTATAGATTTGCTCGTTGAGCACGACGCCCTGGCTGGTGCGGTCGTCCGGATCTTCGTTCAGCAGGCTCAGCACGCCGTACAGGCTCTCGGCCCACTCGCCATGCTCTTCGGCGTAGATGACGCCGTAGTTGCCCCATTGAGGAGAATTGCCCTTGAGACTGACCGTGCCATCGTCTTCGAGGCCGGTAATCCGGCTGGTGAAGATGCGCCCGTCGTCGCCGAGCAGGCCGTCGATGCCGGTGCCGCCGGAAATCCAGTCGTGGCCCCAGCCGCCGATGACGTCGTCGTTGTCGCCGTCGCCGAAGGCGATATCGTTACCGCCCTGCAGGTAAACCGTATCGTCGCCGGTTTCGCCGTGAACCTCGTCATCGCCGCCGATGTCGATCAATGCGCCCATGCCGAACATGTCGCGATAATCGCCGCCCGCCGCTTCGGCGAACAGATCCGGGCGATAGTCGGGCCCGCCCGGTGTGTAATCGAGCATGGTCACGCCGCGAGCCACGACCGATTCGGCTGAACCGTAAGTGTCGTACTGGAATGAAAGGAACAGACCATTTTGCGTTTCGTACAGTGCCTTGTACTGTTCGGCCGCGTCCTCGGCGTTCGGATCGGGATCATTGATGCCGTCGTCGATCAGGTCGACACCGTTGGTGCCGACCAGGCGGATGATATTGGCGTTGTCGCCGGCGATCGCATCGGCGTCGCGCGAGTGGCGGTCTTCCTGCAGAGCGCTATCGAGTTCGTAAAGTTCATCGCCGACCTGGCCGGGCAGATTTTCGTTCAGGCGCGAAATCTGCTCGCCGGCACCGCCGAAGATCGTGTCGTTTTCGTCGGGCCGATTGTCCGGCGTCGTCAGGCTGAAGAAGCTCGACGAACCGCCGACGATATCGTCCTGGCCGAGACCGCCGAAGACCACGTCGCTGCCGCCGCCGCCCTCGATATAGTCGGTGCCGTCTTCGTCACGAGAATTGTATACCTCGCCGGTCGAATACTTTTCCGCGACATCCGCGGCGACCACGGTCAAGGGACCGATCGGATCGGTGAGCGGATCGCCCGCGGCGCGCGCGGCGCCGGCATGATTCTCGGCCGCTACCGCGCTATCGATGGTGCCGTCGCCCTGGATCACGTCGTGTCCGAGCTGGCCGAAGATTTCGTCGTGACCGCTGCCGCCGGCAATATAATCATTGCCGAAGGAACCGACACCGGCCTCGCCGGCATCGAACTCGAAGGTATGCAGGTCGGCATAATCGATTTCGTACTCGGTCCACCAGCCCGGGCCGTTCGGATCGCGGTAATCGCGCGCGACCGCGACCGGAACCATGATCGGCAGGCCGTCGGCGTCGAACAGGCCGCTCTCGGTCATCATCAGGTTACCCAGTTCGTCTTCCGCGCCTGAGACCATCAGCAGGCCGCTGGTATAGGGCGTGATCTCCCAGTCCCCATTGTTCTCGATGCCATAACCTTCCTCGGCGCTGCGGTCGGTGCGCGAGTACATCAGCGTGCCGGCCAGGGTCTGGAAGCGCAGGTTGAGGATGTCGTCGACGAGGTCGCCGTCAACGCCGCCCATGCGGTTCAGGAAGACGTTGTCGCCGAAGATCAGGTCGTCGGCTTCGCGGCCGTCGATCATGTCGTTACCGGCGTTGCCGATCAGGACATCGTCGGCGCTGGAACCGTAAATGGTGTCGTCGCCTGCATTCTGCAGTTCCGCGGAATTGATCTGGTAAACCAGATCCAGCGAAGTGGTCTGAATGCGCTGCAATAGCATCGGCGGCAGGTTCGGATCGACGACGAGCATCTCGATGACGCCGTGATCGCCGAAGATGATGTTCGGCTGGTCCTCGTTGGCGCTGCCGTTGCCGTCGATGTAATCGTTGCCCGCGGCCATGTCGTCGCGCATCGGGCTGGCGACCTTGACCGGCTTGAAGGTCTGGTCGCTGGCGCCGAGGTTCGGATCGACCGACGGCGCCGGGCTCGCATCGACGGTCGGAATTTCGAGCCCGCGGGTCAGGATGTTGACGTTGACACCGCTGTCGCCGTAGATGTGATCGGTACCGCCCTGGCCGAAGATCGTATCGTCGCCGGAACCGCCGGCGAGATGATCGCCGGCCTGGCTGCCGATGATCAGGTCGTTACCGGCGCCGCCGTAGGCCGTGATGCCGACGCTCGGCAGATCGGCGGCAGCAAAGCCGGCGAATAGCGCGGAGGCATCGATGATGTCGTTGCCGGCGTAATTGAACGGGTTGGCCAGCGGGAACACAAACTCGTTGTCCTCGTTCTCCTCGTCTGTCAGGTGCGGGAACGGATCGAAGGGCTTGTCGCCGAATTCCTGGCCGAGGCGGTCATAGCTATGACCGGAATACCAGATGCCATCCTGGCTGGTATCGCCGTAGATGACCAGCGGGCTGTCCGGGCCGCCGACCAGCGCGCCATTCTCGTTATTACGCACTACGAAGTGGTCGCCGCCCAGCTCGGAACCGGTATCGGAATCGAGATCGATACGATATACCGTAATCGTACTGCCCGGTTCGATCACGCTGTCGTCGACAGCCGCGCCGCTAAGAACGAGTTCGTTATCCGAAACTCCGTTCTCGGCGATGGTATAGCCGCCCGCGATACCCTCGATATAGACGACCTGGCCCGGGGCGAAGCCCTCGTCCAGCCAGCTGCCGGTTTCACGGCTCAGCGTATCGACCACCAGCGTTGCCTCGATGCTGGTTTCGACGCGTTCCGGAATCGACAGGTGCAGGTTTACGTTTATGGTGCCGCCGGCAAACGCATCGCCGGAGACGATCATTGCGGCGCCGATACCCCAGTTGGCGAATTCGCCTTCCGGCTTCAGGGATACATCGGCATTCTGAAATCCGAGGATCTCGCGGGTCTCGTCTTCCGCTCCCACCTGGATCAGTTGTCCGACCTCGTAGCCGTCGAATTCCCAGCCGCGGCCGTCGATACGGGTAATGACGTTGTCGCCATCGACCGTGGTGGCGTCGTATTCGCCGGTGGTCTCGACGAACAGGTTGCCGCCACCGTGCAGCGTGGTGAGGCCGCCGTGCGGGCCCTGTACCCAGAACAGCTCGGTACCCGACGCAATCGCCGGTTCGCCGAGCAGGGTCATGGTATCGCCGTCGATTTCGAGGACGCGATACTGGGTTGCGCTGCCGTAGGGGCCGACGGATACGAGGTGGCCCTTGAGAAAACCCGACTCTTCCCAGTCGCCCATGTCGGTACGGGTCACGGCAGTGCCGCCGTCAACCGCAGTTGCGGTGAACGAAACCTGCTCGCTGACCAGCATGTCGATCGCGATGATCTGCACGTCGCCGGAACCATCCAGCGACAGGACGCTGGTGTTATCGTCGTCGGCTTTCAGTACCAGGATGGAGTTGTCGTTCGGGTCCTGCAGTTCCACGGTACCGCCCATGCCGTCCGGGAAGCTCTCGACGGCATCCAGTACCTCGACCACGGTCCAGGACTGGCCGTCGAATCCGTCGACGTAGACGGTCTGGCCCGGCAGGAAGCCCTGTGCTTTCCAGTCGAAACCCTCGAGCGTGACGGCCACGTCGCCATCGCTGGCCTCGGCCGGAACGGCGATGGTCGTAAACGCATTTTCCGCCGACACGAACGGTGCCGGATTGAGCGTACCGCTGACATCGAGGAAATCGTTGCCCTCGCCCAGCATCAGGTTGAAGACCTCGATGGTGCTCTGGATGTCGTTGGTACCGAAACCGCTCGAGCCGTAATTGACCTTGCCGAAGCTGATGCCGCCCGGAACGATCAGGTCGGTCATGCCGTCGCCGGGACCCTCGCCGAAGGTCGGACCGCTGATCGGGCCGAAGTTGAGATCGTCGGCCATGCCGAAACCGCGCAGCGTGGTCTCGGTCATGTCGCCGACGCCGTCGGCCTGGCTGGAATCGTTGAAAATGTTCAGCACGTCGATCTGCTGGCTCTCCGGCGGCTGCGCGCCGATCGCGATCAGGAAGTCGTCGGTTTCGCCCGGCAGTTTGACGCCGTTTGTCAGCGAGCGGTCGGCGCCGGTCACGCCGCCTTCGACCGCCAGCGGGCCGCGCAGCTTGGACAGCAAATGCGTGGAGACAGGGAAGATTTTCACGCCCTCGCGGGTCGGCGGCACGATATATTCGTCGTCGGCCTGCAGCACGATGTTCTGCTGTACGTGGAAATCGCCGGCGTCGAAGGTTGCCTGCGGCGCGATTCGATCGACGGTGACCGTATGGTCGCCGGTGCCCAGCCAGGTGGTATCCAGGTCGCTTTCGACACCGTTGATGGTGACGTGGATCAGTTGCAGCTTGGCGTCCTTGCTGTCGTTGTCGCCGCGGATCAGCTGGATCTTGGCCTCGACATCCTGGTTCACGCCGTCGCTGATGCGTACCCACATGCCTTCGAGGAAGCCTTCGGACAGCCAGCCTTCCTGCTCGCCGCTCAGGTCGCGATCGAGGAACTGGCCCGGGAAGGACAGCGGGTCGGTCTCTTCGCCGAAGCTGACCTCGCCTGCCCAGGTGAATGCCTCGTGGAGGTCGGACAGGACCAGTTCGTCGTCGGTTTCGCCCGTGAAAGTCCAGGGCGTCGCGGTGGTTGCCGCCAGCGTAATGGTCTGGCCGTCCAGCGAGACCGACTGGATCTGGTAGTCGCCATCGTTGCTGACGACGCTACCCAGCGACACGGCGTCGGTGGTCGTACCGCCGGTGTCCCAGCTACCCGTCTCGGCCAGCGTAATGGTCATGCCGTCACCCGACACCGAGAGGATTTCGTAATCGCCGTTGTTGTCATCGAAGTTACCATCGGTGGTCGCGATAACACGTATGGTCTGACCCGCAACGAAGCCATCGGTACTGAAATCACCTGTCGCACGGGCGATCGTCAGATTGGTACCGTCGTCGCCGAAGGTCAACGCGTCGCTATACAGCTCGGTAACCTCGGTGCTGCCGCCGATGCGGATCATCTGGCCCTCGGTCGGCACCAGGTTGCTGAGCGCGACCGGATCGGAAGAGGTTCCGGTATCGGTCCAGCTGCCGGTCTCGACCAGCGTGATGACGTCGACGTTGACGGACAGGATCGTGTAATCGCCGTCGTTGCCGTCGAAGCCGCTGGCGCTGGTCGCGTCGATACGGATAGTCTGACCGGCGGCGAAACCGTCGACGGCGAAATCGGCGGCGTCGGTGCGGGTCAGCGTCAGGTTGGTCCCGTCGTCGCCGAATTCCAGTTCGCCGCTGAATTGCTCGACCGCGTCCTCGCCGACGCCGTAGAAGCCTTCGTCGATGAAGTTACCGAGGTCGGCGCCGGTACCGCGGGTCAGGGTCAGGTTGCTGCCGTCGTCGCCGAAGACGACGAAGCCGTCGAATATCTGGTTGGCTTGCAAACCGCCGATGACGACGTAGTCCTCCGGCGTGACAACCATGCCATCGACTTCGATCACGTCGGCGAGACCGTCGGTCAGCACCGCGATGTTCACCTCGCCGTCCGGTTCGCGGGTCAGGCGCAGATTGTAATCGTCGGTCTTGCCGCTGCCCGCCGGGATATCGCGGATCAGCTGCGTGGAACCGCCGCTTTCGAGGACCACCGCGCCGGAAGTCTCGTTGTCCCAGACCTCGACATCGAGCAGTTGCAGCCCGGAACGCAGGTTCGGGAAGACGTAGTCGGCATCAGTCGTCGCGTCGTCGCGCTGGAACTCGACCACGGCGATCTGCACGTCCTCGCGGACGTAGTCGTCCCGGGCCTCGATACCGACCCGGATTTCGTCGTTCCAGAGCGGATCGGAGACGCCGTCGACGATGGTAAAGGTCGCCTTTGCAACGATGAACCTGTCGTCCGAGGTATCCTCCGGAGTATCGGCACCGGCGATCTGTATCGGCCCGTCCGGATCGCCGATATCACCGGTGAGAAATGTCAGTCGGCTGTCGACATCGCTGCCATCGAGCAGACCGTTGTCCTCATAGTCGCGCATATCGAAGAACTTGATCGCCTTGTCCGCGATGTCGTTGACGACCACATCGACGACGACGGTCGAGTTGTCGGCGGGTTGACTGGCCAGTTGCAGGCGAATCTCGTCGTTGAGCCGCGTGACGGCGTCGCCCTCGATGACGATACTCTGGCCGTCGTTATTGCCGGCTGCATCGACCTCGGTGACGTATACGCCCGGGGTGTCGTTGTCGTAAACCTCGACCTCGACGTTGCGCACATCGGCAGCATCGTAGATATCGACGTTGGAGATGACGCTGTGCTGGACGACGACGATGCGGTCGCCTTCCGAACGATGGTCGTCCGGTGCAAACACGTAAACGTTCTGCTCGGCATCCCAGTTGGTCGCGTCGAAGCGCAGCACCACGGCACGATCCGGCACCCATTCCGTCTGGCCGTCGACAACCACCGAATGCAGGAAACTGTCATCCGGCGTGGTATCCAGCCCGCCGGTATATGTATTGGTATAGGTATTGGCCGCGGGGTCGGTAGATAACCAGATGCTATCGCCCTCGCCATCCGACAGGGGCGCCGGATTGGCGAGGATGTTATCGCGTTCTTCCTGCGGCGAACGGGACGCGGAGACCGTGACGTAAACGACCTGGTCTCCGGTCAGCGCTTCGGACAGGCGCACGGAGTAGAAATCGGCGAACTGGTCCGCCTCGACATTTTCCTCGCGGACCACGGTGCGTCCGATACTGGTATCGCCTGCTGCTTCCTCGCTGATGACGACGAGGCCCTCTTGCGCGGTGGAGACATTGTAATCGAAACCATCGACGACCAGACCGTCATAGAGCGGATCGGTGGAGGTCACGAGGTGATCGACTGCACCGGAAACGCCTTCGAGCTCACGGGTCACGATATCCTCGGTGACATCGCCCGCGACGTTGATGGTATCGGAGCCGAGCCCGCCGATGACGCGGTAGGCGACACCGAAGGCGGTGGACTGCACGAAGAACTCGTCGTCGCCCTCGAGCCCGTCGACCTCGACCACTTCGATCGTCGAGTAGCGGACATTGAGGCCGGCACCGTAAATGCCGTCCTTGGTAATCGCGATATCGTCGGCGAACTCGGTGCCCAGGATGACCAGCTTGTCGAAGCCGGTGCCGCCTTCGACCGAGACCGGCGCGTTGACATTGTAACGGACCTCGTCCTGGCCGCCGCCGGCACGGATGTCGGGCGCCTGCGCGACCGAGAAGCCGAGACCGATCTGCGGCGATGCGACGCCTTCTTCGTCGAGCACGATGACATCGTCGGCCTGGGTCTCGGTCAGCAGCAGATCGCGATAGTTGATACCGCCGTCGCCGTTGACATCGAACGACGCGCCGATCTTGTCTTTCAGCGCGGTCCGGTAAGCATTGTCCGGCCCACCTTCGCCGAATACCGATTCAAGGCTGAGTGCATCGATGGCATCGTCCGTGCTCAAGATCGTCACGTCATCGAGGTCGAGATCGTCGACCTGGGTGCCCGGATCGTCGATCTCGGCAAGGCCGCGTTGAATACGCGCCAGCGCTGTCAGCACGGCAACCCCGTCGTCCAGGTCGGCCTTGTCGATCACACCGTCGTTGTTGAAATCGAAATCGGCCGTCGCGGCAAGCGCGAATGCCCTGACGACGAACAGGTCGTTGTCGTCGTCGCCTTCGAGGCGCAGCTCGGCCTGGTTGGAATAGACGCGGAACTCGTCGTTACCGGTGCCGCCCTGCGCCACCAGCGGTGACGACGAACCGGCCGACAGCCAGCCGCGGGTCGTAGCCACGAGATTCGGGAACACGTCCTGCGCAAGCAGGTTGCCGTCCGCTTCGGTACGCTGCGTGCCGAAGATCTGCCCTACCTGGAAGCTGTCGTCGCCGGCGCCGCCATCGATGGTGGTAATTACGGTGGTATCGTCGACGAAGAAAGCGTCGTTACCGCCCTGGGCTTCGACGACAAGGCGTCCGTTCAGCCCCGTATCGTAGTTGATACGGACGACTTCGTCGCTGTCCTCGTTGTTTTGCACCACATCCTGATACTCGTCCAGGTTACCGTGCAGCATGGCCAGGTATCCCGGGCGGTCCGCTTCTTCATTGGGCAGTTCCGTAGCGGCGCGAAGCAGGAAGATATCGTCGGTGTCGTAGGCGTCACCGTTACTATCGACACCGTTCTGGTTGCTGTCGAAACCATATACCGTGGCCTCGTCGACGCCGTCATTTTCGGCGCCCGTATCCAGGATATTGATGACGTAATTGCGAACGGAACTCGCACTACCCGACTCGTCGATATCGGAATTATTCGACCCAAGCGTGTGGATCGCGTAATAGTCGGTATCGGCCTGGCCGTCCAGGGTCAGCGTATGCTCGGCGACGGTAGTGACATTCGGCCCGGTCTGGGTTTCGGTGTCCTGCAGGTAGTAAACGGTGAAGTGATCCTCGCCGTCGTCGAGGCTGCCCGGGATCGGATAATTCGGTGGATAGGTATCCAGGTCCGGATCCGTGGTCGCGTATACCGCCGTGTCGACCTGGCTGCCGTAGGCACGGGTCTTGGAACCGAGGTAGATGTAGCCGTCGCTGTTGACCAGGGTGCCGCCGATAGCGCCGGAGGCATCGCCGAACTGGATGAAATCGACGTCGTTGTTACCGAAGATCTCGGTCAGGTACTGCGGTGCGCCCAGATACGGGGTCGCGGTGCCCACCGGGGTACCGTTCTTCAGGCTGCCGTACGGGTTGACCACGGCTCCCGCGATCAACTCGCCGCGCAGCGTGATGTGGGTACCGTAGCCGGCATCCGGATCGACTACCTGGTTCGCACCGTTGACGAAGTTGGCGTCACCGAGGATGTCGATATTCTCGGCTGCGAGGATCTGCGCGTTGGCGTCGGTCATTATATCGTCACCGACGTTCAGCGTGACATTACCCTGTTCGGCGAATATCTGACCGCGCGGCACCACGCGTTCGTTGTCCACGTGACCCTGGCGAGCGAAGTTTTCCGCGAAGCGCGCCTCACCGTGGTCGATCAGCAGGAGGTTTTCATCGTGCTGTGCGCTGTCCCAGACGGCCAGACGGATGTCGCCGGTGTAGGCATGAGCGAATGCCAGGCGCAGTTCGGCATCGACTTCGGACAGGTAAATGCCGTTGGCCGCCTCGAGGCCGACATCGTCGCCGGCATTGTCGAGTCCGAAGTTACCGGTCATGTCGGTCAGGTCGGCGGGGTTGGAGCCGCGGCGCGAGTCGATTTCGAGGTCGTTATTCATGGCACCGATGGAGCCGACGCCGTTGGCATCGAGGTCGATGGTCTGGCCCATAACGTCCGCTACCTCGGCGCCCTCCGACTGGGAGGAGAACACGCCATTCGCGTCTATTGTCGCGCTGGAGGTATCGTCGAGGATCGAACCGTCGACGGTGCGCATCGAAACGTTTTCGAGCGTATGGACGTTACCGACGCGCAGATCGCCGTCGAGCTCATCGATGAAGATGCCGCCGTTGGTGACGTCGCCTGAGGTATCGAAGGCATAGAGCGCGCCCGTATCCGTCTCGGTGCGGTCGACGTTGATCTCGAGATAGTCGTCCGTCTCGCCGATACCGCCGTCCTCCGATGCCGGGGTTTCGCCCGGGACCGCGTTGATGCCCGTGGCCATGCTGATATTGACCCCGCTGACATCGACGCTGGTCTGGCCGTCGGCATCGAGGATTTGTTCCCCGGAGCGCAATTCGACGTCGTCGGCGGTCGAATTGATGTGACCGACGAGCATGTCACCCTCGATCTCCTTGGCAAGGATCGTACCGTTGGTGGTCAGGAAAATCTGCGAAATGCTATCGTGACCGTCGGTGCCAGCGTCATCATTTTGCGGATTGCCTTCATTCCAGGCAATGTCGGTGTTGATGTCGAAATGGACCGCCGTGTCGACATCGGTATCCTCGGAGACATTCGCGCCGTAGGGCGAACCGCCGATCGTCGTCGTCCGGTAGGTCAGGTTCTCGGCGCCGGTATAACTGTCGTCGCTGTCGTCGTGGCCGATGTCGATGTCGTCGCCGGCGCGCACTTCCAGGAACTCGTAGGTACTGTCGACCTCGGTCGCAATTGTGCCGTAGGAACGGCGCACCCAGTCGTAGGCCGACGGGCCGATCGCGTCCGGGCTGAAGTGATCCCAGTAAATATTCGAGCGGCCGTCCGGATTATAAATATCCGCGGGAGGACCCGCTACCGGGTCGTAGGTATCAACCGTGACCCCGTCCAGCGGCGCATTGTTTTCGCCGCCCTTCGAGTCGT
>JASFKL010000009.1:0-24528 GCA_050118655.1 Gammaproteobacteria bacterium | reverse complement strand
AGCCTGACCTTCCTCGGCCAGGCGCCGACCAGCGACGGGGCCGCGTCGACCGCGACCGTGGAGGCGCTGTTCAAGCCGCTGGGCCTGGAAATGACCGGCAAATTCGGTTTTTCCAACGACTACGTGATGGTCATGACCCGCGATCGCGCGAGGGATCTCGGGGTTGACAGCATCGGCGACCTGACGAAGCTCGACACCATCCGCTTCGTCGTCGACGAGGATTTCCTGCAGCGGCCCGCGGACGGGTTGCAGCAGATGAACCGCCGCTACGGGATTACGGGCGCGGATGTTACCACCTACCCGGTCGGCACCGAGGGCAAGGACCAGATCGTTTCGGCACTGCTCGACGGCACCGCCGACGTCGGCGAAATGTTCGGCACCGACGGGCAGATCGCCGAGTACGACCTGGTCGTGCTCGACGACGACCTGAAGTTCTTCCCGGTTTACGAGGTCGCGCCGCTGGTGCGTTCCGATGCGCTGGCCAACCTGAAGGGGCTGCGTGAAGCGCTCGGCAAACTGGCCGGTACGATCACCGCCGCGGACATGCAGGCGATGAACAAGGCCGTCGATCTCGACGCTCAATCCGCGGCCACCGTGGCGGCATCGTTTCTCGCTTCCAAGGGCTTGTTGCCCGAGGGTGCCGGTGGCGGTGGCGCGGCCAGGATCGCCGTGGTCGGCGACGCCGGGGTCGGCCGTGGAATCGACACGGCACGTGCGTTGCGCGCGATTCGCGCCGGTTACGCGGGTAGCGACCTCGACCTGGCCAGCAGCGCCACGCCGCTGCAAGACCTCGCCGCCGGCAAGGCGCGCGTGGCGATCGTCGGCGCGGAAGCCTTTTACCGGCTCGACAAGGACCGCCCGGTACCCAGGGGCCTCGCCGAAGCCTTCGCAGTGCTCGGCTACAAGTCGGGACATCTCGTGGGACCGGCTAACGGCGCCGACTCGATTACCGATATGAACAAGATCGCGACCGGTCCCGAGGGGTCGGGTTCGGCCGTCGTGCTCGACATGGTGCTGCATTCCTTCGGCATCGCCGACAAGGTCGAAGTGGTTAACTCCGAGGACAGCCCGCGAAACCTGCTGCTGGCGATGAACCGCGGCAGTTACGACGGCGTCTTCCTGATGGAGCCCTCGAAAAATCGCGCCATCGCGGCGCTGATGAACAGTGGCTTTTACAAGCTGGTCGGCCTCGACCAGTGGGCGCAGGGCGGCCATACGGCGGAATTCAGCTTCATCCGCCCGGCAACGATTCCAGCCGATACCTACCCGTCGCAATCCGCACCGATCACTACCGTTAGCACCCAGTTCGTGCTCGCCAGCCCGGTAAAGGCGGTACAGGCAGCCGGCGAGGTCGGCCCGGGTACCGCGGGTATCGATTCGGGCGCGGCGATTCCGGTCAGCGCCAGTGCCGTGGAAGCGATTCGCGAAGTACTCGGGCCGATGGACGTGGTCGACCCGGCGATACCCGTACACCGCGCGCTGCTACCCGAGATCACCGTGGTCGAAAAGGAGCTGCCTTTCTCGCCCGACGTTTCGGTCATCAATATCCTGATGATCCTGTTCACGATCTGGGTGATCTGGCTGATCGCACTGCCCAGCCCGCGAGATTTCAAGATGCCGGACGACGTTTAGCCACGCTAAGCAAACTAGGAGATACGACGATGGTAAATTATTTATCCCCCATTGACCTGGAAGACGACAGCCTGTCGGAGAACATCATCAAGAAAACCGTGGAAATGGCGACCGGCGTGAAAGGCGCGAAGATCTACGTAATGACGGTCGTTCCGGGGATCGTGCCCGGCATCAATCCGCTGTACGCGATCCGCGGCGAAATGCACGGTTCGGAGGAGTACCCGCTGCAGGAATGGAAGGACGAGGCCGCGAAGGAATTGCAAAAACTGGCCGACAAGTACGTCCCGAAGGACATGCTGGCGGGCGTGGTGGTCGAAAACGGTACGGTGTACCGCGAAATCGTCGAGGCGGCCAAGGACCTGGATATCAGCCATATCGTCATGGGCGCGCATCGCCCGTCGCTGGCCGACTACCTGCTGGGCCCCAACTCGGCCCGGGTAGCCCGCCACGCGGGCTGCTCGGTGACCGTGGTCCGCGACTAGCGCCCCCCGGCCGTCGCGCGGTGATTTCCGTGTTGTGCGCCTCACCGACGCCGGGCGTCCGGCGTCGATGAAACCGTTCGACGTCGCGATGGCGATCGCGGTGGCGGTCATCTGGGGCATGGGCTTCGTGGTCGCCAAGGCGGCGATGTCGCACTTCTCGCCCATCCTGCTGATGGCGCTGCGCTTCAACCTGACCGCACTGTGCCTGATCTGGTTTTTTCGCCCGCCGCCGGGCGTGTTTCGCCAGCTATTCTGGATATCACTGGTCAGCGCCGCGCTGCAATATAGCCTGACTTTCAACGGTGTACGCGGCATCGACGCTTCCACCGCCGCCCTGCTGGTACAACTCGAAGTGCCCTTCGGCCTGTTGATGGCCTGGCTGGTTTTCGGCGACCGGATTTCGCCGAAACAGGCGATCGGCATGTTCGTCGCCTTCGCCGGAGCGATGCTGATCGTCGGCGCACCGAAACTCTCCGGTGACCTGGTCTATGCCTTCATGGTGATCGGCGGCGCTTTTACCTGGGCGGTCGGCCAGGTGATGATCAAGCGCCTCGGCAATCTCGGCGGCTTCCGCCTGATCAGCGGCGTGGCGCTGTTCGCGACCCCGCAGCTCTATCTCGCCTCCTGGCTGCTCGAAGGCGGCCAGGCCGAGCAGATCGCCACCGCGTCGGTGGGCGCCTGGGGCGCGGTCGTCTATCTGGGCCTGGTGATGACCGCGCTCGCCTATGCACTCTGGTACCGTTTGCTCGGGCATTACAGCGTCAACCAGGTAATGCCTTTCCTGCTGTTGTTGCCGGTGACCTCGGTGTTCGGCGGGATATTCTTCCTCGGCGAGACCCTGACCCCGAAGATCGCGATCGGCGGGGCGCTGGCGATCGCCGGGGTGGCATTGATCACGATTCAGAAAATCGGCTTGCCGGCGCGCAAGCCGGCCTGATTCCATGGACGGCGATTTCGACGCGATCGACGACGCCTGCCGAGATGCCTATGCCGAATTCGGCGCGGTTTGCCTGCGCGGGGTTTTCGAGCCCTGGATCGAAACCCTGCGGGCCGGCGTGGAACGCAATCTCGCCGAACCCGGAACATACTTTGCCGAAAACGTCACCGACGGCGACGCGGGCCGGTTCTGGGACGACTACTGTAACTGGCGGCGTATCCCGGAATTTCGCCGTTTCGTCACCGAATCCGAGGCCGCCAGGCTGGCGGCCGAAATCATGCGCTCCGCCAATGCGCAATTTTTCCACGACCACGTACTGGTCAAGGAGCCGCAGACCCGTAAACCGACCCCGTGGCACCAGGACGCGCCCTATTACTTTGTCGACGGCGTGCAAACGGTGAGCTTCTGGCTGCCGCTGGACCCGGTATCGAGATCCGAAACCCTGCGCCTGGTGGCCGGCTCGCACCGCTGGCCGAAGCTGGTATTGCCGGTCAAATGGCTCGACGACGACGATTTTTACGCCGTCGAGCGCGAGCAGTACATGATCCTTCCGGACCTCGACGATCCGGCCTCGGGGGAAACCATCCTCGAGTGGGAAATGCATCCCGGCGACGCGGTGCTGTTCAATTTTCGCACCGTGCACGGCGCGCGCGGCAATCTTCAGCCCCGCCGCCGCCGCGCGTTTTCGATGCGCTGGGTCGGCGACGATGCGCGTTACGTCGAACGTCCCGGCAGGACCTCGCCGCCGTTTCCGGGCCACGACATGGTCGACGGTCAGAAACTCCGCACCGACTGGTTCCCGGTACTCTGGCCGCGGGACGGGGATACCGCGGACCGGTCCGATGGCTTAAGATAGCCGGGTCCGAGACCTTCAAGAGCCCAAACCGACGATGAGCAATCCCGTACTGGTCAACGCGCTGCGCGGCGACCTCGTAGAGGACCGGCACCGCGGCGCGATCGCCGTCTGCGATCCCTCCGGCCGCCTGATCCAGTCCTGGGGCGACATCGAGGCGCTGGTTTACCCGCGCTCCGCGATCAAGACGCTGCAGGCGTTGCCGCTGGTGGAATCGGGGGCCGCGGATCATTTTTCACTGGACGGCGCTGAACTCGCCCTCGCCTGCTCGTCGCACAGCGCCGAGCCGGCACATATCGAGCGGGTGCGCGGCTGGCTGGAACGCATCGACCTCGACGAACAGGCCCTCGAATGCGGCCCTCACCCGCCCTACGACGAGCGGGCCGCGGCGGAACTGATCCGCGAGTCTGTCGTGCCCGGCCGCGTGCACAATAACTGTTCGGGCAAGCATACCGGCATGTTGACGACCTGCCGGTTCCTCGACGAGCCCACCCGCGGCTATATCGAGCGCGATCATCCCGCGCAACAGCGCTGGTTCGACGCCCTCGGCGACATGGCAGGCGTCGATCTCAGGAGCCTGCCCTGGAACCTCGACGGCTGCGGCATCCCGGTGATCGCGATGCCCCTGCGGTCGATCGCCACCGCCTTCGCGCGGGTCGCGGCGCCCGACGACCTCGCGGCGGCCCGCGGCGACGCGGTCGAGCGCCTGCTGGGCGCGATCGCCGAAAATCCCAAAATGATCGCCGGCAGCGGCCGCCTCAGCAGTGAAATCGTCGCCCTGACCCGGGGTCGCGTGACCGTCAAATCGGGCGCCCGCGGCGTTTACACGGCGGCGATCAGGGAAAAAGGCCTTGGCATCGCGATCAAGATCGACGACGGCAGCGGCGAGGCCGCGGAAATCGCACTGCTGGAGATTCTGGACCGCCTCGGTGCATTGCGCGAAGACGAACTCGAGGCGCTCGCGCCGCGGCGCCGGGCCGCGATCGTCAATACTATCGGCCGGGTGACCGGATACCGGGAATCCGCGCTTTCCTAGGCTCCTCGCGGCGTCCGCCCGGGCGCCGTCAAGCATACTTTTTAGGCCTTTTCCAAGTGACATATTTACCTCCACCACGGCTCCTGGCGCGGGCGGATTCTACTAAACTCAATGAGTATAAGAACGAGGTACAACCGAATGGAGAAAACCACCACGATGTCGGCAAACGCCGGTTCTGCGGGCCTGTTTTCTCGGCTCGCCCGGAAAAAAGACAGCCTGATCGATTCACTGGTCCCCGGCTGGACCGACAACAAGATAGAATCCATGCTGTTCGTGCCGGGTAACAGGGATGGGAAGGCCGTGCGCGTGCCGCGCGGCTTCCGTCAGTTCGACATGAAAACCAGCGACGGCAAGGTCACGGCCTACGAAACCGGCAAGGGACCGACGGTGGTATTCGTCCACGGCTGGAGCGGGTCCGCGAGCCAGTTTTTCCCGTTGATGCGCGGCCTCGCGCAATGCGGCTTCAGGTCGGTGTCTTTCGACCATCTCGGCCATGGCAGCAGCGACCGCAAGCCGGCCACCCTGCATCAGACGATCGCCACCACCAATCACGTACTCGACAAGGTCAAGCACGGCAAGGACGGCCTCTGCGCGGTCGTCGGCCATTCCACCGGCTGCATCGAGATTGCAGCCGCGCGCAATGCGCTGGTCCGGGATTTACCGCTTTTCCTGATTTCGCCGGTTTTCAATTACAAGCTTTTCTTCCTCAAGAAGCTGGTCAAGCTCAATTTGCATGCCGATACGGTCAAGAAATACGCCAACGGCTTCGCCAAGGCTTATCGAAGCGAATATCAGAAACTCGAGCTGGCGCGCAATCTCGACAAGTACAGCGATACCACGGTCATCGCGCACGACGAATCGGATAGCGAAAGCTCGATCGAGGACTCGATCAAGTTCTGCGAGAAATATCCCCTGACCAAGCTGTTGAAGACCAAGGCTTGCGACCACGTCATGATCATCAATTCCGAGTCGGTCTGGCAGCAACTGAAATCGCACCTCAATTACGACGATACCTCGACCAATATCACCGCCGAGGTCGTTTATCGCTAAATTGCACTATAATAGTGCAATTTAGCGGGTAATTCGCCCCTCCCCGGGCGACCCGGTCATTCCACTTCGCTCTTCCGCTTATGTGTCGGGATTGGCATTCCGGGAAAATGTTGCCGCCCTTGAACTCATTATTGACAATATCGTCAATTAATATTGAATACCGATGGTTTAAACTTTTATCAACTCAGGTCGTAAAGTCCGCCCATGCAGTTCTTCCAGGAATTAATGCCCTCGATACGCCTGGCCCGCTGGGCGCCGGCGGCGCTGCGCAAGCATCTCGTCAACGGTGAAACCGAGACCATCGAATCCCTGTGTTCGATGATGATGAGTTCCGACGGCGAGTATTCCAGCCTGCTGCTCGCGGAACGAATCCTCAACGCCTACGAGAAACTCGACGAGGACGCCAGGCTCGCGTTCTTCAACCTGATGCTTTCCGACTACGACGTCGACGTCGAAACCATCAAGCAGACGGCCGACACCTACGCCCGCGAAAACGATGCCGCCAGCCTGTTGCGCCTGACCGCGGCCGCGGAACCCCGCCGCCAGGAATTGCTGCGCCGGATCAACCTGACGCCGGGTGGCACCCGTCGGCTGGTCAAGATGCGCGAACACCTGATGAAAGCGATGCGCGAACGGCCCGAACTGAAAAAGATCGACACCGATTTCCGCCACCTCTTCAGAGCCTGGTTCAATCGCAGCTTCCTGCTCATGCAGCCGATCGACTGGACCACCCCCGCGCATATCCTCGAAAAGATCATCGCCTACGAGGCGGTGCACGAAATCGAAAGCTGGTCCGAGTTACGCGGCCGGCTGAAACCCAGCGACCGCTACTGTTACGGTTTTTTTCATCCCTCGATGGAAGACGAACCGCTGGTATTCGTCGAGGTTGCGTTGACCGACGAAATTCCCCGGGGAATCAACGAAATCCTGCAACGCGATCCCGGGAGCGAGGCACCCGACAATCCCACTTGCGCGATTTTTTACTCGATCTCGAATTGCCACGTCGGCCTCGCCGGGGTTTCGTTCGGTAATTTTCTGATCAAGCAGGTCGCGACCAGTCTGAAGCTGCGCCTGCCGCAATTGAAAACTTTCGCTACCATTTCGCCGGTACCGGGATTTCGCCACTGGCTGGAATCGAAAGCGCAGGAGGATGCCGAAATCGCGGCCCTGGTCGAAGCCTTCGGCCCCGAGGCCGACGAAACCCTGGGTGAGCGGCTGGAATCCCTGGCCGCGAGTTATTTCCTCGAAGCGAAAAACGATGCCGGCGAGCCGATCGATCCCGTGGCCCGCTTCCACCTCAAGAACGGCGCCATGCTGGAACGCATCAACCTGCTCGGCAACCCGTCCGCAAAAGGCATGAAGAGCGCTTACGGGCTGATGGTCAACTACGTCTACGACCTGTCCCGGGTCGAGGAAAACCACGAAAAATACATGCGCAACAGCGAGGTCATCTGCAGCTCGCAGGTCAGAAAGGCCCTGAATCGCTAGCCCCGGGCGAGAGCCGATCAGGCCTGGTCGAAAACCGCGCTGACCGGCTTGTGATCGGAACCCTCCGCCCGCTGGTCGATCTCCACCGCTGATACCCGCTCCGCCAGGTCGGCAGTCACCAGGATATGGTCGATCTTGCCGGCGATATCGACATCCCGGCCGGTTTCCTTGCGCAGCGTCGCCGCGTTGCGGTTATCGGGATCGGCCAATGCCCAGCAATCCACCAGTGCCGTGGTGTCGAGCAGGCGGTCGAATTCCGCGCTTTCCGGGGTCGAGTTGAGATCGCCGCAGAGTATCGCGCTTTGCGGCATCGGCGGCGGCGCGCGCCGCTCGCTCCAGTCGTCGCCGTCGATGTCGGGTTTGCCCGACCAGGCGCCCTGCTCGGCGGGTGCGGCCGCGAAAATCCCGCCCAGATACTCGAATTGCTCCTCGCGTTCGCCGGCATCCAGGTAACCGGCGTGGCAATTGTAGATCCGCAGCGCCATTCCGGGAGTATCGACGACCGCCTCGAGACAGGTCATCTGCATGTTGAAGCGCTCATCGTAATGCCGTTTCGGCAGATCCAGGCAGCGCACGCTCGCGATCGGCCAGCGCGACAGGATCATGTTGCCGTGACGCCGCCGGCGATTGACGACCGCGCCATGAGCCGAGTGAGCGCTTGCATCGACATCGAAGCTCGAGCCGAAGACGTGATAGTAAGTCGGCATCAGGCCGCCGATTTCGAGCGCCTGGTCGTTGTCGCCGCTGCGCCGCCACCACTGGTCGACTTCCTGCAGGCAGACGATGTCGGCGCCGCGCAGCGCCTTGCAGATTCTCACCAGGTCGACCTCGCCATCGAGGCCGCGGCCGAACTGGATGTTGTAACTGACGATTTTCATGCGGTTCCCGGCGACCCGGCCTCGACAGGGCACAGTCCCTGATTCTGGCGGACCAGCGTCTCTGATAAATTAATATGATTTATCGTAGCACCAACGGCCTGGAGCCGACGAAGGTTTCGTTAGGCAGGCGACGTCGAAGAGACCGGTCCTGCAAGTTTTTTCTCGGAGTAATAATTATTACCCGTACAAGTAACTTTGACGCCGGGAAAAAAGATGAAGATATATCAGGCTCGGGCGAGCCTGGAGAGTTTTTCGAAATTGGCGGCAACGAGCTCCTCACGGCTCAGGCCGATATCGTATCCCGGAGATTTGATCAGGCTTGCGTGCTCGACCTCGATCAACACGAATTCGCGCATCATGTCGACGTAGGGCGCCCAGTACTCGTCGAAATGCGGCCGCAGCTCGCTACCGACAGCAGAATCCTTGTCGACAACCGCGGCGGTTCCCCTGACCCGCACCGCGAGCCGCGCGAGTATATCGCAAAAGACGACTTCGACAGCCGGGCGGGCCAGAAGGTTTTGGCGCGTGCCGGGGGAACGGATGTCGCCATAGGCGATGCGCTGGTCGTCGACGACCACGAAAGTCGCCTTCGGCGATACCGCCGGACTGCCGTCGTCATTGACCGTCGCCACCGAACCGAGGCTGAAATTGCGGATCAGGATCTGCATTTGTGCGTCCAGCCGAACCATCAGGTGGACTCCGCGAGCGGCCGGATATCGACGAAGGTTTCGTTGTAGCAGGCGCCGTCGAAGATGTCGGTCCTGAGGTCGGCGTCGATCAGCGCGTTGACCGTGCGCCCGCTGTCGCTGGTGCCTAGCCAGGTACCCTTGGGCGAGTAGAGCACGCCGGGCGCGACCGCGTCGCTGAGCCGGGCGCGCAGCGTAACCCGGCCGTGATCGTTGGCGAGCTCCAGCAGAGCGCCGTCGTCGATCCGCACCGCCGCCGCGTCGCGCGGATTGATTTCCACCTGTTCGTGCCCCGCGCTCGCCGCGTGGCCGCCGAAGGTCGCATTGGTGCGCTTCGACGACGACGGCGTGATTAGCGTAAATGGCCGTGTCCGCTCCACCGCCTGGTAGCGCGGCACGCCGTAACCGAAGCGCGCCTCGAGCATTTCGCTGTAAAGTTCGATACGGCCTGATGGCGTCGCCGGCAGCACCGTGTCGCACATGATATTTTCCGCCTTGCCGCCTGCGCCCATGGTCAACGCGCGATCGAGCGGAATTTCGCATGGACGAAAACCCTGCAGCCGTGGATCGCGCGCATCGACTGCCTGATCCATCAATTCGCGGTCGCTGGCCTCGAAAATCGCGTCGCTGAAGCCCATCGCTTTGGCCAGACGGCGAAAGATCTCGGTATTCGGCAACGACTCGCCGACCGGCGGAATCACCGGCTCGGCGCGCTGCAGGTAGCTATGGCCATAGGCGGTATAGAGATCGTCGAACTCGAAGTGCGAAGCGGCCGGCAGCACGATGTCGCAGAAGCGCATGCTGTCGGTCATGACGACATCGATACCGACCTTGAATATCTCCTCGCGACCGAGCGCGCGGATCATCCGGTTCTGGTCGGGATGGGTCGCCACCGGGTTGTGATTGTAGATGAAAACGGCGCGAATCGGCGGGTCCAGATCGTCGTTGAGCAAATGGCTGCCGACATCGACGATGTTCAGCATACGGGTACCCGACGGCACCAGGTCGGTGCGCTGTAGCGCCCCGGGGGTGGTCGGGAACGCGAAGCCGGGCTTGGCGATGACGCCGGCCCCCCGGCGCCCGAACTGCCCCAGCAGTGCCGACAGCGACATGATCGCGCGCAGGCCGGAACCGCCGCTCTTGCCGCGCTCGATACCGTTACCGATCGACAATGCGAGCTTGTCGGCCCCGCCATACCACTGGACCAGCTGTTCGATCGCTTCCACTGGCAGCTTGCAGATCGTCGCCGCCTGCACGAGCGAGTAGCGCCGCGCCTCGCTCATGAAGTCATCGTACCCGCTGACCCAATTGTCGACGAACTCCCGGTCGACCTTGCCGCGGCGCTCGATCTCGGCGGCCACTGCAAGCGCCAGCACGACGTCGGTGCCGGGCGCGATCTGCAGGTAGAGATGCGCCCGCTCGGCGATGCGCGTACGCTTCGGGTCGACCACGATCAGGCGTGCACCGCGCTCGCGCGCCTGCTTGATGACGCGTGCGAGATGCAGATTGGACACGGTCACGTTATTGCCCCAGACCGCGACCAGGTCGGCATCGGCGGCCTGCTCCGGTGCCATGCCGGGCGCGTTGCCGAACAGGCTCTCGTAGGCCGCACCGCGTACCCCGCCGCACAGCGGACCGCGGTCGAGCAGACTCGCGCCGAGACGATGAAAAAAGCGGCGGTCCATCGAAGCCACCGCCAGCTGGCCGTGCGGACCCGCATAGTTGAACGGTAAAACCGACTGCGGGCCGTATTCTTCGATAACCTTGTGTGTCCGCTCGGCAATCGTTGCCAGCGCCTCGTCCCAGGAAACAGCCGAGAATTCACCGCTGCCGGGCGGTCCGCTGCGACGCAGCGGTTCGCGCAGCCGCAGTTCCCCGTGCACGAAATCCGGATAGTACTTCGCCACCTTGTCGCAAATCGCTCCCGCGGTGTACGGATTGGCTCGCGAACCGCGTACCCTGACGATGGCATCGTTCTCGACCACCACCTGCAGGGAGCAGGTGTCCGGGCAATCAAGCGGACAGACAGAGGGTTTGACGGTGCGTTTAACAGCAGTAGCCATGATCATTGTCCTCGGCCGGGTAATCGGTTTTGCATTTGCTCATACAGCGATGACCCGGCGACGTCCAGGGCCCGTAGTCGAGATAATCCGAGGTATGCAGCGCGCCTTCCGTTGGCCGCCCGGCGCATGGAGATCTTCCGCGTGCAGCGCCGCGTCCCCCGGCACCAGTCCGACCTGGTTGCCGACAAGCGGCGAGCACGACAGAACTCGCGCAGAGGCATACGCCCGACCGGCGCGCCCGACAGGGGTCGCGGGCAAGGTGGTTCCAGGCTCGATTCGGCGGGCATGGCAATTAATCCGAAAAAAGACGGTTTGCAGCGTAGCAACAATTTGGATATATTAAAAACTCCAATTTTATATAATTAAACCAGTCCAATTTGATCAATCTGGCCGCCGCCTTTGCGCTCAGGCGCGACACCGCGGAGCCGCTGTTCGTGCAGCTCTGCGACCTGGTGCGCAAGCGCATCGCGAATCTCGAACCCGGGCAGGACCGGCGCCTGCCGCCAACCCGCGCGCTCGCAGCCGAACTCGGCATTTCTCGCAGCACCGTCGTCACCGCCTACGAACAACTGGTCGCCGAGGGCTACATCGAGGGCCGCCGCGGTTCCGGCTACTACGTCCGCGAACTCGCCGAAACCGGTCGCGCGATCGGGCGAGCCGCCGCCCCGCGCCGCTTCGAGACGCCGTCGGCCGCCGACAGCAACGCCTTCGCGCACCCGGGCTACCCGGATGACCGGCTGTTCCCGTACCGCCGTTGGGCGCGCTGCCTGGCGCGCAGCGCACGCCTGGAGCCGGAAGCGCAGATCGTCAGCCGCAGCCGCTTCGGCGATCCGGCATTGCGCGCCTCGATAGCGCGCTACCTCGCCGACTGGCGCGGGCTCGACGTGGCGCCGGAGCGCATCATGATCACCGCCGGCTCGGTGGACGCGCTCGAAACCTGCATCCGCAGCCTGGCCGTCCAGGGGCAGGTAATCGGCCTCGAAAATCCCTGCTACCAGCCGCTGCGCAACATCGCAGACATCCAGGGCATGCGCATCCGCTGGCTGCCGATCGACGCCGGCGGCGCCCGCTTGCCCGAGGTGTCGTCTCCGGTGCCGGACATGGTCGTGCTGACCCCGTCGCAGCAGTTCCCCCTCGGCGGCGCGATGGCGGCTGCCCGCCGCCTCGACTATCTGCAATGGGCGCGCGACAACGACGCCTGGATCGTCGAGGATGACTATGACAGCGAATTCCGCTACGCGGGACGGCCGATTCCCGCGCTGACCAGCCTCGACCCGGCGGGCCGCAGCATTTACATCGGCACCTTTTCCAAGGTGTTTTCGGTCAGCCTGCGCCTCGGCTACCTGATTATGCCCGAGCCGCTGGTGGAGCGCTTCGCGCAAACGCTGGCGAGATTCGGCGTCAAGGCGGCCCTGCCCTGCCAGCGCGCGCTGGCCAATTTTATCGATGACGGCGATTTTTACCGCCACATCCGCCGGGTGCGTCGAATCTACGCGGACCGGCGGCGCGTACTCGTCGACGGCATCCAGCGGCGACTCGCGCGCTATGTCGATTTCGAGGATCACCAGGCCGGCATGCAGATCACGGTCGGGCTCGCGCCCGGCTACGACGACCTCGAGATCGCCGCCCGGGCACGGGCGCGAGGCGTGCCGGTCACGCCGCTGTCGATTTACTATGCCGGCGACGATCGCCGGCAGGGGCTATTACTCGGATTCTGCCCCTACACGGAGGAAGAGATCGGCGCACGGGTGGATACCCTCGCCGATATCCTGGCAACCTCCACGCCGGCGGTTTAACGCAGGGCGTTTCAGACGCGCAGGTAACGCTCGAGCACATTGCGCGTGACCCGCTCGACCTGTGCGTCGCGGCGCAGCAGCCCGGCAACCCATTCGACGCTGCCGGCATGAAACACCTCGCCGCGGCCGCGACGAAAATTGACGATCATGCCCGAACCGCGGCTCGCCAGCGCCATGGTTTCGGGATTGATTTCGCCTTGCAGCAGCGAGGCGCGAAACGCGCAATCCTCATCGCCGAGAAACAGTTCGTCGCGGTCGACGCCGCGCGCGACCTCGTCGTTCGATGCAAGCCCGAGGGCGAGGATTTCGAGGCCTTCGGGCACGGTCTCGGCGGCAGACGGATACGGCAATCCCTGGCGAATCTCGTAGTCGAGGCCGTCGACCTCGTAGGCGAAGATCCGGCTCCGCGCGCCGAGCAGGTCGCCATAGCCCAGTCCGGTGCCATCGAATGCCCAGTGATCGGGCCGGTAAAGCGGAAAACCGCCGCCGCCGAAGGCGACGCAGCCTCCCCAGCCCGCGTAAACGCCGCGAATCGCGTTGAGCCCGAAGGTCAGTGCGCCGGGCCGACCCACTTCGGCGGCTTCCCAGCTGGTGGTGATGCGTTCGGTGCCGCGCTCGGGATCTTCCTCGCGGGCACGGTACTTGTAGCAAACCTGGCGCCGGCCGTCTCCCGCGAGCCTCGTCTGCCACATGAAATTGCCCGCGAAGCGCGCCACGCGCCCGCCGGCTTCCAGGTACTCATCGACGCAATCGCGCATTTCCCAGGACCAGTACTCGTCGTGACCGATGAATACCAGGCAAGCGTAACCTTCGACCGCTTCGGGTCTTAGCTGCAGGTCGTACTGCGAGACGACGTCGACCTCGAAACCCGCCTGCTCGGCCCAGCGCAGAAAATGCCGTTCGTATGAAGCCCAGCCCGCCGAGGCGTATTTTTTCGAATAGCCGTTGGCGTAGGCCCAGTCCATGTGCGGATAGGATACCGGAGCCCCGAATTCCGGCAGTTCGGCGAGCGCCGCGCGCGGCGCTTCTTCGGGCAGCACCGCGAAGCCGCGCGGCAAAGGGCGCTCGAGAGACAGGATCGGCGCATACCGGTCGCCGTCCGGTCCCGCGATCCCGCTATAGTGGTTGGAGCCGCCCCAGTCGTTATAGGCGCACCAGGTGCCCGTAGAAGCGACCAGCAGCAGACGGCCTGACCGACCGACCGCGCCGGAACGCAACAGGAACAGCTGATGGTTTTCGACCACGCCGGAACCGGTATCGATACGGCAGGTGACCCGGTAACCGCCTGTCGGCCAGTCGCGGGGAATTTCGAACTCGAAACCCACAGGCCAGCCGCAGCCCACCTCGGAAGCGTCGCGCGGCGTCTCCTGCCACTGCCCCGAGAGGCCCTCGCGACGGAATACGACTTCGAGTTCGCACGCGTCGCGCGCGATTTCGAGGCCGTAGGTTTTCGCCGCGGTGGAAACATGAAATGCAATCGTCTCGCCAGGCGAATAGCAGGGCCGGTCGCAATAGCACCAGATTTCGTTACCGATGGGTTCCGCCGCCGGCGCTTCGTAGTAATGTTCGAAAACCGCCGGGTTGCGGCCTCCCGGATGCCGGGGATCGCGCGAGCGGGTGTTGCTGGAAGTCGCCATGGAGAAGTATTCCGGTTGCGGTGATTGACGGATTTTGCCACAGGCTGACGGAATCGCTGCAAGTTTGTTGATCCATGTCACTCGAGGTGGGCCCGAAAGTGCAAAGCGCGGGACCCGGCACCCGCTTGTGGTTGATCCCCGCTCCGGGTTCTGTTATGTAGGTGCCGGTTTTTGTATTTTTTTAACCTGTCGCCGGCCGGCGGCACGGAATCGCGCAAGATTTGCCCGAGAGGTTTGAGGTAAATGCACCCGAAACTCAGTGTCGTCGTACCCTTTTACAATGAACAGGAATGCCTGGAATCGGTCTGCCTGGAAGCAAAACAGGTGTTGACGAAACTGATACCGGACGACTGGGAACTGGTGATGGTCGACGACGGTTCAACCGACGAGACCCCCGCGATCATGGATCGTCTCGCCGCCGAAAATCCGCAATTCTCCGCCCTGCACCTGCGCCCCAACAGCGGACAATCGGCGGCGCTCGAGGCCGGTTTCGCGGCCGCCCGCGGGGAGTTGATCGCCACCCTCGACGGCGACGGCCAGAATGATCCCGCCGACCTCGGCAAACTGCTCGACGAAATGTCGAAGCGCGGTGTAGACATGATGTGCGGTGTTCGCCAGCGGCGCGCCGACAACTGGGTGCGCAGGATGTCGAGCCGTATCGCCAACCGCGTCAGGGCGGCCTTTTTGCACGACAACATCACCGACGTTGGTTGTTCCATCCGGGTTTTCCGCAGACAGTGTCTCGCGCGCGTGCGCATGTTTCGCAACGCGCATCGTTTTTTACCCGCGCTATTCCAGATGGTCGGTTTCAGCGTTGCCGAAATGCCGGTCAATCATCGCGCCCGCCTCGAGGGTTCGAGCAAGTACGGCGGCGGAATCAACAGCCGCCTGTGGGTCGGTCTCGCCGACCTGGCCGGAGTCTATTGGCTCGGCAAGCGGGCTTTACTCTACCAGGTCGAACGCCGCGACGACCGGGAGGACAAATCCGTTGAGTGACGGCGGCGACCAGCCCGGCGGCAGGAAAAAAATATTCTCGGACCTGTTGCGGTTGCTGATCACTGGATTCGTGTTCTTCGGTCTCGCGTTGCTGATCCGTCACGGTCTCGGCAGCGACAGCCGCGAGTGGCTCGAGAATCTGCGCTATTTTCTGCAGGGCTCGAAACTCTCCCGCGGCCTGTGGGTGAGTTCGGCGCTGTTCGTCGTCTTCGGCGGTGCCGCGATCAGCGTCGGTATCCCGCGGCTGTGGGTCAGCGGCGCGGCGGGAGCGATCTACGGTGCCGCGCTCGGCGTGGTTCTGGCAATGCTGAGCTCGATCATCGGCGCGACGACGGTTTATCTGCTGGGACGCCGGCTGCTGGCCTCGGTTGTCGAACGCAGGCTCGGCGGGCAAGTAGGCGTCTGGCGCCGGCGCTTCCGGCAAAACGCTTTCTGGTGGGTGCTCTATGCCCGGCTGTTCCCGTTTTCGAACGCCACCCTGGCCAGCCTGCTGTGCGGCAGCTGCCAGGTCCCGCTGTCCACCTATCTGCTGGCTTCGAGCATCGGTTTCGTTCCCCTGACCGTGGTCTTCGCGGCCTTCGGCAGCGGCGGCGCCAAGGGCAACATCAACCAGATATGGCTCGGTTTCGGGCTGTTGATAGCGGCTTTCCTGGTCCAGCTGGCATTGAGCCGGATGCGACCGAAAAGCTATGCCGAGAGTCGATCCACCACCGGTTGACCGGCCGGCGGATTCGAGCCCGCTCGTGGTTACCGGCATAATGCGGAAGATGCTGCGCCGGTTGCCGCAATTCGCTTATACTTCGATCCTTTGACCCGGCCGCGCCGGGCCGCAATTCCCGATCGCGGCAAATCCGCGACAAACCGGACCGAACATGTTGGCACAACCAGACAAGGGGCTCATCGGCCCGAACCACGAATTCAAAACGCATACCTTGCCGGTGGCGATCTTGTTGTTCATCTGTTTCTGGTCGTTCTTCTACAACACCGGCACCATCGAACTCAATTCCATGGAAGCCAGGAACCTGGTCACCGCGCGTGAAATGCGCCTGTACGACCACTGGCTGGTGCCCACCATGAACGGCAGCATTCGCATCGCCAAGCCGCCCTTGCCGACCTGGATCGCCGCGCTGGTATCGACCTCGGCGGGCGGCTCCGAAAACATGTCCCTGATGCGCATGCCCAATGCGCTGGCCGCGCTGCTGTTGGTCCTGATGGCATACGGACTCGTCTGGACACTGAGCAAGGACCGAACGCTGGCGTTCATCGCCGCGGCGATGCTGGCGAGTAATTTCCTGGTGATGAAGGTCGGCCAGCGGGCGATGTGGGATATATTTTGCCACAGCCTCATGCTCGGGGCGCTGTGGGCGTTCGTCGACGGGATTCGCAACAATCGGGGCTGGCCGAAATTCGCGCTGGCCGGCCTGCTGATGGGCCTGTCGTTCATGAGCAAGGGCCCGGTTTCGTTTTTTGCGCTGATGCTGCCGTTCACGGTCAGCTACCTTTGGATTTACGGGCGCAGCGACCTGCTGTCGAAATGGCCGCATATCGTCATGGCTTTCCTGCTGTGCATCTCCATCAGCAGCCTGTGGCCGCTTTATATCCTCTATTTTCATCCCGAGGCCCTGATCGAAACCGCCGCCGCCGAATCCCAGGCCTGGGTGGGCAGACACGTGAAGGAGCTCGGCTACTATCTGGGTTTTTCGAGCTACAGCGGGCTGTGGCTCGTAATGACGCTCGCCGCACTGGTCAAGCCGTTTGCCGAAAAGCGCGTCAGGTCGGTCCCCGACTACCGCTTTTTCCTGCTCTGGCTGGTGCTCGAAATCGTCCTGTTATCCGCGGTACCCGAAAAGAAATACCGCTACCTGTTACCCGCCATGATCCCGATGGCGCTGCTCGCCGCGACCCTGTTCCGGGGCTTGATGGACCGCTACGCGGCCGGCACCGAACAGGCCTGGGACAGGCGGCTGCTGATTATCCAGCTATGCTGGCTGACCCTGGTCGGGGCGCTCCTGCCCGCGATCATGCAGCACCGCATGCAGGCCATGAACGCCGATGCGGACCCGCTGCTGATCGGCATCCTGGCAGCGATCGCCCTGCTGCTGGTCGCCGCCAGCTGGTACCTGTTTCGCCTCAGGCACCTGATGGGCCTGTTCCTGCTGATATCGGTGCAATATTGCGTCATCGCTTTCGTATTCATGGATTATTACCGCGACCTCGAGATCACCAATCCCGAATTCAAAACCATGGACCAACTCGACCCGGCGCGCCTGCCCCGTAACGTCCAGATCTTCCTGATCCAAAACTACGATGGCACCAAGTACGCCTGGGATCTGAAACGGACGGTCCGGCCATGGCGGCTCGAAGAAGTAAAACCGATCCTCGACAGCGGCGGACAGGTCGCGGTAATCACCATTGCCGATCCGTACAGGACGATGGCCGAGGAGTACCCCGGCAAGGTCGAGATCAGCATCGTCGGCCGCTTCGACTACGACGAAAACCATCCACAGGACGAGAAAACCTTCCTGATCCTGGTGCGGGCGAAAGAATAGCCGTTCCCGAAGGCTATAACCGCGCCGGGGTCAGTCGAAAAAGTCGTCGAGATCCTCGGACTGCACCACGTGGCAGTAGATCATGTTGATGACCTTGAGTTCGTTGACGTGCAATTCCTGCGTCGCCGCGATGCAGCAATCCTCGACCAGGACTACGCCGAAGCTCTCGTCGGCCAGGCTGCGCACGGTCGAGCTCACGCACTGGTCGGTGAACAGGCCGGCGACGATCACGTCCCTGATTTCCATGTTGCGCAGCACCAGGCGCAGGTTGGTTCCGGTGAGCGCGCTGTCGGTGGTCTTGATGACGACGATATCGTCGTCTTCGGGAGCGAGCGCATCGACGACCTGGCTGTCCTCGCGGTCTTTCGGCAGCAGCAGGTAATTGAAACCCGGCTTCTTCTGGCTCAGCGAGCGATCGCGGCCGTCTTTCTTTAAACAGGCGATGCGCGCGTAAATGACTTCGACGCCGCGTTCGCGGCAGTCGGCGATCAATTTCGCGGTACCGGGTATGACCTGCTCGGTAAGGCGTTTTTTGAACGGCTGCCAGCGCGCCTCCTCGGCCGGGTCGGGATCGGTCTCGAGGTAGGTGTTCTGGATATCGATCACCAGCAACGCCGTATGCCGCGGATCGAGATGGATATCTTCGGGCGGATCGGCATTCTCGTAGTAAAAGGATCGATAGGCGTGTTTCCAGTCGCTCATTGCTACTCGGCCTCTCGTCTTGCACGGATTCTCAAACCGCCCAGCTTACCAGATTGAAACTGACGGTCGACCGACGCGTAGAAATCCTCCAGCGCGGCGACGATCGCCTCGCCGTGCACCCGCAGATGCCGCTCGCGATCCGCGCGAAAGGCCTGCAGGCGCTGACGCGTGAATTCGGCCCAGTCGGCGGTCATGTCCTCGCAGAGCTCGATTTCGAAACCCGCGGACTGCAGGTCACGGCGGTAAGACGCCGCATCGGGCAGGGTAATCGCGAACAGATCGCGCTCGAGTTCGGCGCGTTGCGCGGCGTCGATCTCTCCGATACTGCAGAGGTCCTCGGTATAGAAACAACCGCCCGCGCGCAACAATGACCGGCACTGATCCAGCAACCGCGGCCGCTCCGGTATGTGGTAGAGCGCGAGCCAGCTGACGATCGCATCGAACTCGTCCCCGCCCCATTCCTGTGCAAGAAAATCGCCGCAACGGTGGGTAACGAGTCCGTCGAGCCCGCAGCGGGCGGTCAGCCGCACGGCCAGCTCGTGCTGGTCCGGCTGCAGTTCCAGCGCGGTAACCGCGACCCCGCCATGCGCAGCGAGGTAACGCGCCGGGCCACCGATACCCGAACCGATTTCCAGCCAGTTGCTGCCGTCCGGCGACCCGATAGACTCGAGCGCGATATCGAGCGCGTCGGTGCCGTGATAATGCAGCTGGTCGAATGCGCAAAGTTCGTCGACGCCAAGCGGCGCGTCAGCGGTTTTACCCAGCTCCGCGAGCTCGTTGTAGACTCGGTCGACATGGGTGTACAGCTTCATCGACTTGATATCGGTCATCGCTGCAGGCCGCTGACGTATCAGCCGCGCTCGGCAGGGTCGGCGATATAGCTGGCGTCGATGTCGTTGATATCGGGACAGCCGAGCTGCGCGAGACCGATATCGATCTGGCTGTGCAACAGTTCGATCATTTGCTGCAGGCCCGCGTAACCGTCGGCGCCCATCGCGTAGAGCAGCGGACGGCCGACGAAGACGAAATCCGCGCCCAGTGCCAGCGCCTTGATGACCGCCTCGCCGTTGCGTATCCCGCTGTCGAACAATAGCGGGTAATCCGGGCCGACCGCCGCGCGGATGCGCGGCAGCATGTCGATCGCAGCCGGTACGCTGTCGAGCTGGCGGCCGCCGTGGTTGGAGACGTAGACGGCGTCGGCGCCGGCGTCGCGAATCCTGACCGCGTCCTCGGTACCGAGCACGCCCTTGACGATCAGCTGACCCGGCCAGCGCTCGCGCAATCGCTCGAGAAAAGCCCAGTCGACCTTGCCGCGCGCCTCGTTGCGCTTGAACTGCTTGCCGCCGGCGACATTGACGTTGGCGAGCGCCGGTACGCCGTTCACCAGGGTCGTCAACGACCATCTGGGATGGAATGCGAAGTCGAAGAATTGCTTCGGCCCGATATGGATCGGCGACTTGAAGCCGTCGCGATGCTCGCGCGGCCGGTAGCCGATCTCGGGCACGTCGACGGTCAGCACCAGGCGGGTGTAGCCGACGGTCTCGGAGCGCTCGACGAGATCGAAGGCGACCTCTTCGGACTGGCCGACGTAGAGCTGGAACCAGGCGTGCTCGCCGGCGCGCTCGGCGGTGGTCTCGATGCTGCTCGAGGCCATCGTCGACAGTACCAGCGGGATACCGTACTGCCGCGCGGCGCGTGCCAGCATCGCGTCGGCGCCGGGCCAGGTCAGGTTGCACATCCCCATCGGCGCGATGCCGAACGGCATGTCCCAGGTATTGTCGAAAATGGTTTTCTTCTGGCTGCGATGTTCGACGTTGACCAGCACCCGCGGCAGCAGCCGCAGCGCGTCGATGCGCTCGACGTTGAGCGCGCAGGCGAGTTCGTCGCCGGCGCTGCCGTCGATGTAATCGAAGGTCATGCGCGGCATGCGGCGCCTCGCGTACTTGCGCGCATCGGAGAAGGTAAAAATCTTTCTCGCCATGGAGTCGGGGTCGCCGAATCGAAAAAAGCCACTTGTACCAACGACCCGCGCGAAGTGCAACGGTTTTCGCGTCCCGGTGCCGCAGGCCCCGGACAGTCGCCAGTATCAGGTTCGATTTTTAACCCGCCGGGTGCAGGTATACCCGGTGGTCAAAATGATTGTTTACACTCTGACTGATGCGGAGCTTTCACGGACGAATATAATAAATGTGAAATTTCAGTCAGTTGGCAACGCCTGCCACCGCCGCAAAATTAAAAAGGGAATCACTCTGGAAAATATCAGCAGACCGGAGGCCTGATACATGTGATTTCATACGAGCGTGTAATATGGTTTTTACGACAATCAAAATCGTAGTATCGCAATTGTCGCATAACAGGCGCATGCATCGGGCCGCCGATGCGAAGCCCTGCCATCGAGGCTCGAAACCAGATCGAGATCAAGCATCGAGATACCGGGCCTTGTATGTAGTTCAGGGATCTGACCGGCCTATAATTTCTTTCGAAACAGGTATACTGGCGTCTTCCCGACTAGAGCTTCAGGAACATGGACAAAATTCGCATTCTTTTACTGGCGGTGCTCGTTTCGAGCCTGCCCGGCTATTCCGCGGCCGCGAACGACGCGAGAATCCCGGTCGAGTTACCCGCGATGATGCGCGAGCACATGCTGTCCAACATGCGCGACCACCTCGCGGCGATAAACGAAATCCTCGCCTACCTGCGAAGCGGGGAACTGGACAAGGCCGCGGAGACCGCCGAGTACCGCCTCGGCATGAGTTCGCTCGAAACCCACGGTGCCAGGCACCTCGCCAATTTCATGCCCGAGGGGATGCGCGAAGCCGGTACAGCCATGCATCGGGCAGCCAGCCGATTTGCGCTGAAGGCGCAGGAAGGCGAAGTGTTGCCGGCATACGGGGCGCTCTCCGAGGTCACCTCCGCCTGCGTGGCCTGTCATTCGGGATACAGGGTTCGGTGACGGGCTCGCCGCGCGGCGAAGCCGGAGATCCTGCTGCGAAAAGGCCGAAAATCAGGGACAATAGGGGTCGTAACCAAGAAAATCGTCGATGCCTCGCGAGCATCAAGGAGAACGCATGAACCCGGTCGTTCACTTTGAAATTCCCTACGAAGACCCCGGACGGATTACCGCGTTTTACGAATCCGCATTCGGCTGGCGGACGCAAATGCTGGGCGACGAAATGGGCAACTATATCCTCGCCACGACCGCCGAGGCGGATGTCAGACCGGGCATGCCCGCCGGCGCGATCGACGGCGGCTTTTACCCGAAGAATCCCGATCGGCCGTCGCAGCACCCTTCCATCGTCATCGCGGTCGACGATATCGCCGAATCGATGGCCGCGATCGAACGGGCGGGCGGCGAGGTGCTCGGCGAGCCGATGAACATCCCCGGTGTGGGCCACTATGTAGCCTTCCTCGACACCGAGGGCAATCGCAGCAGCCTGCTGCAACCCGCAGGCGATACCGATGTTTGAAACCCGCCGAATCCCCCCTGTACGCAGGCCCGTCGCCGGGTTGCGCATCCTGCTGATCCCGTTGCTGTCGTTGACCTGCAACGCATTCGGCGCCGAGATAGTCGTCGATACCGAGTGCGAGGGCGGCGTCGCCAATGGCAGCTACGTCGTCAGGGCCGAGACAGGAACGGTACGCATCGAGGGCCATTACTTACAGGGAGTGCGCGACGGCGAATTCATTTTCTACTCGCCGGGCGGCGAAAAGCTGATCGTGCTGCCCTATACCAAAGGTCTCATCAACGGCACGGTCAGGGCCTGGCACGTGCCGGCGGCGAACGGTGATGCTTCCGGGCTCAAGCTGGAGTCTGAGTTGAGCGCGGGATTCGTCGACGGCCGCCACCGGACCTGGTACGCGAACGGCAACCCGCGTTCCGATTTCACCATCGAGGACGGTGAAATCCTCTCTGGCGATACCTGGAACCCGGACGGGTCGGAATTGAAAATCAACAGCGACTCGGCTTTCCTGCAAGCCGAGATCGAAACCGACTTCGCCTACTACAGCCGGCTCGAACAGGTGCTGGATGCCTACCCGCCCGAGTGTTGATTCGGTATCCGCGTCAACCCGCCCGGTCATCGCCGGCAAGCCGTGACCCCCGGGATCGAACAGGCAAGGCGCGCGAAGATCGACTACCGCGTGCACGAGTACGAGCACGACCCGACGAGCGAATCCTGGGGCCTCGAGGCGGCGCAGAAAACCGGCGTCGCGGAGGCCCGGATCTTCAAGACACTGGTGGTGGAGCTCGCCAACGATGAATTGTCGGTCGGAGTGCTGCCCGTATCCGCAATGTTGAGCATGAAAGCGATCGCCCGCGCGGCCGGCGCCAAGAAGGCGGCGATGGCGAAACCCGCCGACGTCGAACGCTCGACCGGCTACGTACTCGGCGGCGTCAGTCCGCTGGGCCAGAAACGCAAGCTGAAAACTTTTATCGACGAATCGGCGCGGGACTTCCAGACGATTTACGTCAGCGCCGGACGCCGGGGACTCGAAATCGAACTCTCGCCCGAAGACCTGGCGAGACTGACCCGAGGTATATTCGCATCGATTTCCCGGTAAGCCGGGATTCCCGCAATCGAGGACAAACACGTGAGAGAAGACGTCAGTTTCAATTCCCGCGGCCTGCAATGCCGCGGCTGGCTGTACCTGCCGGACGACGCGGATAGCGTTGAAAAATTGCCCGCGATCGTCATGGCGCACGGTTTCAGCGCGGTCAAGGAACAGGGGCTTGCGGAGTTTGCCCGGCCGTTCGCCGCTGCCGGATTCGCGGTCCTGGTATTCGACTACCGCCGCTTCGGCGATAGTGACGGCGAACCGCGTAACCAGCTGTTTCCCCTGGATATGGTCGAGGACTATCGCAACGCGATCAGCTGGCTCGGGGAGCATCCGGCCGTCGATGCCGAGCGAATCGGCATCTGGGGAACGTCTTTCAGCGGCGGCCTGGTTGCCTACACGGGCTCGATCGACAAGCGCGCGAAGGCGGTCGTCGCGCAGGTGCCGTCGATCATCGGGCCCGAAACCCGACGCGAGATGAACCCGGAAAAATGGGAACAGGTCGACGAATTTCTAATAAAGGAGAGGGTCGCCAGGTACCGCAGCGGAGAAATCAATTACCTCAAGGTCGTCGCACCGGGCGAAGGTCCCTGCGTTCTGCCGGGCAAGGAAAACTACGATGCCTACATGGCACTCAAGGAGTCGGCACCGAACTGGCGCAACGAAATTACCATCGAGTCGCTGGAGAAGATTCGCGTGTTCGATCCCACCGCCGGGATTCACCACATTGCGCCGCGCGCGCTGCTGATCATCGCCGCGACGGACGATAACCTGATTCCGCTGGAAGCGCTCAGACGGGCATTCGACCGGGCCGGGGAACCGAAAGCGTTCATCGAGTACCCGATACGGCATTTCGATATCTACGCCGAACCCTGGCGATCGAAAGCCGTGAACTCGTCCATCGACTGGTACAGCCGATATCTCGGCTAATCGCTATCTTGCAGCCGGTCGGAGGAAAGCCAATGCAGCAGGATCTCGAAGCCAACAAGCGCAGCGCCATCGATTTTTATCGCACCGCCTGTCTCGGCGATCCCGAGCTCGCGGTCGAGCGTTACGTGGGCACGGAATACGTTCAGCACAACCCCGAAGTCGCCGATGGCACGACGGGTTTCATCGAATACTTCACCGAAATGGCCCGCGACTACCCCGACAAGCGAATCGAGTTCCTGCGCGCCGTCGCCGAGGACGA
>JASFKL010000008.1:0-25640 GCA_050118655.1 Gammaproteobacteria bacterium | reverse complement strand
GCGACGGCAGCCTTGATGTGTTCGTGGAAGCGGTAACCCTCGAGCTCGAAATCTTCGTATCGAAACGCGAACAGGTCGTCGACCTCGGGGTTGAGACGCATGGTCGGCAGCGGGAACGGCTCGCGTTCGAGTTGCGTGCGGGCCTGCTGCAAGTGGTTCCTGTAAAGGTGCGCGTCACCGAGCGTATGCACGAATTCGCCGGCCTCGAGCCCGCTGACCTGGGCGACCATCATCAACAACAACGCATAGGAGGCGATATTGAAAGGCACGCCGAGAAAAACGTCGGCGCTGCGCTGGTACAGCTGGCAGGACAGACGACCATCGGCAACGTAGAACTGGAAGAAGGCATGGCAGGGAGGCAAGGCCATGTTATCGATCTCGCCGACATTCCAGGCGCTGACGATCAGGCGGCGCGAATCGGGATTGTCGCGAATCTGCTCTAGCAGCTGTGAAATCTGGTCGACGGTGCCGCCGTCCGCGCAGCGCCACGACCGCCATTGCGCACCGTATACCGGCCCCAGGTCGCCATTTTCGTCGGCCCACTCGTCCCAGATTCGCACCTTGTTGCGGCGCAGGTAATCGATATTGGTATCGCCCTGCAGAAACCACAGCAATTCGTGAATGATGGAATGCAGGTGAAGCTTCTTGGTGGTTACCAGCGGAAAGCCTTCCGCCAGGTCGAAACGCATCTGGTAACCGAATACCGACAGCGTGCCGGTACCGGTGCGGTCGGTCTTGTCGCTGCCCTGCTCGAGCACGTGTCGCATCAAATCAAGATATTGCCGCATTCGCTTTCCGTCTCGCCAGTACCAGCAGAATTAGGCCAACTATAATCATTGGCAGCGATAATACAATGCCCCGCGTCAGCCAGTCGGTGCCGAGCATATAACCGATATTGGCGTCCGGCAGGCGAATCGTTTCCACGCCGCAGCGCACCAGCCCGTAGATCAGCAGGAACCATCCCGACACCGTCATCACCGGCCGCGGCCTCGCCGAAAGCAGCCAAAGCACGGCGAACAGCAGCAAGCCTTCGAGCAGCATTTCGTAGAGTTGCGTCGGATGGCGCGGGCTGTAACAGAGCGGGCCCGCGAAATCGATATAGCGACCCGGCGGAAACTGCTCGCAGGACAGTTTCATGGCCCAGGGCACGTTGCCGGGCGCCCCCCAGAGCTCGGCATTGATAAAGTTCCCGAGGCGTCCGGCGGCGAGTCCCAGCGGCACCAGCGGCGCGATGAAATCGGTCAGTTCCCAAAAGCCGCAGCCGATCTTGCGGCGGTAAAACCACATCGCCGCCAGCACGCCGATAAAGCCGCCGTGGAACGCCATTCCGCCTTCCCAGATCTTGAACAGGTACAGCGGGTTGTGCAGGAAACTGTCGAAATTGTAAAACAGCACCGAGCCGAGCCGCCCGCCGAGCACCGCACCCAGTGCACCGTAAAACACCAGGTCGTCGACCTGCTCCGGTTTGAGCGGTGTCCAGTCGAGACGCGCCCGGCGCTTGCCCAGCCACCAGGCACTGCCGAAGCCCACCAGGTACATCAATCCATACCAGTGGATCTGCACCGGGCCGAGCGAGACCGCCACCGGATCTATCGAGGGATAAGCAATCATTGCGGGAAAATTCGGATCACACCATGAGTTGGCTCAAGCAGGATGTTATTATCGCATGGATAGATGATGGAATGCAGTTAATGACCAACGCCCTCGCGACGGAATCCAGCCCCTACCTGCGCCAGCATGCCGACAATCCCGTCGACTGGCTGCCCTGGTCGGCCGAGGCGCTGGAAATGGCGCGCGTGCAGGACAGGCCGATCCTGTTGTCGATCGGCTATTCGGCCTGCCACTGGTGCCACGTGATGGCCCACGAATCCTTCGAAGACGAGGCCACCGCGGCGATCATGAACCGCGAGTTCGTGAACATCAAGGTGGATCGCGAGGAACGGCCCGATCTGGACCGCATTTACCAGCTCGCGCACCAGCTGATCGCGCGCCGCCCGGGGGGCTGGCCGCTGACGATGTTTCTCTCCCCGGGCGATCAGCTGCCTTTTTTCGGCGGCACCTATTTTCCGGACAAGCCCAGGCACGGCATGCCGGCATTCGCCGACCTGCTCGAGCGCATCGCCGCGTTTTATCGCGATCAGCCGGAACAGATCAGGCAGCAGGGTCAGGCCGTGCAACAGGCGTTGATGGAAATCGAAATGCGCGAAATCCAGAACCGCCAGTCCGCCAGCCCGGCTGCCGTCGAGACCTTCGAGGCGCAGTTGCTCGAAGCCCACGATGCCGAACACGGCGGACTCGGCCGCGCGCCCAAATTTCCGCAACCGGCCATCCTGCTGCAGGCCCTGAAACGCGCCTTCGACAAGCCGCCCGGCGACCCGGTCTACGCGGCTATCGATTTCAGCCTGCGGCAGATCGCCCGCGGCGGTATCCAGGACCAGGTCGGCGGCGGATTTTATCGTTATTCGGTGGATGACGAGTGGACCATTCCGCACTTCGAAAAGATGCTCTACGACAACGGCCAACTGCTCGAAGTGTTCGCACAGGCCTTCCGGCTCAGCGGCGATTCGCTGTACCGCGACGCGGCCGACGGGATCGTCGGCTGGCTCGAGCGCGAGATGCGTACCAAAAGCGGCGCGTTCCATGCCGCTCTGGACGCAGATTCCGAGGGTGTCGAGGGCAGGTATTACCTGTGGACGCCGGAACAGGTGAGGCCGATCGTCGGCGACGATATCTACGAGTCCTTTGCCTGGCGCTACGGTCTCGACCGGCCGCCGAACTTCGAGGGAGCCTGGCACCTGCGCATATGCCACGACCTGGCGGAGGTGGCGGAACGCTTCGCTGTCGACGCCGGCGACTGCGCGGCGCGACACGCCGGGGCGTGCGCCCGACTGCTCGCGGCGCGCGCCGGGCGGGTGCCGCCGGGTCTCGACGACAAGGTGCTTACCGCCTGGAACGGGCTCGCGATTCGCGGCCTGGCTGCCGCCGCGCGGGTATTCCTGCGCGACGATTACGCGTCGCTCGCGAATCGCTGCCTCGACGCGATTCGCGCCGAATGCTGGCTGGACGGACGCCTGCTGGCACTGTCGCGGAACTCGGGCAAGCAATTACCCGCCTACCTCGACGACTACGCGCATCTGCTGCAGGCATCGCTGGATTGCCTGCAACTCGAATGGCGGAGCGATATCCTCGAATTCGCCATCGAGCTCGCCGAGCAGCTGCTCGGACGCTTCGCCGACAGCGCACAGGGGGGATTCTTTTTTACCGCCGAGGACCACGAGCGCCTGATTCAACGGCCCAGATCCTGGCAGGACGAGGCCATGCCCTGCGGCAATGCAGTCGCCGCGCTGGCCCTACAGCGGCTGGGATCGATGCTCGGCCGCGAAGACTATACGCATGCTGCCGGGAAGGCATTGCAATCGGTCGCCGACAACCTCAACAGCTCGCCGTTGTACGCGGCGGGCTTCGTAGCCCTGCTCGAGGAGCAACACCGGCCGCCGATGCGGCTCGTGGTGCGTGGCGACGAGGCGGATCTCGCGGCCTGGCGGGCGGCAATCCTGCCGCGGCTGCGGCCGCGGCAAAGCGCCTGCTTCGTTCCCGCGGATGCCGTCGGCCTGCCGGACGAGCTTGCCAAACAATCGTCGCAGGCACTCCCCTCGGCATGGATATGCGAGGGATTCAGCTGTCGCCCGCCGATCGCCGACCTCGACAGCCTGATATCGGAACTCGATGACGCGGACGCCTGAGACGAAGGTTTCGCGAGACGGTTAAAAAAACAGTACCAGCAGCCAGGTGCTTGCCAGGATCAGGATCGCGAGCGCCACTGCCGCCGAGCCCATGTCCTTGGCGCGCCCGGAGAGTGCGTGCCGCTCCTCGCCGACACGGTCGACCAGCGCTTCGAGTGCCGAGTTGAAGATTTCGACCAGCGGCAGCAGCAGCGCGCTGGCCACCAGCAGGGCTTTTTCGACTCCGCCGTTACCGAGATACAGTCCCAGCGGGACCAGCAGGACACACAGCCAGGTTTCCTGGCGGAAGGCTTCCTCGTGGAGATAGGCGGCGCGCAATCCCTGCCAGGAATAGCGGGTCGCCTTGACGATGCGGGACAAACCCCGGTTGCCGCTGTAAGCCATGCGAATCGCCGGCCGCGTTGCTAGCGGACCGCGGACCGCGCGGGGGCAGCGGTCATCGGAGGAGTTCCGGATTTAAAAATTAGCCGCGCGATGGCCGGAAATATCCCGCGCGGCGCGCATGAAATCCCGGGGCTACTCGATTACTCGTCTTCATCGATGGATTCCGCATAGGCATCGGCGTCGAGCAAATCCTCGACTTCCTCGGGATCTTCGAGCGCCACCTTGTACATCCAGCCATCGCCGTAGGGGTCGGTATTGATCCGCTCGGGTGCGCCTTCCAGTTCCTCGTTGATCTCCACTACCTCGCCGCTAACCGGGGCATAGGTATCGGAAGCGGCCTTGACCGATTCGACGACTCCGACCGAATCCCCGGCGGCAATCGAACTGCCGACCTCGGGAAGCTCGACGTAAACGAGGTCGCCGAGTAATTCCTGGGCATGATCGGATATTCCGATCGTCGCGATTTTATCTTCGACCAGCACCCATTCGTGGGTCGACAGGAATTTCAGTTCTGATGGCACGTCGCTCATTAATCATTACCCCCGTTGGTTAACATGGACTTCCCGTCGCGCACGAAAGGAAGCTTGACGATTTCGGCCTGCAGCATCTTGCCGCGCAATTCGACTTCCACCTTGCCGCTGACTCCGGCCGGTATCCGGGCCATGGCTATCGAGCGTTGCAGCGTCGGCGAATAGCTACCGGAGGTGATTTCACCGTCTCCCCGCTGCGTCTGCACACGCATGTGATTACGTAACACGCCCTTGTCCAATAATAACAGACCGACAAAATTTTGCGGTATCCCCGCGGCCTGCTGGTCGAGCAGCGCCTGCTTGCCGATGAAGTCGCGCGCCCCGGAAAAAGCCACCGTCCAGGCAAGCCCGGAAACCAGCGGGCTGGTGGTTTCGTCCATGTCGGCGCCGTACAGGTTCATGCCCGCCTCGAGACGCAGTGTATCGCGCGCGCCGAGGCCGCAGGGAGCGATCCCGGCATTGAGCAGCCGCTGCCAGGCGTCGGCGGCGTGATCGGCCAGCAGCATGATTTCATAGCCGTCCTCGCCGGTATAGCCGGTGCGCGCGACGAAGCAATCGTCGAACTCGACGGCCTGGAAACGGGACAGTTGTTGCAGCGCCTCGAGCTGGTAGTCTTCGAAAAGCACCCCCGCCTTGTCGCGGGCCTCGGGACCCTGCACCGCGATAAGCGCGATATCGTCGCGAAGCCTGGTGTCGAGGTCGGCAAAGGCCTCGCCCTGCTGATCGAGCCAGGCGAGATCCTTTTCCCGGGTTGCGGAGTTGATCACCACGCGGTAGTGATTATCGCGCAGGTAATAAACGATCAGGTCGTCGATTACCCCGCCTTCGGGATTCAGCATGCAGCTGTAAAGCGCCTTGCCGGAAAGCTGGAGTTTGCCGACGTCGTTGGCCAGCAGGTATTGCAGGAAGGCTTTGGATTCGCCTCCGCTGACATCGACCACGGTCATGTGCGAGACGTCGAACATGCCGGCGGAAGTGCGCACCGCCTGGTGCTCGGCGATCTGCGAGCCGTAGTTGATCGGCATGTCCCAGCCCGCGAAATCGACCATTTTGGCGCCGGCATCCAGGTGGCACTGGTACAACGGCGTTTTGTTGCCCATCGGTGTTTACCCCTCTACGCGCTGCGTCAATAGCGCAGAGAATAGAGCCTGTACGGTTCGAATTAAAGCCTTAATTGCAGAACCGATCGCGTCGATCGGTCATTCTCGCCGCAAATAACCGGCCGGCCGGTAGAGCCTGTGCGCGCGGACGGACCGCAACCGCTTCGATTCAAGTTATATTTTCGATCGCCTTGCGCATCAGCGAGCGCTTCAGCCAGGGCGAGGCGTCGACCGCGCGCATGCCCAGATCGCGTGCGCCGGCGAACAATGCCTGGTCGATGCCGTAAATCCATTTCAGGCCGCTGAAGCCTGCCGTGGCGACGCGGGTTTCGCTCTTGCGCTGACGCTCGTAGCGCCTGAGATGCCTTTGTCCGGCCAGTAGTTCCCGGCTGGTGATCAGGCGGGCGAGCAAGTCGACGTCGCTGAATCCGAGATTGACGCCCTGACCGGCGAGCGGATGCACGCTGTGCGCGGCGTCGCCGATCAGCAGTACCCTGCCGGATAGCCAGCGCGCGCAATGGTGCCAGCCGAGCACGAAACTCATGCGCTCGCTGCTCGCCTCGATGCGTCCGAGCCGGTATTCGAAGGCTTTTCCGAGCGCATCGCAAAAACCGCGCTCGTCGGCTTCGAGCAGCGGCCCGACTACCTCGTCGTCGCAGGACCAGACGATCGAGCTCTGCCCGTTGGCGAGCGGCAGAAACGCGAGCGGCCCGGTGGCCAGGAATCGCTGCCAGGCGGTATTTTCGTGCGCGAATTCGGTATCGACGTTGGCGACGATCGCGGTTTGCCCGTAATGCCCGCCCTCGGCTTCGATACCCGCGAGTGCGCGGGTCCGGCTGTTGCGGCCGTCGGCCGCGATCAGCAGGGCCGCAGTTACGCGCGTATCCGATTCGAGACGCAGCTCCACGCCATGCTCGCCGTTCGCTTCCAGATCGACGATGCGGTCGGGCATCAATCGCTCGATTCCGGTTTCGCGTTCGCAGGCACGATGCAGGGCCAGCTGCAACTGCCGGTTTTCGACGATCGAGCCGAGATTTTCGCGCGCCAGGTCGACCGCGTCGAAATCCAGGCTCGCGGTTCCGTGCTGGTGCCAGATGTGCATCTTTTCATAGTCGCAGATACGCCCGGGATCGAGCCGCTGCCAGATGCCGAAGCGCTCGAGTATGGCGCGCGAACGCGGACTGATCGCCGATACGCGCAGGTCGTAGGCGTCGCCGGGCGCGGTTTCGATTCCCGAGGGCGGCCGCGATTCGATCAGCGCCACGCGCAGCCCGTTGGCGGCCAGCGCCCGGGCAGCACAGCTGCCGACCAGGCCGGCGCCGGCAATCGCGACATCGACATCGACGGGCTTCAAAGCCTGCCCCGCAACAGGCGATTACCGCCGAAAGCGAGGCCCATGCCGGAGAACGCGGCCTGGGCTTTCAAAGGCGGCAAAAGGTCGAGCACCGCAAGTCCCCCGGCGCGCAGGCGGTCGAATACCGGCAACGGGTTCGAAAACAGGGTCACGAGGCCGTCGCCGTAGGCGATCACCCGCCTGTGCTCGGGTTCGCGCCGCTGCTGGTAATCCTCGGCGATGGCGCGCCAGGCCGGGGCATCGAATTCGGCGAGGTCCCGCCCGGCGAGCAATTCGTAGAGGCAGGCGATATCGCGCAGCGACAGGTTGAAGCTCTGCCCGGCGACCGGGTGGAGAGCGTTCGCGGCATTGCCGATCAACAGGCATTTACCGCTGTACAGCCGGTCGGCTCGGGTCCGTTTGAGTTCCAGGGCGACGCGATCGCCGACCTGCTCGACGATGCCGAGCCGAAAGCCGAAAGTGTCCTGCAACGCGGCGGCGAATTCCGGCTCCGACATGGCCGCGAGCTGTTCGGCCCGCTGCGGCGAACAGGTCCAGACACAGGCGTAGCGGCGGCCGCCGAGCGGCAGCATCGCGAGCGGCCCACGGGTGGTGAATCGTTCGTAGGCGATACCGTCCAGCGGCTTGCCGACCTCGACGTTGACGACCAGCGCCGACTGCCCGTATTCGACCCGCCGGTGACCGATACCGAGCGCCGCGCGCGCGGCCGAGTCCGCCCCGTCGGCGATCAGCGCGAGCCGCGCGTCGATATGCCGTTTGCGCTTTTGCGCGCGGTACTCGATGTCGATCCGGTCGTCCTGGGAAATCGATGCGAAGCTGGCGCCCTGTTCGAGATCTATCTGCTCGCTGGCGTCGACCGCCTGCAGCAAGACCCGCGCGAGGACCGGATTTTCGACCACGTATCCGAGGGCTTCGAGATCGTAGTCCCCGGCATGCAGGCGGGTCACGCCCCAGTGCCCGCGCGAGGAAACCTGTATCTCCCGGATGGGCGTGGCCTCGGCGGACAGCTGCGGCCAGATGCCGAGCGCCCTGAATATCTGCACGCTGCTGATCGACAATGCGATCGAACGCGCGTTGAGTCCGCCGGGCTGCTTGATGCCCGCCGACGCGGCCTCGATGACCGATACCCGGCGCGCGGGATGCTGCAATGCCAACGCCGCGCACAGTCCGACCGGGCCGCCGCCGACGATCGCGATATCGCTGGCGGCCACGGCTAGGCCCTGGCGCCGCGGCGTTCCGGGGCCGGCGGGGAAACAGTCGTGTCGGTTCGCCGGGGCCGCATTCAGGATGCCATCAGGGCTTCGATTTCGACGGCCTTGCGCGGCAACTTGTCGGTGAGTATTTCGCAACCCTGGCGCGTCACCAGCACATCGTCCTCGATGCGGATGCCGATATCCCACCACTTGCGATGGACGCCGCGGGTATGGGCGGGAATATAGATCCCGGGCTCTATGGTCATCACCATACCGGGCTCGAGCAGGCGCCACTGGTCGCCGACCTTGTAATCGCCGACGTCGTGCACGTCCAGTCCCAGCCAGTGACCGGTGCGGTGCATGTAAAACTTGCGGTAAGCCTGTTCCTTGATCAGGTTCGGCACCGTGCCCTTGAGCAGCTTGAGCTCGACCAGGCCGCGTGTAATCACGCGCACCGCGGCATTGTGCGGATCGTTCCAGTGGTTGCCCGGCTTGACCTTCTTGACCGCGGCCTGGTGCGCGGCAAGCACGATATCGTAAACCTCGCGCTGGGCGCTCGAGTATTTGCCGTTGACCGGGAAGGTACGGGTCACGTCCGAAGCATAGCCCTCGACCTCGCAACCGGCGTCGATCAGCAGCAGGTCGCCGTCGTGCAACTCGTCGCTGTTTTCGGTGTAATGCAGGATACAGCCGTTGGCGCCGCCGCCGACGATCGCCGGGTAGGCGTGCTGGGCGTTGTGGCTGCGATACTCGTGATCGAATTCGGCGGCGATCTGGTACTCGTACTTGCCCGGCGCGCAAAGTTTGAAGGCTCGTTTATGGGCGCGGACATTGATCGCCGCGGCCTTGCGCATCAGGCGCAATTCCTCGCGACTCTTGTAAAGCCGCATGTCGTGCAGGAAATAATCCAGCGACACGAACTCGGAGGGCACGTGCAGGCCGGCGCGGGACTGGGCCTTGATGTGGCTGACCCAGCCGATCAGGCGCTTGTCGAATTCGGGATTGCCGCCCATGGTGTAGTAGATACTGTCCGTGCCTTCGAGCAGCCCCGGCAGGATGTCGTCGATATCGTCGATCGGGAAGGAGTCGTCGGCGCCATAGATTTCCACCGCCCCTTCCTGCCCGGCGCGGCGGCCGTTCCAGGTTTCCTGCTCGGGATCCTTTTCGCGGCAGAAAAGCAGGTACTCGCCGTGCCTGCGGCCGGGTTTGAGCACCATTACCGCGTCAGGTTCGTTGAACCCGGTCAGGTAGAGGAAGTCGCTGTCCTGGCGAAACGGAAAATGCGCATCGCGATTACGGATGATTTCGGAGGCCGACGGCAGGATGGCGATGGTATTCTTACCCATCATCTTCATCAGCTGACCGCGGCGGCGTTTAAACTCGGCTGGTTTCATGGTGTTGCGAAATCCTGCGTCATTACCGCGCAAGCGGCTGTCTCACCGCCTGTCGCGAGTTCGGAAAACCCGCTGTAGCGGGGATGGCGTCGCCCGCTCAATGCGGGCCCGTCGAGGGCGCGAGCGGATTCAGCGATTCGTTCAGCAACAGGGTCACCATGCGCACGTGCTCGGCGATCTCGGCATATTGCATCTCCGCCTCGTCGCTCCCCTCCTCGTCGTGGCTGAGCTTACTAATTTCGAGCAGGTCTGACAAACATTCGCGCGCCTCGTCATCGAGCCGCTCGCCGTCGGCGAGTCCGCTGACACCGACGCCGAAAACGAAACCCTGGCACCAGGAGGCAAGCCCGAGCAGGCGAACGCCGAAATCGTCGCTGTCGTCGGGCAGCAGCAATACGAAACCGAGATCCTCGTGGTTCAGCTGTTCGCGGGTATCTTCGTACAGTCGCTCGAGCCGCGCCAGCTTTTCGGCCGCCAGCGCATCGCCCTTGTCCGGCAAATCCTCGAGGATCTGGCCGAGCCACAGCGGCAGCGGGGCGTTATCGAGCAGCATGGCGCAGAGAATGCCGTGGGCCTCCGCCGCGTCGGCGGTTGCGCCGAGATCTTCCAGCGCGCGCTGCACTGCATCGAAATCGAGCATTGTAGAATACCATCAGGATTGTATAATTTTTGCATTCTAGCACCCGCGCCCGGTGGCCAGAAACACGGCTATTGACCTGCGCGACCTTAGGCAGGATGATTGCACCATGAATTCTGAGAAAAACGTGTATACCGAGGACGATCTCCGTCAGCTCGAGCAGCGAATCGACGAACTGATCGAAACCGTGGGGTCGCTGAAAAACGAGAATACCAGCCTGCGGCAGCAAAAGGACAAGCTGGTCACGGAACGTTCCCAGTTGATCGAAAAAACCGAGATGGCGCGCAGCCGCGTGGAAGCGATGATTTCCAGGTTGCGATCCCTCGAACTAGGCTCATGACTGACGCTCAACCCATCAATATCTCGATCCTCGACAAGGATTACAAGGTCGCCTGCCCGCCAGGCGAACAATCGGCGCTGCTCGAATCGGCCAAGTTTCTCGACAGCAAGATGCGCGAGGTGCGCGATACCGGCAAGATCATGGGATCGGAACGGATCGCGGTGATTACCGCGCTCAACATGGCCAACGACCTGTTGCGTGCCGGCAACGTCGACAAGGCGCTGGGCCAGGAATTGCCGCCCCGTCTCAAGGACCTCGAAAGCAAGATTTCACGCGTGCTCGAACAGGCGCGGCAACTCGAAATCTGAACCCTTCGGCAGTATTGGAATTTTAAATTTTACTTTTTGCCCGAATCGAGCCATAGTGAGTCGATACTGACTACGGTGTTCGTTAGCAGCCATCATAATCCTTGAGCCTATTTATCAATCTCGGGGTTTTTCGTGTAGCACTGGTGAGCATGCCCGACACGTCGGGAAGCCTGATGGGTTACCAATCACCCCACCTGGACCTTCGGTTCAAGGTTGATAAGTTTGCGACGGCACCGTGGTTGGTATCCCTTTTCCTGAATCCCGCGATTGTATTCCGGCGCCGCCCGACCCCGGCGGCGGCCACGGCTATTTGAGGAATAATTCGTAAGCCTCGTTGCCGGTTTCCTCCCAGTAGGGAATGTCGATGTCTTTCAAAAAGGCGTTGAATTCTCGGAGTTCCCCCTTGTCGACCTGGAACCCCATCAGGATACGGCCGAAATTCGAACCGTGATTGCGGTAGTGGAACAGGCTGATATTCCAGCGATTGGCCGTCTGCATCAAAAAATTCAACAGCGCGCCGGGCTTGTCCGGAAACTGGAAACGATAGATTAACTCGTTGTCGACCTTGCCGCAGGGATGTCCGCCGATCATGTAACGGGTGTGCAACTTGGCGACCTCGTTGCCGGTCATGTCGATTACCTTGTATCCTTTCGAGCGCAGCCTGGAGATGAGCTTGTTCTTTTCGTCGTCGCCGTGGGTTAGCTGGATGCCGGCGAAAACCCGCGCGGTGACATCGTCGGCGTAGCGATAGTTGAACTCGGTGATCGAACGATGGCCGATCAGCTGGCACAGGCGCTTGAAGCTGCCCGGGCGCTCGGGGATCTCGACCGCCAGCAGGGCTTCGCGGTCTTCGCCGATTTCGGCGCGCTCGGATACGTGTCGCAAACGGTCGAAATTCATGTTGGCGCCGCAATTGATGGCGACGAAGGTCTGGCCCGTGACGCCATGGGTGTTGACGTATTTTTTCATCCCGGCCAGCGACAGCGCGCCGGCGGGCTCGCAGATCGAGCGCGTATCGTCGTAGGTATCCTTGATCGCCGCGCAAATCTGGTCGGTGGTGACGAGGATGACGTCGTCGACCAGGTCCTTGATCATTCCGTAGGTGTACTTGCCGACCTGCTTGACGGCCACGCCGTCGGCAAAAATGCCGACTTCCTTGAGTTTGACTCTCCGGCCGGCCTTGCGGGCCTCGTAAAAACAGGCGGCATCGTCGGGTTCGACCCCGATAATCCGGGTTTCCGGCTTGACGGCTTTCATGAATCCCGCGATCCCGGCGATCAGGCCGCCGCCGCCGACGGCGACGAAGATCGCATCGATCTTGCCCGGATGCTGGCGAATGATTTCGTTCGCGATGGTGCCCTGGCCCGCCATCACGTCGTAATCGTCGAACGGATGAATAAAAGCCAGCTTTTCCTTTTTTGCCAGCTTCAGACAATAATCCTTGGCCTCGTCGAAGTTTTCCCCGTACAACACCGCCTTGGCGCCGTAAGTCCTGACCGCGCTGACCTTGATGTCGGGCGTCGTCGTCGGCATCACGATGATCGCCTTCAGGTGCAGCTTCTTCGCCGCCAGCGCGACGCCCTGCGCGTGGTTGCCGGCCGAGGCCGTGATCACGCCCTTGAGGTTCGGGTTGGCCTGCAACTCCTGGTAAATCTTGTTGAAGGCGCCGCGGCACTTGAAGGAAAACACCGGTTGCAGGTCTTCTCGCTTGAGATAAACCTCGTTGTCGAAGCGTCTGGAAATTTTCGGCAGGTAGTCGAGCGGCGTTTCTCGCGCGACGTCGTAGACTCTCGCGGTCAGTATTTTTTCCAGGAATTTCTCTTTGCGCATAACTCGGTGTATGAATGGTGATACGGAATAAAGCAAAACAGCGCAATGTCTTGCGCTGCCTGCAAGCGATTATCATAATTGAGCGCTCGCGAAGCAACCGGTAAATCCATGAACGCGGAAAACAAGAAAAGAATCGCCGCCGAGGCCGCGGTCGAATACGTGCAGCCCGACGTCGTGATCGGCGTCGGTACCGGATCGACCGTGAATCACTTTATCGATCTGCTGGCCGCGAAAATGGGCGGCAAGATCCGTGCCGCGGTCTCCAGTTCGGAGGCGTCGACCGAGCGCCTGCGCGGTCACGGTATCGAGGTCGTCGACCTGAACCAGGCCGGCCGGCTCGACCTCTACGTCGACGGCGCCGACGAATCCAATGCGCGGCTGCAATTGATCAAGGGCGGCGGCGGGGCGCTGACGCGCGAAAAGATCGTCGCCGCGGCGAGCCGCGAGTTCGTCTGCATCGCCGACGACAGCAAGCTAGTCGACGTGCTCGGCGCGTTTCCGCTGCCGGTCGAGGTCATCCCGATGGCGCGCGAACTGGTCGCCGAGGGCCTGCGCGGGCTCGGCGCCGAACCGCGCCTGCGCGACGGATTCGTCACCGATAACGGCAACCTGATTCTCGACCTGCACGGCTTGCAGATAAGCGATCCGCTCGACCTCGAAACCCGCATCAACCAGCTGACCGGCGTGGTCTGCAACGGCCTGTTCGCCCACCGCCCCGCGGACGTGCTGATCCTCGGCGGCGACAAGGGGGTCAGGACCCTGACTGCGACCTCCTGACTTTCCGCTGTCGGGAAATATCTCGTCGACCGGATTCTCAATTTTGGAGGGTTGGGGACTGACCAGGCGTCGCCTCGCTTCGCCTGTTGTCCCCGCCAGAATCGGCGCCTGCTCTGTCCCCCTCGAAGAGAGCGAAGCATCTCGACGTCTCCTCGATTGCGGCCGAAGGTCGCACAGGGCGGATCCTCGCGGCTTTTTGGGAAGACTGCGGAGATTTCCGGGTATTTTCGCACTGTCCCCGGTTTTCCAACGGCAAGCGTTTACCGACTGGCTATCCAACAAAAAAGCCCGCATTTGCGGGCTTTTTCTGATTTCTGGCAACGTCGATCAGCGCTTGGAGAACTGCACTCCGCGGCGCGCCTTGCGCAGGCCGATCTTCTTGCGTTCGACGGCGCGCGCATCGCGGGTGACGAAACCGGCCTGGCGCAGTGCTTCGCGGAAGGTCTCGTCGTATTGCAACAGCGCGCGGGTAATGCCGAGGCGGATCGCGCCGGCCTGGCCGCTGGGACCGCCGCCGGTGACATTCACGTTGATGTCGAATTTGTCAGTCACGTCAACGGTTTGCAGCGGTTGTCTGACGACCATACGCGAGGTTTCGCGGCCGAAATATTCCTCGATGCTGCGCTTGTTGACGGTGATCGCGCCGCTGCCGGCTTTAAGATACACCCGCGCCGAAGATTTCTTGCGGCGTCCGGTTCCGTAATATTGTTCTGCTGCCATGATCTGACCTGTTAGATATCGAGGGGCTGTGGCTGCTGCGCAGCGTGGTTGTGGTTGGCGCCCGAATAAACCTTGAGCTTCTTGAACATCGCCCTGCCCAGCGGGTTCTTGGGCAGCATGCCCTTGACCGAATGCTGGATGATTCTCTCCGGGTGGTCCTTGCGCAGCTGCGCCAGGTTGGTGGACTTCAGGCTGCCGATGTAACCCGTGTGGTGGTGATACATCTTGTCGTTTTCCTTGGTCCCGGTGACGCGCACCTTTTCCGCGTTGATGACGATGATGTAATCGCCGGTATCGACGTGCGGGGTATACTCGGGCTTGTGCTTGCCGCGCAGGCGACGGGCTATCTCCGTGGACAGGCGGCCGAGCACCTTGTCGGTGGCATCGATCACGTACCAGTCGCGTTTTACCGTCTCTGGTTTGGCGCTGAAGGTTTTCATAGGGTTTCCTGCTTGGCGGCCAGGCCGCTGACTTCTCTCACAAAGGGCGCGAATACTAACGGATAAATCGACGCTTTACAAGCCGTGAAACCCTGTTTTGACGGGCTATTCGGCGGTTTGGATTATTTTTTCCTTTTGCCCGATAATAAGCCTTCGAAAAAGCCTTGAACAGCCCCCGGAGGGCCGAATTCCGATGCGCCGAATGAGCCCTGCCGACCGCCTGCTCGACGAACTCCAGCACGGTCTTCAAACCTGCCACCAGCGCCCGCCCGCAACCGCGCGCGGCTATCCCGCGAGCAGCGTCGACGACGGCGAATTATCGGTGCGCGAACAGGCCCATGCCGCCGGCCTGATGCGGGTCAACAATGCCGGCGAAGTCGCCGCCCAGGGACTTTACCGCGGCCAGGCGCTGACCGCCCGCGAACAGGCGGTTTCCGGCGCGATGCAGCAGGCCGCCGCCGAGGAAAACGAGCACCTGAACTGGTGCCAGCGCCGCCTGACCGAACTCGGCCGCCGGCGCAGTCTGCTGGACGGCGCCTGGTACTGGGGTTCTTTCGCGATCGGCGCGCTGGCGGGCATGGCCGGCGACAAGTGGAGCCTCGGTTTCGTCAAGGAAACCGAGCAACAGGTCTGCGCTCACCTGGACAAACACTTCGAGCGCCTGCCGGAAGCGGACCGGCGCAGCCGCGCGATCATCGAGGCGATGCGCACGGACGAGGCGCGTCACGCCGAACAGGCCGCCGCCGCGGGAGCCGCCGAACTGCCCGCTCCGGTCAAAGCCGCGATGACCCTGGTCAGCAAGGTGATGACCTTCAGCGCTTACCGAATCTAGCCAACAATTCGGGGGACACAATACCCAACTACCTCAACTAAATTTCGAATCGAAACTAAATTAGGGTAAATGGGTATTGTGTCCCCCTGACTGGTGGAGCGTTTTCGGCTGGAAAGGCGGGTTCAGGTGTCGACGATCTCGAAATCGTGGATGATCGTCGCGGCCTTTTCGAGCATGCGCGAGGCGGAGCAATACTTGTCGGCCGACAGGTTCACGGCGCGTTCCACCTTCGAGGGATCGAGATCCTTGCCGCTGATAATGAAATGGATCTTTATGCTGGTGAATACCCTGGGGACCTCGGTCGTCCGTTCGGCTTCGATTTCGACCTCGCAATCGGCGACATCCTGGCGCGATTTGCGCAGAATCGAGACCACGTCGAAAGCCGTGCAGCCGCCCAGACCCAGCAACAGCATTTCCATCGGCCGAATACCCAGATTGCGCCCGCCGGCTTCCGGAGCGCCGTCCATCACCACCGAGTGACCCGAACCGGATTCACCGACAAAAGTCATGTAATCCAGCCATTTTATCCTACACTTCATAGAGATTGCCTATTGATGTTGAAAGCGGAAATATGTGCTATGTTACAGGTTGCTAGATCAGACAAAAAAACTATGTCAGTTAACCCGATCACAAAAGTGGTTCCCCGGCAAAATCCGGCGCTGGACAACTTCCTGCATCACTGTCATGCCAAGAAGTATTCCGCGCGCAGCACCATCATCCACGCAGGCGACGATTCGGAGACGCTGTACTATATCATCGACGGTTCCGTCAGCGTAGTTATCGAGGACGAGGACTGCAACGAGATCGTGCTCGCCTATCTCAATCCCGGCGATTTTTTCGGCGAGATGGGACTGTTCGAGGAGCACACCAAGCGCAGCGCCTGGGTAATCACCCGCACCGCCTGCGAGGTGGCCGAAATCCACTACAACCAGTTCATGCAACTGGCCAAGGAAACGCCCGAAATCCTGTTCCAGCTGTCGTCGCAACTGGCCAGCCGGCTGCGCAATACCAGCCGCAAGGTCAGCAACCTCGCATTCATGGACGTCACCGGGCGAGTGGCGCGCACTCTGCTCGACCTCGCGCGCGAACCCGACGCGATCACCCATCCCGACGGCATGCAGATCAAGATAACGCGCCAGGAGATCGCCAAGATCGTCGGCTGCTCGCGGGAAATGGCCGGCCGGGTCATGAAGACCCTCGAGGAAGACGGGCTGATCACGGCGCACGGCAAAACCATCGTCGTCTTCGGCACCCGCTAAACCCCGAATTTCCGTACCTGTCCCGCCCCGCAAAACCGGGGACAGACCACGTTTTTTGGCTGCAAAAAACGTGGTCTGTCCCCTATTTTCGATGTATGTGAGTTCCGCGGCCAGGTTGTCGATCGACGGTCGACTATCGGCTGGCGAAAAGATCGTGCAGCGCCTGGCCCGGATCGGGCGCGCGCATGAAGGCCTCGCCAACCAGAAAGGCATGCACGCCGTGGCTGCGCATCAAGGCGACGTCCTCGCGCCGGTGAATGCCGCTTTCGGTGACCACGGTGCATCCGGCCGGCACCCGCTCGAGCAGGTCGAGTGTGGTTTCGAGGCGCGTATCGAAAGTCCGCAAATCTCGGTTGTTGATGCCGACCAGGTCGAGATCCAGCGCCAGGGCGCGATCGAGTTCGGCGCCGTCGTGCACCTCGACCAGAACGTCCATTCCCAGTTCCGTCGCCCCGGCATGCAGTTGCGCGAGCCGGTCGTCGTCGAGCGCGGCGACGATCAGCAGGATGCAGTCGGCGCCGATCGCGCGCGACTCGGCGAGCTGATAGGGATCGACTATGAAATCCTTGCGGATCACCGGCAATTCGCAGGCCGCGCGAGCGGCCTCGAGATATTCCTCGTGTCCCTGGAAAAAATCCCGATCGGTCAATACCGACAGGCAGCTCGCGCCGCCGGCCTCGTAGGAGCGCGCGATTTCGACCGGGTCGAAGTCGTCGCGAATCACTCCCTTGCTCGGCGAGGCTTTCTTGATCTCCGCGATCACCGCCGGCTCGCCGCGCGCGACGCGGCCCCCGAGCGCGGCGGCGAAACCGCGCGGCGCAGAGGCGCGCGCGGCGCGGCGCTCGAGTTCGTCGAGCGGCGTCCGCCGCCTGCGAGACTCGATCTCCCGATGCTTGCGCGCGAGGATCTTGTTGAGAATGTCCGCTCGGGATGCCGACATCAGGCGTTGGTCCTGGTGACCAGGTCATGCAGGACTTCGCTGGCCTTGCCGCTCGTGATCGCGGCCTTCGCGGCCTCCACCCCGGCGGCCAGCGAATCGGCACAGCCGGCAACATAAATCGCCGCCCCCGCGTTCAGGCAGACGATATCGTGCGCCGGACCCGGCTTGTCCGCCAGCACGTCGAGAATAATCTGCAGACTCTCCGCGGCGGAGCCGACCTTGAGTGCGTCCAGGTGCGCTGTCTGCATGCCGAAATCGGCTGGCTTCAGCGTATAGGTCGTAACCTCGCCATCCTTGAGCTCGGCGACATGCGTCGGCGCCGAAATGCTGATTTCATCCATGCCGTCCTCGGCGTGCACGACCATGACGTGGCGGCTGCCGAGCTGTTTCAGGACATTGGCCATGATTTCGACGAGTTCGCCGTCGAAAACGCCGATCACCTGGTTCGGCGCGCCGGCGGGATTGGTCAGCGGACCGAGGACGTTGAACACCGTGCGCACGGCCAGTTCCTTGCGCGCGCCGATGGCGTGTTTCATCGCCCCGTGGTGGGCGGGCGCGAACATGAAGCCGACGCCGACCTGTTCGACGCACTCGCCGACCTTCCCGGGGGGAATATCGAGCTTCACGCCGGCGGCTTCGAGCACGTCTGCGCTGCCGGACTTGCTGGTCATCGAACGATTGCCGTGCTTGGCGACCTTCGCGCCCGCGGCCGCCGCCACCAGCGCCGAAGCGGTCGAAATATTGAAGCTGCCCGTCGAGTCGCCGCCGGTTCCGCAGGTATCGACGAGGTGGTCGACCTCGACATCGACGCGGGTAGCGAGTTCGCGCATCACTTTCGCGGCGGCGGAGATTTCGTCCACCGATTCGCCTTTCATGTGCAGGCCGACGAGAAACCCGCCGATTTGCGATCCGGTGCACTCGCCGGTCATGATCAGGCGCATCACTTCGGCCATGTCGTCGCTGTCGAGATCCTGTCCCGAGATCACCGTTTTTATCGCTGTCTGAATATCCATTAGGCCTCCCGACTTTCAGCTGGCTTGTAGCAAAAAATTGCGCAACAGGTGGTGCCCGTGCTCGGTCATGATCGACTCGGGGTGAAACTGAACTCCCTCGATCGGCAACTCCCGGTGCCGCACCCCCATGATCTCGTCGACGCCGCCCTCGTCGTTCTCGGTCCAGGCCGTGACTTCGAGGCATTCCGGCGCCGACTCCCTTTCGATGACCAGCGAATGGTAGCGCGTGGCCACGAACGGGTTCGGCAGGCCGGCGAACACCCCCTCGCCGGTATGCAACACGGACGAGGTCTTGCCGTGCATGATTTCGCGCGCATGCACGATCTTGCCGCCGAAGACCTGGCCGATGCTCTGGTGACCCAGGCACACCCCGAGGATCGGCCGGGTGCCGGCCAGGGCTTCGATCGCGGCCATCGAGATCCCGGCCTCGTTGGGCGTGCAGGGTCCCGGCGACACCATCACGTGGGTAGCGTCCGTGGCGACGATTTCATCGATCCCGAGCTGGTCGTTGCGCACCACTTCGACCTCGGCATCGAGCTCGCCCAGGTACTGCACCAGGTTGTAGGTGAAGGAGTCATAATTGTCGATCATCAGGACTTTCATGACTCGTCCCCGGGCGGCGTTTGCTCGCAGGGGTCGCGCGACGGCAGCCCGGCCTGGGCCAGCGCCACGGCGCGGAAGATCGCCCGCCCCTTGTTCATGGTTTCCGCCCACTCGTTTTCAGGTACCGAATCATAAACGATTCCCGCGCCGGCCTGAATATAGAGCTGCGCATCCTTGATCACCGCGGTACGGATCGCGATCGCGGTATCCATGTTGCCGCTCCAGGAAATATAGCCGACCGCGCCGGAGTAAATACCGCGCTTGACCGGCTCGAGCTCGTCGATGATTTCCATCGCGCGGATCTTCGGCGCGCCGGAGACCGTGCCCGCCGGGAAGGTGGCGCGCAGCACGTCGAAGGCCGACATCTCGGGCCGGATCCGGCCCTCGACATTGGAGACGATATGCATGACATGCGAATAGCGCTCGACGATCATTTTCTCGGTCAGTCGCACGCTGCCGATCTCGCTGACCCGGCCGGCGTCGTTGCGGCCGAGATCGATCAGCATCAGGTGTTCGGCGAGTTCCTTGGGATCGGCGAGCAAGTCGCGCTCCAGCCGCTCGTCCTCGGCCGCGGTGGCGCCGCGCGGCCGGGTGCCGGCGATCGGCCTCACGGTCACGGTATCGTCCTCGAGGCGGACGAGGATTTCGGGCGACGAACCGACCACGTGGTGATCGCCGAGATTCAGGTAGTAAAGATAAGGCGACGGATTGAGGCTGCGCAGCGCGCGGTAGAGATTCATCGGCGACGACGGGAAGGGGATCGACAGTCGCTGCGACAGTACGATCTGCATCGCGTCGCCGTCGATGATGTACCGTCGCGCTTTTTCCACCGCGGCCTCGAAGCCGCTCTGCGTGAAACCGGAAGTGAAGTCCTGCTCGCTGACGGCCTCGCCGCTCGGCCTGACCCGGTTTTCGAGACTCACGTTGCGCAGCCGGGATTCGAGCTCGTCGAGTTGCTCCTGCCCCTGCTGCCAGGCGTCGTCGGCCGCCGGGTCGACATGCACGATCAGGAACATGCGCGAGGACAGGTTATCGAATACCACCAGCCGGTCGCTCAGCATCAGCAGAATATCCGGGGTATCTATCTTGTCCGGATTCGGGCATTCGGCCAGCCGCGGCTCGATGTAGCGGATCGTATCGTAACCGAAGTAGCCGACCAGGCCGCCGTGAAACCTGGGCAGGCAGGATGCCTCGAAGACCCTGAATTGGGCCAGGTATTCCTCGATGAACTCGAGCGGGTCTTCGACCTCGCGTTCTTCCGCCGGCCGGCCGTCGGTTTCTACCCGGACACGCTTGCCGAAAACCTTGATGCGCGTGCCCGAGGCCATGCCGATGATCGAATATCGGCCCCATTTTTCACCGCCCTGCACGGATTCGAACAGGTAGCTGTACGGATCGTCGGCGAGTTTCAGGTAGGCGGAGAGCGGCGTGTCGAGGTCGGCGAAGACTTCACGCACCAGCGGCACGCGGTTGAAATCACGGGCGAGTTGCTTGAATTGACTGGGATTCATGGATGACTCTTAAACGGTTGAACAGAAAAAACAAAAAAGGGAACTACGGCTCGCGATTACCATCGCCAGCTTAAGATACCTTCGATTTTCTGCAATCGTTCCAGAGTCATGGGGGTCGAACTTTTCGGTTGAATTTCAGAATCTACCACAGCTCTTCGACCCGGCCAAGGCATTTCACCGCCTGCCCGAACGCGCCCCGGCGCGGCCGGAGCCCGGCCGCCGGGATATCCGGGCTAAACCGTGGTCAGCCGCGCCAGCTCGCCGCGCATGCGCTTTATGATGCTGTCGTACCGGTGCGCGTCGCCTTCGACGGCCTGTCCGAAAATACCCGAACCCGAAACGAATGTATCGGCACCCGCCGCGGCGATCTCGGCGATATTGTCGACCTTGACGCCGCCGTCGATCTCGAGCCGGATGTCGTAACCCGATTCGTCTATCAGGCGCCGCGCGGCGCGCAGCTTGTCGAGCGTCGCCGGAATGAAGCTCTGTCCGCCGAATCCCGGGTTGACCGACATCAGCAGCACCATGTCGACCTTGTCGAGCACGTGCTGCAAATGAATCAGCGGCGTCGCCGGGTTGAATACCAGCCCCGCGCGGCAGCCGCTGTCACGGATCAGCGACAGGCTGCGGTCGATGTGCTCCGAGGCCTCGGGATGGAAAGTGATATAGCTGGCCCCGGCCCTGGCGAAATCGGGAATGATGCGGTCGACCGGCTTGACCATCAGGTGCACGTCGATCGGCGCTTCGACACCGTGCTTGCGCAACGCCTCGCAGACCAGCGGGCCGATGGTCAGGTTGGGCACGTAATGATTGTCCATGACGTCGAAATGCACGATGTCGGCGCCCGCGGCGAGCACGTTGTCGACTTCCTCGCCGAGGCGCGCGAAATCCGCGGACAGTATCGACGGCGCTATCAGGTAATCGGGCATGGCAATTCCTTTCCGGCAAGTGGCTGGCAATGTACACCAATTCGGCACCGATTTCAGCCCGGCCAGGCGGGATACACGGCCTTGCCGAAATGGGGATCGCGGGGGTTTACCGGGATTCCTCGATGCAGGCCTCGCGGGTACACGGGGCTTCGTCGGATATTCATCGAAAAACCGTTGGATTGCGTCGATTTCGACCCTGCCGCCCGCTGGTACAAATACATCCAGCATGCAAGGGATAGCCGGAGATTCGATCGAGCTATTCCTGCGAGCAGAGCAGACTAACCGGAAATACAGGAGAAAATCATGAACACGAATAAAGCAAAGCTCGGAAAAACGGCGGCCAGCGCACTGGCCCTCGGCCTGACCGCGGTGTTTTCATACCACGCGGCCCTGGCGCAAAGACAACCGCCCACCGAACACAAGGGCCTCAGCGTCACCAGCCTCGGCGCCATATCCGAAGACTCGATGTCGGCCCAGATAGGTCTCGAGGGCTACAGGATGCAGCTGCGCGAAATCATCGTCGCGCCGGGCGGGCAGATCGCGCGGCACAGCCATGCCGGAAGGCCGGGACTCGTCTGGACGCTGTCGGGAACCTGGGTCGAGGGGCGCCCCGCGGGTGAAAAGGAATACCCGGCATCGCTGAAAAAGGCAATTCTCGAGGACAAGGATACCGAGCACTGGTTCTGGAACGATAGCGAACAGCCGGCCCGGGTGGTGGTCTGCGATATCGTGCCGGACGAGTAAGGCCGATCGGCGAACCCCGGGCGGTCTCGCCCCGGCGCGGCTCAGTCGTCGCCGGGGGGGCTCGAGTGCGGGTAGCGCGGCAGGTCGTCGGCGACCTCGAACCAGCCGATCTGCTCGCTGCAGGACGCGTGCCGATCGGGCGGATACCGGTCGGGATCGTCCAGCGTGCAGATCGGCACCATCTGCATCGGCAGGTCGTGCCAGATCCCCTCCCACCACAGCGTGGTGCCGCAGGTCGGACAGAAGCCGCGCAACACCCCCGGGGAGGAGGCGTATTTCTTCAGGCTGCCCTCGATGAATTCGATGCGTTCGCCGTCGTACATCAGCCAGGCCATCACCGGTGCGCCGGAAGCGCCGCGACACCAGTCACAGTGGCAATAAGAGGCCTTGCAGGGCTTACCCGTGGCGCGGTAACGCGTCGCGCCGCACAGGCAGCCTCCCTCGATCGTGTCTGTCGAACTCATCGCATAACTCCATCCGTTGCTCGCCGTTATGGTGAGGAATCTGTCAATCGACGTCAATTCCCGCGGCGCGCAGGCCATCGACTATTTGTTCGAAATCACGGGGATTGCTGTACGGCAGTATCTTGCGTTTCTGGGCAAGCGAATAATGAGGATTTACACGCAGCGCCTCGTTCCATTCCTCGCGGCCCCGCTCGCCCTCCCCGAGCCGCCCGTAGCTCGCAGCCAGCAGCACCCGGCTGATATCCGAATCGGGTTTGCGAACCAGACGCCGCTTCAACACCTCGACCGCTTCCGGGTAACGGCCTAAATGAAAATAGGCCTGCCCCGACAGGTGCAGGTAGATATCGCGATAGAACGGATCGAGACGCATCGTGGTTTTCAGCGACTGCAGGGCGCTTTCCGGATCGCCCGAGTAAACCTGGATCATACTCAGCGCTCCGTAACCCTCCGAGAAATTGGGGTCGATATCGAGCGACAGCCTGACCTCGCTCGCCGCCAGGTCGTGCTGTTTCAGCCACAGCGCGGCGGTCCCGGTCGAAAAGTGAGCATGCGGATTGTCCGGATTCAGCTTTACCGCTTCACGTCCGAGTTCCAGCGCCCGCGTCATCGAGCGCTGCTCCGGATCGCCCCAGTTGTTGATGTAGGCCAGGGCGTGGCAGCGTGCCAGGTAGGAATAGGCCGGGGAAAAATTTGCGTCGATCTCGATCGCCTTGCGCAGCAGCCGATGGGCCAGCAGGTTGCTTTCCTCGGTATCCAGCAACACCTGTTCGCGGCCCTTCAGAAAATAATCGTAAGCCTCGAAGCTGCCGGTTTCGCGGTGCTCGAGACGATCCTGCTCGCTGCCCGTCAGGGATGGCGATATCGCGGCGACGATTTTACGCGTCACATCGTCCTGAACGCTGAAAATATCGGTCAGGTCGCGGTCGTAGCGGTCGGCCCAGAGATGACCGCCGGTAGTGCAATCGATCAACTGGGCATTGATCCTGACACGCTGACCGCTCTTGCGGACGCTCCCCTCGAGCGCATAGCGCACGCCGAGTTCGCGGCTGACGCCGGCGAGATCGACGGGCTTGCCCTTGTAGGCGAAAGCCGAGTTGCGGGCGATGACCAGCAGGCCCGAGAGCTTGGAAAGATCGGTGGTGATATCCTCCGACAGCCCGTCGCTGAAATATTCCTGTTCCGCGTCGCCGCTCATGTTGTCGAACGGCAGCACGACGATCGAAGGCCGGCCCGGCAGGCTCGGCGACCTGTCCCTGATCTGCACCGGCGCGCCGGGAGCGTCGACCGTGTAGACGCGGATCGGGTCGTCTATGTTCTTGACCAGGTGCTCGCCGGCGAACTGGAACTCGATGCCCATCTTGCGCCCGACCGCCGAACGTACGGCCTCCGACAGGCAGATCCCGCCGGGTTGCGCCAGTCCCTCGAGACGCGCGGCGATATTGACTCCGTCGCCGTAGACGTCGCCGCGGTCCTCGAACACGTCGCCGGAATTGATGCCGATGCGAAATCTCAGTCCCTTGCCAGCGGGCAAGGTTTCGTTGTGCATGAATACCTCGCGCTGCACCTCGCGGGCGCAATTGACCGCATCGACCGCGGCATCGAACATCGCCAGGACGGCATCCCCCGCATAATGCATAACGCGGCCGTTGCACTCTTCGATGCGTTCGGCGAACAGGCCGAGATATTGCTTGAGCAGGCGATGCGTCTCGTCTTCGTCTTCTCTCGTGAGGCGCGAGTAATCGGCCACGTCGGCATAGAGGATCGCGGCCAGCTTGCGCGGCAGGCGCTCGCCGTCGCCCCGGCCGGCCGCCGACGACCCCTGCCCGCTGCCGGTTAGCGGCCCGACCTCGGCAATCAGCCGGTAACCGGCCTTGGGAATGGTTTCGATGATCTTCGGGGAGCGCGCCTTGTCGCCGAAAGCCTTGCGCAGCTTGATGATGGTGTTGCTGAGCGCATCGTAGCCGACCACGGTCCCCGCCCACAGCGCCTGTTCCAGCTCCGGTCGCGGCACCACCACGCCCGGCCGACAGGCCAGGTAATCGAGCACCGCCATGGTCTTGGGCTCGAGCTTGACGGTTCGATTTTCGTCGCTGATCCGCAGGGAAGCCGGATCGACGCGCCAACCGGCGACGATGAAGGCTTCTCCAGCGGATTTTGGCGCAGATAAGTTTCGCTGTCCCATGTGTTCGATAAGTATAAATGCAGCCGGCGAAAGTTAGTACCTCGGGGAGACGAATCCGCACCGGCGCAGGCCGCCATATCGAGTTTACAGGTACCGGTCGGTTGCCGATAATGGCGACGATGGATACTCACCGGCCAGATTCCGCCAGCGACGCGGTCGCCTCCCTGCGGCAGGAAATCGCCGCCCTGCAACACGAGTTGCGCCGCGTCAGCGACGGCCTGGAGCGCAACCCGTCGCATGCGCTCGAAGAGCGCGCCCGGCAATTGCGCGCCAGTATCGCTTTGGGCGAACGCGATCTGGCCCGCGAGCAGGCTAGGAATCGATCGTCCGGCGAATAGTGTCCGACATGTGCTCGACGTGGGAACCTTCCCAGTAAATCTTGCCGCAGTCCGGGCAACGATAAAACTCGCTGT
>JASFKL010000007.1:0-26208 GCA_050118655.1 Gammaproteobacteria bacterium | reverse complement strand
GGCTCGGCGAGAAACGCCAGCTCGCCCTCGTTGACGTGCGCGGTCGGGTCCCCGAAGTCTTCGTCGAACCAGTCGTCTTCGTCGCTGGAATGCGTCGAGGATTGCGCCGCCAATGCGGCCAGCAGCAGGGCTGCCGCGAAGACGATGCGGTGACGAGGTGTAATGAGATTCATTGCCCACGGGCTCGTAATGGACGAATAATAGTGGCATACACCGGCATTTGTCGAATGGATCGATGTCGGCCCGCTGACCGGGACGGGTTTTTTATCGCCTGGCCGGCCCCGGAATATCGCGGCGCCGGCCCCTTCCCGGCCCCGGGACCGTGAAAATTGCGCGCACAGGCGGCATTTATCGCTTTCGATGCGTCAAATTCATGCTTTCGGCGAATACTTCCTTTTTCTATAGTGCGTGTTCGGGGTTATAATTGCAGCGCAAATATAGCCAAGTTCGCAAGACTGGCTACAACCGAAAAAAACAGACTTTTCAAAAAACGAAATTGACCCTGAACCGGAGGACGCAAATGAATCAAGAAGACGAAATTAAGTTACTGCAGCGAATGGTTGCGGAAGGCAGCCTGAGTCGCCGCGGTTTCCTGACCATGGCGATGGCCATGGGCGTGGGCGCGATGGCGCCCGCACTCTACAGCCAGGCCGCCCTGGCCGCGCCCAAGCAGGGCGGCAGGCTGAGACAAGGCCTGACCGGCGGCGCGACCAGCGACGTGCTGGACCCGGGCCAGATTCTCGATTCCTACATGATCAACGTGCAGTTCGGCCAGCTACGCAATAACCTGACCGAAGTCGCGGCCAGTGGCGAACTGGTCGGAGAACTGGCCGAGAGCTGGGAAGCCAACTCCACCGCAACCGAGTGGGTATTCAGCCTCCGCAAGGGCGTGGAATTTCACAATGGCAAGACCATGACCTCGGAAGACGTGGTGGATTCGCTGAATCATCACCTCGGCGAGGACTCCAAATCGGCCGCGGCCGGCATCCTCAACGGAGTCGACAACGTCAAGGCGGACGGCCCGAACAAGGTGGTGGTCAAACTCAAGGGCGGCGACGCCGACTTTCCGTTCATCCTGAGCGACTACCACATCCTGGTCTGCCCTTCCAACGGCGACGGCAGCATCGACTGGCAATCCGGCATCGGCACCGGCGGCTATACGCTGGCCGAACACGAGCCCGGGGTGCGCACCTTCACCAAGCGTAATCCCAACTACTGGAAGGAAGGCAAGGCGCATTTCGACGAAATCGAGTCGTTGTGGCTCGAGGATCCGGTCGCGCGCACTACCGCGCTGCAAACCGATTCCGTGGATTGCATCCAGAAGGTGGAACTGAAAACCGCCGGACGGCTCTCCAAGATGTCGGGATTGCAAGTCATCGCCACCACCGGCAACAAGCAGCTCACGCTGCCGATGCTCTGCGATATGCCGCCCTACGACAATAACCACGTGCGCACGGCGCTCAAGCTGATCATCCAGCGCCAGGAATGGCTCGACAAGATCGCCTTCGGCTACGGCGAGATCGGCAACGACAACCCGATCGGCCCGGCCAACATATACCGCGCGACTACCGAGGAGCTGCCGCAGCGCGAATACGATCCCGACAAGGCAAAGTGGCACCTGAAGCAGGCCGGCATGGACAAGCTGTCGGTGACCTTCCACGCCGCGGACACCGCCTTCGCGGGCGCCGTGGACGCCGGGACCCTGATGCGCGAATCGGCCAAGCCCGCCAACATCGACATCAACGTCAAGCGCGAGCCCAACGACGGCTACTGGGCCGAAGTATGGATGAAAAAGCCGTGGAGCGCGTGCTACTGGAGCGGCCGGCCGACGGAGAACTGGATGTTTTCCCAGGTCTACGCGGCGGACGCCAACTGGAACGATACCCACTGGAAGAACGAGCGCTTCAACGAGCTCCTGATCCAGGGCCGTGCCGAGCTGGACCCGGCGAAGCGACGCGAAATCTACGTCGAAATGCAGCGCATCGTGCACAACGATGGCGGCGTGGCCCTGCCGGTATTTCTCAGCGACGTGATGGCGGTCAGCAACAAGATCGGCATGCCGGAAGTGATCGGCAAAAACTGGGAACTCGACGGCATGAAAAACGCCGAACGCTGGTGGTTTGCCTAGAGGTACCCGTTTTCACGGTTAGTTCGAAAGGCCGGGGAAACCCGGCCTTTTTTTTGCCTTCCTGACGATCGGCGAGTATCCGCGACCTGATGCCTGGAGTTTTCGCGGCGGCCCCGGCAAATCGCCAGGCCGCTCTTTCAGCGAGACAGGATAACCTGGAAAAGCCGATCGCGCGTCAGGCAGGAGCCGACTTCAGTTTCCGCGCTTCTTCGGTAGTCCAGACCGCGTCAACCCCGCCCCAGTTGCCGCTTTTGACCTCGTGGATGCGGACCGAGGTATTAGCCTGCATCTCCGGGCCCGCGACCCGCCCGAATGCCATCGCCAGTTCGCGAATCAGTGCGCGCTTTTCGTCTTCGCTGAATACGCCTTCGAGGACCTGAGCATCGATCAATGGCATGCATTATCTCCTGGTTACGATTGAAATCTTCGCGCCGCCGAAAATCGCGTCAGCGCAGAATGAACGGATTCGAGACGCTGGTATTTTGCGCAATCCACACCGACTTGACCTGCAGGTACTCGCGAATGCCCTCGAGCCCGCTCTCGCGGCCCAGGCCGCTGCGCTTGTAGCCGCCGAACGGCGAGGTGAAGCTGACCGCGCGGTAAGTGTTGATCCACAGCGTGCCGACGCGCAATTTTTCCGACATGCGGATCGCCCGGCCGATATCGTTGGTCCACACCCCGGCCGCGAGCCCGAAGTCGATCTCGTTGCCGATGCGGATCGCGTCCTCCTCGGTATCGAACGGAATGACCGACAGCACCGGGCCGAACACCTCTTCCTGCGCGATGCGCATCGCGTTGTCGACGCCGGTGAAGATCGTCGGCTCGACGAATTGTTTTCCGCGCGCGCCCTCGCCGCTATAGGGCTGGCCGCCGAGAATGCACTTCGCACCCTCCTGCTTCGCAACCTCGATGTAGTCGAGCACCTTCTGAAATTGCGGCGGTGTCGTTACCGGCCCGACATGGGTATCCATCGACATCGGATCGCCGATCTTCGCTTCGCGCGCGACCTCGACCAGGCGTTCGACGAAACGATCGTGAATCGAGCGCTGCAACAGCAGGCGCGAGCCCGCGATGCAGGTTTGCCCGGTGGCCGCGAAGATACCCGATATCGCGCCCATCACCGCGGCCTCGAGATCGGCGTCCTCGAAGACGATGTTCGGCGACTTGCCGCCGAGTTCCAGCGAAACGTGCTTGATCTGCTTCGCGGCCGACTCGTAGACCTTTTGACCGGAGACGTCGGAGCCGGTGAACGCGATCGCCGCGACATCCGGATGTTCGACCAGGCTCGCGCCGACGTCCTTGCCGAAGCCGGTGACGGCGTTGACGACACCGGGCGGGAAGCCGGCCTGCTCGAATAGCGGCATGAATTCGAGCGTCGACGCGGAAGTGAACTCGGAAGGCTTGACGACCACCGTGTTGCCGGCGGCGAGCGCCGCGGCCAGTTTCCAGGCCAGCAGCAGCAGCGGCGAATTCCACGGCGTGATCATCGCGCAGACACCGAGCGGTTCGTAGCGGGTGAAGTTGAAGATACCGGGCTTGTCGGACGGAATCACCGCGCCCTCGATCTTGTCGGCGAGCCCGCCGTAGTAGCGGTACCACTCCGCCATGTACTTCGTCTGCGCGGACATTTCGGCGATCAGCTTGCCGTTGTCGCGCACCTCGATCTCGGCGAGGCGCGGAGCCTCGCTCTCGATCAGTCTTGCGAGCTCGTTGAGCAGTTTGCCGCGCGCGGTCGCGGTGAGCGCGCCCCAGTCGCTGTCGAAGGCGCCTTTTGCCGCGCTTACCGCGCGCTCGACGTCGGCGGGTGTGCCTTTCGCGATGCGCGCCCAGGCCTCGCCGGTGTACGGATTTTCGCTATCGAAATACCCGCCGTCAGCGGGCGGGGTCTCGGCCCCATCGATAAAATGCTGGTATTGTTGCATGCCTCTTCTCCCGGGATCGTCGATCGCAGGATTCTATCCCGCCTGGCTTTAGCCGGCCAGCCGACGCGAACCGCAGCCGCGACGGAGCCGTAAACGATTCTCAAAAGGGATCGAAGCCGAGCGCGGCGCGAAAGCGGTTTTTGACGTAGCTGCCATCGCGCGGCGGAAAGGTACGCGGCGGCTCGTTTACCTGAACCATCACCCTGGCGAGCGCCACCCCCGCACGCGCGTCGACGCGCCGGGCGATTTCGCCGACCTGGTCTAGCCGCTCGACCTCGAAGGCATCGGCGATGCCGAAACCGCGCGCTACTTCGACGAGGTCGGTGCCGAGACTGGTGTGAGCGGGCTGCATGCCGGTTTCGCCGTAGTGACCGTTATCGAGCACCACGAGGGTCAGGTTGTTCGGCTGCTGGGCGCCGATGGTCGCCAGGCTGCCGATGCCCATCAATTGCTCGCCGTCGCCGGTGAGCACGATTACCGGGCGTTCCGGCTGCGCCAGCGCCAGGCCGAGCGCGAGGCTCGACGCGCCGCCCATCGCGCCCCAGAGGTAGAAATTCAACTCGCGGTCGCCGGCCGAGAACAGGTCGTAGCTCGGTGAACCCAGGCCGCTGACGACCAGCGCATCGGGCACGGCATCGATCAACGCTTTTACCAGTTCGCGCCGGTCGACGAGATCTCGAGTTTCGCTATTCATCGGGTACGACCCATTGCTTGCGGCCGATCAGCGATTGCGACAGCAATACCGCCACCTGTTCGCCGGCCTGGAAGGCGGCATCGATACCGGCGCCGACGATTTCCGCCACCTGTTCCGAATCCGATACGCGCATTACCGTGATACCCATCGATTCGAGGACTTCCGGAGTACCCTTGCCCATCGGCACCTGCCAGGGATTGAACTCGGCGTACTCGCCGCGCATGGTGACGATGGTGAGGAACGGGAACTGGCAATTGCGCAACAGGGAAAACATGTTGACGCAATTTCCGACCCCGCTGCTCTGCATCAGCAAGGCCGCGCGCTCTCCGCCCAGCCAGGCCCCGCAGACCAGCGCCACGCCCTCCTCTTCGGTAGTGAGCACGACGTCGCGGATTTCGGGGTCGGCCTGCGCGGCGCGAATCGCCCTCGCGTGGCCGGCATCCGGCACGTAGGCGATCTGCCGAATCCCGCCGGCCTTCAGGGTATCGAATACGGCTTGCTGCCAGGCGGGTTCAGCCGCAGACGCGGACATGACGGCTCCGGAGATAAAGGTCGGCGGCCGGGATCGAGCCCGCGAACCGGGAGTATTCGAACTGATGCAATTTCGACCTCGTTACGACACTGGTACTGGAACGGGAATTACAGGCGCAGATTGCCACGGCGCGGCTGTCGCCGCAATAAATCCCTCTTCCTTCCTCACGACTCGCTCGCCCCGCGTTCCAGCGGGACGTCGCCGGCACCTTTTCGGCGCCGGGTTTCGCGGTAGATCGTGAATACCGCCGCCGCGACCACGATGGCCGCGCCGATCCAGGTCGACGCGCCGGGCAGCTGATCGAAAACCAGGAAGCCGAATAGCGTGGCCCACAGCAGGCGCACGTAATCGAGCGACGCGAGCAGCGAGGCCTCGCCGTACTTGTAGGCGAAGATATTGCCCTTTTGCGACAGGTAGGAGACTATCGCCAGGCCGCCGAACAGCCCCCATTCCGGCAGCGTCGGTGTCTGCCAGTAATAGATTCCGGGCAACGCCATCGCGATACCGACGCCGAGCGCCGACCAGGTCAGGATGGTGTCGGCGCTGTCGCTTTGCGACAGGATGCGCAGGTTGATCATCACCGCGGCGGCGCCGGCGGCGCCCGCCAGCGAGGCGAGGCTGTAGATCGAAAAATTATCGGTGCCGGGCTGCAGCATGATGATTACGCCGCCGAAACCGACCACCACGGCGCCCCAGCGGTAGGGACCGACATGCTCGCCGAGAATCAGCATCGCGAAGATGGTCAGGAAAAAACTCTTGGCGAAAAACAGCGCCGTGGCCTCGGCCAGCGGCAGGTGGATTACCGCGGTGAAACCGCACAGCATCGCGACCAGCGCGAACAATATGCGCGAGATATGCAACCCCGGCCGCGTGGTGCGCAGCGAACCGGGGAAGTTGCGCAGGATTGCCGGCGAGACCAGCAGCAGCATGCCGAGCTGGCGGACCAGCAGGATTTGCGTGACCTGCAGGTGCTGCCCGAGCAGCTTGATCAACAGCGCCATCACCGAAAACCCGATCGAGGCTATAAGCAGGAAGGCGACGCCCTTGAGGTTGTCGGGCAAGCGGTGGAAGCTATTCAAGTCGTAAGGCCGTAATCGGGATTAGCGGCGGCGCCGGCCTCGGCAGGGCCAGGGGCTCGGCGTCGATCCGCGCGAATGCGCGGCATTGTCTCCAATCGTACCGCGAAGCGCAAAAAAAACCGCCGCTTCGAAAAGCGGCGGCCTTGATCCTGCGCGAGTTAAGTCGCGATCTAGAGCGCAGCCTCGAGCTCGGGCACGGCCTCGAACAGGTCGGCGACCAGGCCGTAGTCGGCGACCTGGAAGATCGGCGCCTCGGAATCGTTGTTGATGGCGACGATGACCTTGCTCTCTTTCATGCCGGCGAGGTGCTGGATGGCGCCCGAGATACCGACCGCGATATACAGGTCCGGCGCGATGACCTTGCCGGTCTGGCCGACCTGCAGCTCGTTCGGCACGAAGCCCGAATCCACCGCGGCGCGCGACGCGCCGACCGCGGCGCCGAGCTTGGCGGCAACCTTGTGCAGCATCTCGAAATTGTCTCCCGACTGCATGCCGCGACCGCCCGAAATCACGATCTTGGCCGAGGTCAGATCGACCTGGTCGTTGTCCGACAGCGCCTGCGAAACCCAGCTCGACAAGCCCGTGTCGCTGCCGCCGTCTACCTTTTCGACAGCGGCCGAACCGCCCTCGGCGGCCGCCGGCTCGAACTTGATGGTGCGCACCGTGATGACCTTGATCTTGTCCGAAGACTGCACGGTCGCGAGCGCGTTGCCCGCGTAGATCGGGCGCACGAAAGTGTCTTCCGACTTGACCTCGACGATATCGGAGATTTGCGCGACGTCGAGCAGGGCGGCTGCACGCGGCATCACGTTCTTGCCGAAAGTCGTCGCCGAGGCGAACAGATGACTGTAATCGCCGGCCAGCTCGACCACCAGGCTGGCGAGGTTCTCGGCCAGGCCGTGGGCGAATTTCGCGTCGTCGGCGTGCTTGACGACGGCTACGCCGTCGATTTTGGCCGCCGCCTCGGCGACCGCGCCGCAGTTTTCACCGGCGACCAGCAGGTGGATATCGCCGCCGATTTCGCGCGCGGCGGTTACCGCGTGCAGGGTTGCGGGGGCGACTTCATTGTTGTCGTGTTCGACGATAACGAGATTAGCCATGATCAGATTACCTTCGCTTCGTTGCGCAGCTTTTCCACCAGCTCGGCCACGCTGTTGACGATAATACCGGCGGCGCGGCCCTCGGGTTCGTCGACCTGCAGGGTCGTCAGGCGGTTCGCGGTGTCGAGGCCGAGGCTCGCGAGTTCGATCTTGTCCATCGGCTTGCGCTTGGCTTTCATGACGTCGGGCAGCTTGACGTAGCGCGGCTCGTTGAGGCGCAGGTCGGCGCTCATCACGGCCGGCATTTTCACCTGGATGGTTTCGAGGCCGGCATCGACCTCGCGCACGATGGTCGCCCGGTCGCCCTCGATCTTGATATTCGAGCAGTAGGTCGCCTGCGACCAGCCGAGCAGCGCGGACAGCATTTGCGCGGTCTGGTTGGAATCGTCGTCGATGGCCTGCTTGCCGGCGAGCACCAGGCCGACGCCTTCCTGCTCGGCGACGGCTTTCAGCACCTTGGCGACCGCCAGCGGCTCGAGGTTTTCCTCGGTCACCACCTGGATGGCGCGGTCGGCGCCCATGGCGAGACCGTGGCGCAGGGTTTCCTCGGTTTTACCGCCGCCGACGGAGGCGACGATGATCTCTTCGACCGTGCCGGCCTCGCGCATGCGCAGCGCCTCTTCGAGGGCATTTTCACAAAACGGGTTCATCGTCATCTTGGCATTCGCCAGGTCGACGCCCGACCCATCCGCCTTGACGCGCGCCTTGACCTGCGGATCAAGCACGCGTTTCACACAAACCAGTACTTTCATTACGCTCTCAACTCAGCTAACTCGGCTCAGGGGCCGAGTATTCTATCGACAATTTGTTGCGAATCAAGCGAGCGGAGTCTCAGGCGGCGTTGCCATCGCCGGGCGATTAGCCTGCCAGACCCGAAAACCCCTGCAAGCCGAGGGATATTATCACAGGCTATTACCGGTTGAGGGTTGCCCGCGACTGTCGATTGTCTAATTGCGCCATCGAACTTCGCGGGGCGCCCTTATAGACTCGTCGGGTAGTGCCACCGAATTCTAACGGCAGCACTACCCGGGACGTGCGGGAAGGGGAGCCGGAGAATCAGATTTCCTCGACGCCGTCGAGATCGATGCCGTCGGCGATGTTCGACTTCTTCAACCGCAATTTACCGATGCCGGGAGATTCCTGAACGGCTTCGATGCCGGTATCGTCACTGTCGTCGTTGTTCGAAGTCCGTGTACTCTCGATCTCCAGGAACAGGTCGCCGCTGTCTTCCTCCTCGAACACGATGCCCTTGCCGCCGTTGTCGATCGAGGTGATGCGCTTTAGCCTGCCGATTACCGTGCCGTCGCCGACTTCCGAAATCTTGAAGCCGTCGTCGCGATTGGCGCTCGCCTCGGTGCGGTCGAGATCGATCGCGACCAGGCCGGCGTCTTCCTCGTCGAAATCCAGGCCCTCGTCCTGGTTACCACGTATAGTGGAATCTTTTACCTTCGCGATCAGCGAACCGTCACCCGCCTCGTCGATGTCGAAACCGTCGTCGAGGTCGATCGCGATTTCGTACTCCTCGACGTAGCCCGAATCGTAAAAGTCGACCGAACGCTCGAGGCAACCGTCGTCCGGGCTGCCGAAAACCGGGCCCGGGATGACGACCACGCCCGGCGCGGGCGGAGGTTGCGGCAGATCGCCGGAATCCACGGCGGTGAGATCGTCGAATTCGGCCTCGTCGACAGCCGGCAGGAACGGGCCGACCACGTCGGGATCACAATAGTTGCCGTTGTCACTGAAGTCGCTGTCTTTTACGTCGACGACGACATCGCCGTTATTGCCCTCATCGAGTTCGACCCCGTCGGCCCCGACGTAAGTGAACGATGATCTTTTCACTTTCAGCTCGATATCGCCGTCGCCGCGTTCGTCAACGCGCAGGCCGTCGGCATCGAACTTGCCGTTACCGACATCGGTAACCGTAACCCGGTCGAGTTTCACCATGATCGACGCCGGCGAGCCGTCGCCGCCGCCACCGCCGCCGCTACCGCAGTCGTCGGCGAGGCTGCAATCCGATACATGAATACCATGGTTGGCGACGCCGCTGACTTTCACCCTGCGCAGATCGATCTTGACGGTACCAGTCTGGTCTTCGCGCAGGCCGACAAAGATACCCTTGCCCGCAGCCCGCAGGGGATCCAGGTCGCCGCGATTGAGAATGCTGAAGCCGCCCGGGCCCTCGAAATTGAGATCCGATATTTTCAAATCCGCACCCCGGGTAATCGCCAGCAGCGTCATGTTCGAGTCGATGGATACGGTTTGTCCTCTTCCTTTTATCTGCAGCCTGTCCTGACCGCTGTATTCGAGCGTGGAATGTATTTCGATTGCGCCAACCGACCTGTCGATTTCTATTCTGGTGGCTTGCGACTCCAGCGCCGCGCGTAGCGAGCCAGGACCGGCGTCGTTACCGTTAGTGACTTTCACCGCCGCGCCGGCCCGCGCATCGGGTACATGGATCATGGTTCCGCCGATCGCCAGCGCAAGGCAAAACCGCAGCGCAATTCCTGCTATTGATTTCATTCGCCTGAACTCCAGAAGTTTTTGGTGTGTTTCGATCGTGACAGACGTGGATGACAGAATCGTTACAATCGTCCGCAAAACACGAGCCGGCCGCGGCGATACCTGCCAAACATGGTTTTTCCTCTGAGTAATAATTCGCCTTTGAAAAATAATTCAGCTGCCCGATAAAAACCGTCCCTCACGAGAAATCGCGCGAGACGGAAAAGGGGTTATGACGGGCGCCGTGGCAAAAGACGCCCTCTTCTTTTAGTTATTCGAGGTCGGCGGTCAGCGGGTCGCGGCTTCCGGGTCTTCGCTGCCGCGCCCCGATAAAGTCTCGGTTGCGGAGGTCAACGACTCGGAAACCGAATCGAAAGCTTCGTCGATCGCTTCCGAGGCGGAGGCGACGGTCTTGTCGTACCATTCCGACATATCGTCGTACATTTCACCCTTTAGCAAGTAATAGGGAGACTTGTAGTAAATCTTTACATCGTGGAACGGGTCGGTGAGGATTTTGCTCATCCAGACACAGCCCGACTGGAATCCCATGATGAAAAACAGCTGTACGCCGCGAAACAGGACCGCGCCGGCACCGATAGACAGCCACAACAACGACATGTTGTGGATGAATCCGCGAGTTCCCTGGGGTTCGCTGAAAATGCCGAACAGGGTCGGGTAGAAAAACAGCACCACCGGCGCCAGGATCCAGATCGCCAGCAGCACGATCTTGCGCTTCAGGTTATAGCCGACCTTGATGCTCTCCTTGTATTCGTGACTGGCCCGGTTGACTTCGTCATAGGTTTTCGGCTCGAAAAAGAAATGACCGGTCTGGCGGGTCACCATCGCCAGCAGCCAGCCGATCAGTACCGCGGCGACCGGGTCGATAAAGATCAGCACGTAGCTGGCCAGGAAACAGCAGGCGCTGATCAGGTGGAGGAACTGGTTGACGCGATTGTGGTGGTAATAGCGATGATCGTCCCAGCGTTGCTGATTGAGTTCTTCTAGAAATCCCATTGGTTTTCTCCATATGTTGTAATCATGGTTTGCCTGAATCGGCATCTACCGCCCGAATCAGCCGGGTCGGCCGGGCTCGAGGAGCAGCGGTTCGCCCATCCGGATGCGCCGTCCGTCGGCAATCGAGGGGTGCAGCTCGAACTGCTTCGACGCGAACAGCAGAATCGTCGATCCCTGCTGGAAATAACCCATCTCCTCGCCCTTGCGGTAATTCGCGTCGCAATGCAGCCGGTTCGGTCCGCGGTAAGACAGATCCAGGTCGTGTTCCAGGCAGTGAAAGTGCATGCTGGCGACCAGGATCGCCGCCACCGGCACCATGACCAGGCAGTACCCCGGCAGGCCGCATTCGAGTTCGACCAACGCACGCTCGTTTTTGCAAAACAGCTTCTCGATGCGCTTGAGCGCGACCGGATTCACGTTCCAGGTATCGCCCGACTGGTAGAGCACACTGCTGACCCGGCAATCACGAGGTGCGTGAAATCGATGGTACATGCTCGACTTGAGCCGCAGGGTGACGAACACGCCATTGCCGAGACGGCGCACGAGTCCGGCATCCGGGATCAGGTCGTCGAGCCGGTAGGGAAAACCTTTAGCCTGGTAGACGCGCCCGTCCTCGATACGCCCGTGCGCGCCGACGATCGCGTCGCAGGGACTGGTGACGATTCCGCTGTCGGCGTGGACGGGTCGCAGGCCCGGACTGAGCTCGCGGATGAAACAATCCCTCAGGCTCGTAAATCGTCGCTTACGTGCCTCGTCGAAATTCAGCTCGCGGTCGAATATTCGCCAGAGCGCGATCGAACAGCGCGTCAGCAGCGGGCTCTCGATGCGGCTGTACCAGCCGATGAAGCGCGTTGCCAGCAAGCGGGGTATCCGATTGGTGAGTAAAAAATTGACCTGCTCGCGCCGCGAGAGTCTGTGCATAAGAACCGTCATCAGGATCGCGCGACGGCGATTCAGGCCACCGAGCGCGGCTTGACGACTCGGAGACCGGGTAACCCGAGCCCGAGGTCCTCCGCGAACTGCTGCATGATGACCTCGGCATCGTATTCCCGGCTGCGGCGCAACGCCTGCTCGCGCATCGCTTTCAGATGGCTGTCATTGCCGAGGTGTGCGACGATTTGCCGGCTCATTTGCTCGATATTCCCGGCCAGGTAGCCGTTGACACCGTGCTCGATAATATCCCTCGGCCCCTTGCAGTCGTAGGCCGCAACCGGCAAGCCGCAGGAGAAGGCTTCGAGCACGACGTTGCCGAAGGTATCGAAACGCGTCGGAAACACCTTGATATCGGCGGCAGCGTAAATCTGCCGCAGACGCGCCTTGTCGATCCAGCCCGTGAATAGTGCGTCGGGTAATTCGCGCCTGAGTTCGTCCTCGTGCGGGCCTGTACCGCAAACCACCAGCCGCGCATCGGCTACCGAGGCGCGCACCCGCCGAAGTATTTCCGGCAGCTCGCCGATGCCCTTCTCGCGGCTCAGCCGGCCGGCGTAAAGCAGCACCGGCGTATCGTCGCCGGCATCCGCGAACAGCTCGCGCCTGGAGATCGGCCGCGGCTGCTCGACGGGGGGCTCCACGTGGTGCGCGGTCAACAGCACGCGATCGGGCTCGAGCTGCATCTCGTGCCCGGTAAGCCAGTCGCGGTGCTCCCGGTTGAGCACGAACACGCCGCTGAACTGGCCGTAGAAAAAACGCAGCAGGCGGCGCACGCGGTCGCGCTCGTGCTGGTTCAGGTCGGTATTGTGGCGGATGAAGTCGAGCCAGTCGGTGTGCATGAAGAAATAGCAGGGCACGTTGTACATATGCTTGAGAAACAACGCCGCGACCGCCATCGGCCCCTCGGTGGAACAGATCACGCGATCGTATCCGCCTTCGCAGAAAATGCGCCCGATCTCCATCAAGTCGGGTACGCGCAATTCCTGCTCGCCGAAGTCCGCCAGGTTGAAACTCGCCAGCGGTTCGACCACGTGGAGGTGGGATTCCGCGGTGGCGTCGGCATGGCAAATCAGGAAATCGATCGGCATATCGGCGCGCTGGATTTCCCTGAGCTTCGCCGACAGCGAGCTGGAAACCCCGTTACGGTCCTTCAGCGTATCGGTCAGGTACAGAGCGCGACGGGGATGCTGGTTGCGCCCGATACGCTCCGCGAACTCGTTGAGGAAACTCCGGTTCTGATAGAGCAGTCTCGCGCTGCCCATGCTGGTGCCGAGCAATATCGAGCCGACCAGCAAAGGAAAGGTCAGCAGGTCGAGAAGCTGCTCAATATCGAAATCGCTGATGCCCGGGGATTTTTTCTTGCTGCCGAACACCAGTGAAGATACCTGCATCGGGATCTCGAAGTTGCGCGTAATCTCCTCGGTCGAAATATTCTTCAGACCGCCGTTCAGGAGCTTGAGCGCGCATTTCTCGATGCGCGCGATAACCAGCCGGTTGAGACCGGTGAAAAGCGTATGAATCGATTCGTTGACCGTCTCCACGAAAGCCTGGTCCGACTGGTTGCGGCTGTCGGCGATTCGTTCGAGATGTTCGATACAGAAACGATAATCCTTCTTGACCTTCCATTTCAGCAACTTGTTCGGTTTCTTCCCTTGCAATGCACTGTGGATGAAATCGAAGAATTTTTGCGTGTTCTTGTGTTTTTGCATTTCGAGCAGCAGATTGCCGGCCGTGAAACAGGCGACCTTGTCCGACAGCTCGCCGCGATGAAACAACAATCGCAGCAGGCCCGGATCCTCGATGCGGGTTGCAACCTGGGAAAAGTAGTCGAGCAGCGCGATATTGAGCTTTTCGTTTTCGCCGACGTAGCCGAAAGCTGCGATCCTGCCGGCGCGAATCGCTTCCAGTGCCAACTCGGAGCGCGGTGTGGTGATGCGCCTCGACGCCAGGTCGGGGACGTGCAGCCACGAGCCGCACTTACCGGCGAAGATTCCCATGTGGCAGTCGGAGCCGCCGGTCAGCACCTTGGGCTGCCGGGGATCGACGCCGTAGTCCGCCGGGTCGAGCCGGTGGCGGCGCGCGTAACGCTCGATCTTTTCGGCACTCAGGTCCTGCGCCCAGTTCAGGGTCAGCACGCTTTGCCACTGGTCGCGCTGTCCGTTCAGAACCTCGAAACGTTGAAACAGCACCGCGAACTTTTCGAACAGTGCGGGATCGATCCTGTCGCTTCGGGTATAAAAATATAACGGATGGGGCAGGATAACCGGGATATCTTGCTCGGCCGCGTAACGCAGGAAATCGTAAATATCGCTCCGCTTGCGCTCGAGCACGACTTCCTGTTCGGGCGTGAAACCGTAAGTCAGTACGTGCACGAAAAGGCTGTATTCGGGGAAGTAACAGGTAAACTCGGCGGCGACCAGAACGTCGATCCCCTTGTCCTGCAATTCCCAGCAGGAGCGCGCATTATTGTGGTTGGTGACGGTCACCGGATCGCAGCCGTTGGACTGTAGGGCCTTGACCAGTTTTTTGGTTTTCAACCAGGTTTCGGGCAGGCCCAGGATGCGTCCCCAGAGCTCGTCCGGCTTGTCGCTGTTGCGGTCGTGGCAGTGCAAATCGACCTTGAGGCATTCCTCGACAGGATAACGTTTCGCCTGGGAGAGCAAAAAGGTCATGAATTCCTGGCGCAGCGACTGCCGGAAGGCATTCATCGCCGAATCGGACTGGATGATTTCCATTCGTATCAAACCTCGCCGAGTTCGTCGGTTTCCATGGGTGGCGGCGCGCTACCGCGGGATGGCTTCATCCAGGGCAGTTTCGCCGCCAGTAAGTCGCGCAGGAATTGCCGGCGAATCGCGCGGTTGGTGATCTCGGGGGGGCTCCACCACCAGCCGTCGGCGCTTGTTTCGAGTGCCGCGGCGACGAAGCGCTCGACCACCTGCTCGAAATCCTCGTCGCTGTAATCGAGACTCATGATCAGCCGCCCGCTACCCACCCAGCTCAGTAACAGTCCGTGCTTGCGCAAATAGTATTGCAGCATCCAGTTGTATCGACCGGGGCGGGTATAGAGCAAAGTCCAGATCGACGTGATACCGGCGATCTCGAGCGGCAGATCTGCATCGGCGAGGGCCTGGTTGATCTTCGCGCGTCGCTGTTCCCAGGTCTTCTCGTTGTAGTAATACAGTCGCTGGCAGTACGGCAGTTCGATCCGCTGCAGGAATTCGTTCATCGCCGCCATCACCAGCGGATGGGAGTTGAAGGTGCCGCGAGCGAAGGAAATATTCGCCGGCTGTTGTTCCTTGTAACGCTTCATCAGTTCACGCTTGCCGCAGACCACGCCGACCGGCAGGCCGCCGCCCAGCGATTTACCGTAGGTCACGATATCGGCCTGTACGCCGAAATACTCCTGTGCGCCGCGATAGGCAAGACGAAAGCCGGTGAATACCTCGTCGAGGATCAGTACGATGCCCCGGCGGGTACAGACGGCGCGCAGCTCCTCGAGCCAGCTCGAGTAAGCCTCGCGATCGAAGGCGGTGCGGCGGTCGCTGGCAATCAGCATCGCATCGCTGGATGCGTCGGCATTCGGATGCAGCGCCTGCAGCGGATTGACCAGCACGCAGGCGATGTCGTTGCGCGTATCGAGTACCCTGAGCGTGGCCGCGCTCATATCTTCGAGCGTGTAGACGTCGTCGCTGTTGCGCTGGTTGCCTATACCGGGTTGTACGCCGTCCCACCAGCCGTGGTAGGCGCCGCAAAAGCGGACCAGATGACTCTTGCCGGTATGGTAACGGGCGAGCCGCACGGCCTGCATCACGGCCTCGGTACCCGACATATGAAACGATACCTCGTCGAGCCCGGATATCGATTTGAGGCGTTCGACGTTTTCGCCGATCAACGGGTGGTAAGGGCCGAGCACGGGGCCGAGCTTCGAAATCTTCTCCATGCCCCGCTGCATGCATTCCTTGTAGAAGTCGTAACCGAAGACATTGACCCCGTAGGAACCCGACAGGTCGTAGCTCCAGTTGCCGTCCAGATCCCTGACCTGCACGCCGCGAGTCTCGGTGACCAGGTTGGGCATCGCGAGATGCTCGCGCGCCAGTTCTCGGTAAGGGAACGGTACCCGATGCAGATTGGTAAATTGCAGATCCGAGATTCCGGCTTCGAGGGCTTGCGTGGCCTCGACGCTATGCGGAGCGCGCGCCTTCAGGTCGGCGGCGAGCCTAAAAAAACAGCTGCGGCGATGTTCGGCTATCGCCGCGGGAGCGCCGTCGCTGGCGAAGAAACGAGACTCTTCGTAAGCGAAATACGGTACCAGGCGGGAAATCCGGCGCGACCACTTGCTGTGCCCCCGCAACGATGGATGCTTGGCCCGGGAAAGGCGCAGACGCACCCATAGCTTGCCGAGCAGCAGAGCCAGGATCAGGGTCAGGGTGGTAGCGGTAGACAGAATCAGGACGTCTTGTTGCCACATAGGCGATTACCGTAAAGGTATTTGGCGGGCAACTTAGCAGCCGAAAATGACAATCATGTTTCAGTTTTACGTTTAATTCCGGGCATTGAAATCACACGCATCGGGCGTCCGTGATTCCGATTCGGTTAAAGGAACCTCGCCGGCAAATATTACGAAACTGTTACATTCCCGCCCGATTACATATAATTTAGCGTTCGCATTCGAATCCTGCGAGTAAAACGGGTTACGCCAGCGGGCCGGCCTCCAAGGGAGTAAATAACAATGAACAAGACATTCATCTGGTGGAAGTTTCTGTGCGTGATGGCCGTACTCAATATCGTCGTCTGGATGTGGGCGTTAGCCGTGAACGCGGAGACGCAGAACTTTTCGTATCTGCAGCCGATATTGTCCGGTTTTTACGTCATGGTATGCGCCTTCAGGTCTTTTTTCCCGCGTATCGACCTGGAGCGATATTGCCTGATCGATAACCCGCTGTCCTCGATTGCCCTCGGCCGTAGCCTGGCGACGCTCGCCGAAATCTGTTTCAGTATTCAATGCGCGGTTTTGATCTACGATCTCGGCGTTCACCTGGAATCCGGCGTGATAACCGCGATCGCCTGGTCGCTGGTACCCATTATTGTCGTCGCCCAGGTCTGCTGCTGGCGCGCGGCGCTGACCTTGAACCATATCTGGCACGGCATCGAGGAGGCGATGTGGATCATCATGGTGCTACTGGCCGCCGCTTGCTGTATCGCCGGGTATTTCCTGCTCGACGGCTGGCTCAAGGCAATCATGTTAATCGGCATCGTAAGCTGTCTCGGCGCTGCCTACGTCATGCTTTTCGTCGATATCCCGATGTACTTCGAGCGCAGCAGGCAAAAAGCCAGCCGCGGCGACAAATACCTGTCTATAGGAGAAGGTATTCGCGACGCGGTCAAGCGGCGTATCCCGACCAGCGACTGGTCTATCTGGAAACAGGAAGTCGTCTGGATCAGTACCTATTTCACCGTCGGAGTATGGCTCAGCATCAGCATGATCTTCGTCAAATTCTGATCTCCGGCATCGGCGCGAAGCGTTTATGCGCCGGACGGGTTCGAGAATGATATCACCCCTCAGGCTACCGAACGCGAAAGGATTTCAGCCGCGTTGCCGCGCGGGGGTCGCGACAGGAAACGGACGATCGGCGGTGCCAGTTTTTCCGGGTCGGTGATCACCAAAGCATGGGGTAGGCCGCGAATTTCGACGAACTGCGCGCGCGGCAGCGATTCGCGCAATGCGTCGAACTGCCGCCGGGGCAAAATCGTATCCTGGTCGCCGCGCATGACCAGTAACTCATGCGGTTGTCGATTCAACGCGACGTACTGATCGCGCTGGTCGCCGAGCGTGCCGCGTCTCAGCAACGATAACAGCATGCGCCCGGAACCCGGTATACGGATCTGGCGCCGGAACATGTCGACCCAGCGTCCGTCCTCGATATCCCGGTAGCGCATGCGGCGGCGTCTAACCAGCATCGGCTTGAGGTAGATCGCCGCCAGCAATTCGCCCAGCCCGGGCAGGGCCAATACCCGGGTAGCGGGCGTGGTTGCGGTGAAGTCGACCAGCGGAGCCACCAGCAGCAATCGTCCGTATCGATCCGGATCACGACAGGCGAGCCGCGCGGCGATAGCTGCACCCATGGAATGCCCGAGGACATCGACTGGCCGATCGATTGCCAGCGCTTCCAGCAGTTCGTCGATCTGCCGGCAAAACAACTCGTAGTCGTAAGGCTTGCGTGGCCGCGCGGAATTTCCGTGGCCGTACAGATCCGGCACCAGCGTACGAATGCCTGCAGCCTGCAGCAGGGGTGCGAGCCGGTCGAATTCCCAACCTGGCACCGTTGCGCCATGGATCATCAGCAATACGGATCCGTTTTGCGGTCCGTCGAGGCGGTAATGGCATACCCCGTCGCCGAGCGTTATGAAGCGATTCAGTTCGGGATAGCTGTCGTCGGCAGGCATACGGCCGCTCTCGACCGGGTGCATCAGTTGCGCACGGCCGAGGTCTGATCCGCGGCGAGATCGAACGGTATCGCCGGCAGAGGACCGGACCCGGTCGAGCCGAAGGTGCGACAGACGAGCACCGTCGAGTAGCCGAACAGGTTTGCCGGCTTTCGATCGAGCAACTGCAGGTTCGATGCCTGCAAGAACGCCTCGATGTCCAGGTCTGCCCGATAGCTAAGCAGGCGAAAAATCGGCGCCAGCAGGATATCGGCCAGGCGCGTAACAGGGCGCGACGAACGAAAGCGATTGACCAGCACCAGCGTCGCACCTGGTTTGCAAACGCGCTGTATTTCCGCCATCGCGCGCACGGGCTCGGGAAATCCCGACAACGCATACATCACTACCGCCTTGTCGAACCTGGCGTCGGCAAACGCCAGCCGCTCGACATCCATTCGAAACAGGGTTTGCATGTTTGACGACTGCGCCCTGTCGATACGCCGCCTGGCCCTGGACAACATGTCGCTCGAGATATCGATACCCACAACGAAAGCGTCCAGCGGGTACATCGACAATGACAGGCCGCTGCCGACTCCAACCTCGAGAATTCGTTCTCCGGGTCTGGCGTCGAGCGCGGCTATCGCGAGCCGGCGGCCCGCTTGCAGGCTCGATCCGAACACCAGGTCGTAAACGGGCGCGAACAGGCGGTAACCCAGCTGGCTGCGCCGATGCGGCTGATCGACTGCTTCGTGCATGCGAGCTTCCAAATGCGCTACTGAAAAAATTCCCTGTACCGTTTCCTGTATCTGATATCGCGGTAAACCAACAGGGCTTGTTGTCGCCTTGCGGCGTCGCTCATCTGTTTGCCGCGCGTGGAATCCGGACCCTGAGCTTCGCTCCGCGCAATTACGCGGTCGCCGCCGCGGATGGCGTCGCTATCGGGTGTCACGGTTCTGGAATAGTCGAGGTTTTTCATTTTCGCTCTCTGTCCGTTTGTATCGAATTCTGTCGATAGTCTTCGGAATTCGGATGCAGCGGATGATAAACGGCAAAAATGACAACCGGGTGACGATATCTCCGGATCGCTCAACCCGGCAGGTCCGCGCGGGCCTTTTGGCGGCACTCGCCGGGGGACTGGCGGTAATGGTTCCTGAACAGGCGTGAAAACGACGACAGGGAATTGAAGCCGGTACGGATCGCGATTTCCTGCAGCTTGAGGCGCGTATCGACGACCATGCGGCGCGCGGTCTGCAGGCGCAACCGCCGGTAATAGGCCGCCGGCGACAGGTCGAGCGTCTGCTTGAACAGGTATTCGAGCATGCGCACGGAGAGGTCGACCTGCGCGGCGACCTGCGCGATTGAAAGCGTATCGTCGATATGTTGCTCCATGACGTGGATCGCCGCCGCCACCCGCGGCTCGCTGTTTTCGAGCATGCCGAGCGATACCAGCGGCTGGTTGTCGGTGGCGCTGTGCACGCCGTCGTAGATGAACACGCTCGAGACTTCCATCGCCAGCGGATAGCCGAAACGCCGGCGAATCAGGTAAAGCATGAAATCGAAAGTCGGCGAGGCGCCGCCGGTGGTGAATACCCTGCCGTCGATGACGAAACGATCCGGCTTGACGTCGAGCGCGGGATAGCAGGTCGCGAATTCTTCGAGGTCTTCCCAGTGGGTGGTCGCCGATTTGCCCTGCAGCAGACCGCTGCGCGCGAGGATCCAGCTGCCCGCCTCGATACCGCCGACGATGCTGAAGTTGCGCGCCAGGCGCTTGAGCAGCTTCAGGTGGGCGGGGCCGGCGTGATGCTGCTGGTTGAAACTCGCGATCACGATCAGCACGTCGCCTCGCAGGTTGGCGTCGAGCGCGGTATCCGGTTCGATCACCAGGTCGCAGGTCAGGCGCGCGGACTTGCCGTTCAGGGTCGCAATCCGCCATTCGAACAGGCGGCGGTCGGCGATACGGTTGGCGGCGCGCATCGGGTCGAGCGCCGAGGCCAGCGACATCATCGAAGATTCGGGCAAAACCAGCAGCGTTACGCGCAGCTTTTCCTGGCTGGGATCGAAAATATTCATTGCGTGAATTGTCAAATATTTTGCGAATTAACGCAATCACGGGCTGATTTTCCGTGACATGATGGCGCGATCTATCCAGGAGGTCAGCCATGCCTTTAGCAATGAATTTGAACCCCTTCATCACTTGCGCGGTGACCGGTTCGGGCGGTACCCAGGAGCGTTCCCCGCACGTGCCGCGCTCGCCCGAAGAAATCGCCGCGAGCGCGATCGACGCCGCCAAAGCCGGGGCCGCGGTGGTGCACTGCCACGTGCGCGATCCCGAGACCGGCGCGCCGGGCCGGCAAACGGAACTGTTCCGCGAGGTCGTCGACCGCATCCGCGACTCGGACACCGACGTGGTGGTCAACCTGACCGCCGGCATGGGCGGCGATCTGGTCATCGGCAATGTCGAAAAGCCGTTGCCGCTGAACGAGGCCGGCACCGACATGGCCGGCGCCACCGAGCGCGTCGCCCACGTCGCCGAGTGCCTGCCCGAAATCTGCACCCTCGATTGCGGCACGATGAATTTCGCCGAGGCCGATTACATCATGGCCAACACGCCCGGCATGCTGCGCGCGATGGGCAAAATGATGACCGACCTCGGCGTGCGCCCGGAAATCGAGGTCTTCGAGACCGGCCACCTGTGGTTCGCCAGACAGCTGGTCGAGGAAGGCATCATCCAGGACCCGGTAATGATCCAGATGTGCATGGGCATTCCCTGGGGGGCGCCCGACGACCTCAATACCTTCATGTCGATGGTCAACAACACGCCGGCCGGCTGGACCTTTTCGGCGTTCTCGATCGGCCGCCACGAAATGCCTTACGCGGCGGCCGCGGTGCTCGCCGGCGGCAACGTGCGCGTCGGCCTCGAAGACAACCTGTGGCTCAAAAAAGGCGAACTCGCGACCAATGCGCAGCTGGTCGAAAAGGCCGCCACCATCGTCACCAACATGGGCTGCACGTTGATGACCCCGGCCGAGGTGCGCGAAAAGCTGCAACTGCAAAAACGCGCCCCGGTCTCCAACCAGGATTAACGAGATGAAGCAAGTGAAAACGGCCGCCATCGTCGGCGGCGGCGTGATCGGCGGTGGCTGGGCCGCGCGCCTGATCGCCAACGGCATCGACGTCACGGTATTCGACCCGGCGCCCGACGCGCGCGGCAAGTTCGACGCGGTGCTCGCCAACGCCGAACACGCCTACGAGGGTCTCGGCATCGGGGGTGATTCCAGCGGCAGCGTCAGCTGGTTCGACTCGGCCGCCGCGGCCGCCGAACCCGCGCAGCTGATTATCGAATCCGTGCCCGAGCGTACCGGTATCAAGCGCGCGGTCTATGCCGAAATCGAATCCACGGCGTCCGCCGACGCGGTGATCGCCTCGTCGACCTCGGGCATCATGCCGAGCGACCTGCAGGCCGAGATGCGGCATCCGGAGCGATTGATCGTCGCGCATCCGTTCAACCCGGTTTACCTGTTGCCGCTGGTCGAACTGGTGGCCGGCAAGCAGACCGACGCCGGTTACATCGACTGGGGCAAGCAGTTCTATGCCTCGATCGGCATGCAGCCGCTGCACTGCCGCGTCGAGATCGAGGGCTTTCTTTCCGACCGCCTGCAGGAAGCCCTGTGGCGCGAGGCGCTGTGGCTGCTGCACGACAAGGTTGCGACCGCCGAGGAAATCGACGCCGCGATCGCCTACGGCCCCGGCCTCAGGTGGGCGCAGATGGGCACCATGCAAACCTTTCACCTGGCCGGCGGCGAAGGCGGCATGCGCGCCATGCTGGCGATGTTCGGCCCCTGCCTGAAATGGCCCTGGACCAAGCTCATGGACGTGCCGGAACTGACCGACGAATTCGTCAACGAGGTCGGCGACCAGTGCGAGGCGCAGGCCGGAGGCCTCTCGCCGCGCGACCTGGAACGCATTCGCGACGACAACCTGGTCGCGATCCTGCAAGCACTGAAGGCCAGGGACTGGGGCGCGGGTAAAACGCTCGCGAGTTACCAACAGCGCTTGCAGCAGGCGGCCAACGACCCTGCCTAGCATAAGGAGAAACCCCATGCATTTCGGACTCAGTTTTGAACAGGAAATGATCGTCGATACGGTCAGGCAGTTCGTCGAAAACGAAATCTACCCGCACGAGGCGGAAATCGAGCGCAGCGGCGAAGTGCCTCTGGAACTCGGCCACGAGATTCGCGACAAGTGCATCGAGGCGGGTTATTTCGCGGCCAACATTTCCGAGGAGTTCGGCGGCGGCGGTCTCGGCCATCTCGATTTCACGCTGCTCGAACGCGAACTCGGGCGCGCCTCCAATGCGCTCGCGGTATTTTTCGGCCGTCCGTCTGGCATCCTGCAGGCCTGCAACGAAGAACAGCGCGAGAGATATTTGTTCCCCGCGGTGAAGGGCGAGAAATTCGACGCGCTGGCGATGACCGAGCCCGGCGCCGGCTCCGACGTGCGCGGCATGCAATGCAGCGCGAAGCCCGACGGCGACGACTGGATCGTCAACGGCAGCAAGCATTTCATCAGCCACGCCAACATCGCCGACTTCGTCATCGTGTTCGTCGCTACCGGCGAGGAAGACACCCCGCGCGGGCCGAAGAAAAAGATCACCTGCTTCCTGGTCGACCGCGGCACGCCCGGTTTCGAGATTCGCCCGGGCTACAACTCGGTCAGCCACCGCGGCTACAAGAACTGCATTCTGAATTTCGATAACTGCCGGTTGCCGTCGTCGCAGATTCTCGGCGAATTGCACGGCGGTTTCGAGGTCATGAACGAATGGCTCTACGCGACCCGGCTGACGGTCGCCGCGACCAGCGTCGGCCGCGCGCGCCGCGCCTTCGAATACGCGCTGCCCTACTGCGCCGAGCGCAGGCAGTTCGGCCAGCAGATCGGCAAGTTCCAGGGCGTGTCGTTCAAGCTCGCCGACATGATCACCGAGATCGACGCCGCCGACTGGCTGACGCTGGCGGCCGCCTGGCGCCTCGACGAGGGCCTCGAGGCCAACCGCGAAATCGCCAGCGCCAAGCTCTACGCGACCGAAATGCTCGCGCGCGTCACCGACGAGGCCATCCAGATCTTCGGCGGCATGGGCCTGATGGACGAACTGCCGCTGGAGCGCTTCTGGCGCGACGCGCGCGTCGAGCGTATCTGGGACGGCACCTCGGAAATCCAGCGTCACATCATTTCGCGCGACCTGCTGCGCCCGCTGGGCGGCTGATGCGAGACGACACGATGCGCCTGGAACGCCTGCTGCGCCCGAAATCGATCGCCGTGTTCGGCGGTAACTGGGCCGCCAACGTTGTCGAGCAGTGCAAGCTGATGGGATTCGCCGGCGATATCTGGCCGGTGCATCCCAACAAGGACGAGGTTCACGGCATTCCCGCCTGGCGCTCGGTGGATGATTTGCCCGGCAGCCCCGACGCGGCCTTCATCGGCGTCAATCGCGCGCTGACCGTCGACGTGGTGCGCGCCTTGCGCGCCCGCGACTGCGGCGGCGCGGTCTGTTTCGCGTCCGGCTGGCGCGAGTCCGACCGCACCGGCAGCGATCTCGAGGCGCAATTGCACGACGCGGCAGGCAGCATGCCGGTGCTCGGCCCGAATTGCTACGGCTATATCAACTACGCCGACGGCGCGCTGCTGTGGCCCGACCAGCAGGGCGGCAGGCGTCTCGGTAACGGCGAAACCGGCGCCGCGATCATCACCCAGTCGTCGAACATCGCGATCAACTTCACGATGCAAAAACGCGGCCTGCCGTTGTCCTACGTGTTCACGGTCGGCAACCAGGCGATGGTCGGTATCTCCGAACTGGCGTCCAACCTGCTCGAGGATGCGCGCGTCAGCACCCTCGGCATCTACCTCGAGGGCTTCGATTCGGTCGCCGGCTTCGAGGCGCTGGCGCGAAAGTCGCGCGCGTTGCAAAAGCCGGTGGTCATCTTCAGCGTCGGCAAGAGCGCCAAGGCACAGGCCTCGGCGCTGTCGCACACCGCGTCGCTGGTCGGCAGCCGCGCGGTGGTCGGCGAATTCCTGCGCCGCTGCGGCTTCGGCCAGGCGGATTCGATCCCGGTGTTTCTCGAGACCCTGAAGCTGTTGCACCTGCACGGCCCGCTCGACGGTTACCGGTTGTCGTCGATGAGCTGTTCCGGGGGCGAGGCCAGCATCATGGCCGACGCGGCGCACGGACGCCGGGTCTACTTTCCCGATCTCACCGAACCGCAAAAAGCGGCGCTGCAGGACGTACTGGGGCCGCGGGTCGCGATCGCCAACCCGCTCGATTATCAGACTTACTGCTGGGGCGACCGCGAGGTCATGCAGGCCACTTACCGCGCGATGACCGGCATCGGTTTCGATCTCAACCTGCTGGTGCTGGATTTTCCGCATCCGGCGCGCTGCAACGACGCCGACTGGCATATCGCGGTCGACGGCTTCGAGGCTGCGCTCGAGGAAACCGCCGCCAGGGGCGCATTCGTCGTCGGCATGCCGGAAAACATACCCGAGGAATACACCGAGGATTATCGCTCCCGCGGCATGGTCGCTTTTTACGGCATCGAGGAAGCGATTCGCGCCTGTGAGATCGCCGCCGATATCGGTACCGCCTGGAAACGCGAGCCGGCCGCGCCGCTGCACCTGCCGCGGGCCGCCGGCGGTACGCGGGTGACGCTCGACGAGGCCGCCGCCAAGCAGGCGCTGGCCGCGCACGGCGTGCCGCTGCCGGCCGGGGGCGTCGTCGAATCGGCCGCCGATGCGCAGGCGCTGGCGAATGAACTCGGCTACCCGGTGGTGCTGAAAGCGCTCGGCATCGCGCACAAGACCGAGCGAAACGCGGTACGCCTGAATCTCGCCTCCGCGGCCGAAGTCGAACAGGCAGCCGGCGAGCTGTTCGCGCTCTCTCCCCGGCTGTATCTCGAAACCATGCACGACGCGGTAGCCGAACTGATCGTCGGCGTGGTTCGCGATACGCAGTTCGGCCTGGTACTGACGATCGGCAGCGGCGGTATCCTGGTCGAATTGCTGCAGGACGTCGTCACCTTGCTGATGCCGGCGAGCCGCGACGACGTGGAACGCGCGCTCGGCGAACTCAGGTCGACGCCGTTGCTGAACGGCTATCGCGGCCGACCGCGCGCCGACACCGAGGCCGCGATCGACGCGATCCTCGCCGTGCAACAATACGCGCTCGCGCAGGCCGGCGGGCTTGCCGAGCTCGACCTCAATCCATTACTGGTCGGCGCCGAGGGCCGGGGCGCAGTCGCGGCCGACGCATTAATCGTCATAGAGGAGCAGGAATAATGTCCGATGTCATCACCACCCGCAGCGAAGGCGGGATTCTCGAGGTAACGCTGGATCGCCCCAAGGCGAATGCCATCGACCTCGCCACCAGCCGCCTGATGGGCGAGACCTTCAGGACTTTTCGCGATGATCCCGGGCTACGCGTGGCAATCGTGCGCACCGCGGGCGACAAGTTCTTTTGCGCCGGCTGGGACCTGAAGGCGGCAGCCGGCGGCGATGCGGTCGACGGCGACTACGGCGTCGGCGGGTTCGCCGGGCTGCAGGAATTGCGCGGTTTGAACAAACCGGTGATCGCCGCGGTGCACGGCATGGCGGTAGGCGGTGGCTTCGAGCTCGCGCTGTCGGCCGACCTGATCTACGCGTCCGACAGCTCGAGTTTCGCGCTGCCCGAGATCAAGGCCGGCACGCTCGCCGACGCGGCGACCATCAAGCTGCCGAAGCGTATTCCCTATCACGTCGCGATGGAAATGCTCTACCTCGGACGCTGGATGGACGCCGGGGAAGCGCACCGCTGGGGCCTGGTCAACGAGGTGTTGCCGGCCGACCAGTTGATGGACCGCG
>JASFKL010000006.1:0-26561 GCA_050118655.1 Gammaproteobacteria bacterium | reverse complement strand
GGTCGCGGTCGCTGCGAGCGAAAGACGTCGAAAGCCTGGCCGATCAATCCGGGCAGTTCGTCGGGGTCGTAAACCATTTCGCTAAGAGCCGTGAGCGGGCGGGTAATTGCGCACAGATCGGTGGTTTCGTGCAACCGGCCCCAGCCCTTGCCCAGCGACGGGGTGTCGTTGGCGCTCGAAATCACCAGCATCGGTACCGATCCCGCGTAAGCCTGGCCGATGCCGGTGGCGGCGCTGGTGACCCCGGGTCCGCTGATCAGGGTGCACACGCCCGGCTCGCCGCTGGCGCGCGCATAGCCGTCCGCCATCAGGCTGGCTCCCTGCTCGTTGCGTGGGGTTACCGCGCGCATGCCGGATTTCTCGATGCCGCGGTAGAGTTCGAGTGAATGCTCGCCGGGGATGCCGAATACCGTGGACACGCCGTAGGCTTCGAGCAGTTGCATCAGTGCCTCCCCGCAGGTTCTACTCATGACATCGCGCCACTGCAATCATCTTCCGGTCCTCGATTCCAAGATTAGTTCAAGCAGGCGTGCCTGGCCAGCTCGCCCGGGATCAAAGCAGGGATAGAATCGCCAGCCCGACGACGACGACCAGTGCCAGCGCCATGCCCAGATTGATCACGAAATGCGTGCGGGGACTGAGGTCGAGCTGGTTGACGCTGTTGCCGGCGGCCAGCCACAGCAGGTGAATCGGAATCCAGAACAGGTTGATGATCAGGAACTTGATCGCGGTTTCCAGGGGCAGCGACCCGGGTACCAGTACGAATCCCGAAAACCAGGTCATGTTCACCGCATAGGCTTTCGGATTGATGATTTGCAGGATCAGCGCGTCGCGGATCCCCGGGATGCTGGTCGCCTCGATAAACGCGATACGCTTGCCGGCGAAAGCGATGCGCACGGCGATCGACAACAGGTACAAAGCCGATAGTATCAACAGGGTATTTCTTGCCCAGGCGGTCGCCAGTACGATGGCGGCGAGGCCGGAAACCACGATCAGCGCGACCAGGTTGGTACCCAGGCACAGCCCCGCGACATATCGCAGGCCGGCGCGGAAACCGAAGGCCGCACCGACCCCGGCGGTCGACAAAACACCGGGGCCCGGGGTGATCAGCAAGAGGAATACCGAGAGCGTGAAAGCGATCATGGGGGCGGAGTGTACCCGAGGCGCCGAGAAAGTCATTCCCGCAACCGGGGATAACTGCCGGCGAGTCGCTTTTCCGGGACTTCGCCAGTAGACTGACCGCCGACGTCGAGGCGCGATATAATCGCCGCTTCCAGAATCGATAGACGAGGTTCATGAAACTAGTCCGCGCGCTGTTACTGATATGCTGCCTGCCGATTCCTTTGCCCGCGTTCGCGGAGGACGGGCCCTCGGCGCAAACCCTGTTCGACTTCGCCGCCGCCAGTTGCCGGGGCTGGGAAACCGCAGGCACACCCGCACTGTTTTTCGGCGGCGTCCCGTTCGTCGTGTCCGATATCATGTTCCGCGGCCAGCGCATCGGCAGCCGTCACCGGCTGGAGGACGATGCGGGCTGGCGCGTGGAATTCGAGGTTATCGATCCGGGCGGGCGCCCCAGGCGTTTCATCGCCTCGAGTTTCAATCGTTTCGGCGACCCGCTGTTGCTGCTGGCGCTGGATCGCGCGTGCTCGCTGCAGGTCGCGCGCCGCATCGACTACGGCGGTAACGGCCAGGCGCTCGAGATCGAGACCCTGGACGCGGAACTCGAACCGACCGGCGAGCCCGATCTGCTCAACCCGCCGCTGATATTCGACGATCGCCAAGCGCCAGCCGCGGAGTCTTCTTCCGGTGCCGCTCCGCTGCGCGTCGGCATGGTCGATTCCGGGGTCAACTACCGGATACCCGAAATCAATCGCCGGCTGGCGCGGGATCGCAACGGCGAACTGGTCGGCTACGATTTCTGGGACATGGATGCCCAGCCCTACGACGCGCACCCGGTCGACTCGGGTTTCTTCGTGCAGCGCCACGGCACCCGCACCGCGTCCTTGCTGTTGCGCGAAGCGCCGATGGTCGAACTGGTGCCTTATCGCTATCCGCGGCCCGACATGTCGCGCATGCGGGCCCTGATCGAGCATGCCGCGGAAAACGATGTCGCCATACTCGGCATGCCGCTCGGCAGCAACCGGGCCGAGGACTGGGGTGAATTCGCGCGCGCGGCGCGCGCGCACCCGCGCATTCTGTTCGTGGTTTCGGCGGGCAACGACGGCCGCGATATCGACGAACAGCCGGTCTACCCGGCCTCGCTCGATCTGGACAACCTGATCGCGGTGACCTCGGCGGACGATTTTCTGAGTCCCGCGGAGCGCACCAACTGGGGACGTATCTCGGTCGATTTCATGGTGCCTGCCGAAAATGTCGTCGCGCTGGACTATTCCGGGGAACATACCCGGGTCTCGGGATCGAGTTACGCGGTTTCCCGGGTGGTCGCGCTGGCCGCGCGAATCAAGGCGCAGCGGCGCGAGCTGAGCGCCGCCGGGATCGTCGCCGAGCTGCGCCGTGACTGGGTAGTCGACAACGAGACCACGCGGCGTTGGGTCGGGGGCGGATACATCGCCGATCCACTGGCCGGCGGTGCGATAAGCAGACAGGCGCTGCCCTCGCCGAGGCTCGGAGATGCCCCGCCGGGGGCGGACTTGCGCCTGCCGCTGGACTTGCTGGTGCTCGACGAACGCTGGTCCGAGCCGCGCATCGCCGCGATCCTGCGCTCGGCTTTCGGGATCCTCGACCAATGCGGTATCGCCGCGGGCGAAATGTCGCTTTACGCGGTCGACGCCCCGGATTATCTGCGCGATCTCAGTACCGGCAGCGCGCGAACCCTGCTCGACGCGGTGGGCGGCGATGGCCCGACGGTGGTGCTGGCGCGCGATACGCTGATGCAGGAAGCCTACACCGGGGAGGCATTCGGTCTCGGCAATACCTCGATGCGCCCCTGGCTGGCCAACAGCGTCTGGCTGATGCTCGACGTCGATGATGCCGGGATCGCGCTCGCCCACGAGCTCTACCACGTGCTCGCCAACAGCGGCGAGCACATCGCCGGTGCCGCCAACCTGATGCAGGCCGATACCCATCCCGATAGTTCCGATCTGACGGCGCAACAATGCCGGCTGGCGCGGGACAACGGCATCGCCAATCAACTGCTGCAAAGCCGTTTGCGCTAGGGCCGGCGCCCGCTCCCGGACCGCGCCGGCACTCGGCCGGGCGATCCCGGAATTACAGGTAATCGCCGAATCCGTTTCTGGCCATCGCGTGCCGGGCCCAGGCCTCGATTTCATTGACGAAGTTTTCCGACAACGATTCGCGCCGGAAACTGTCGCGGTCGAATTCGATGACCTTGCCCTCGGGCTGTTCGCTGATGAACTCTTCGATCGTCTCCATCAGGCGCTTGTCTCTTGCTGTGTTTTCCATCTTTCAGGCCTCCCAGAAAGGTTTGTTGACTTCGATAAAACGGGCGCTCTCGCTAATGCCGCAGTCTCTGAGGATGCGGGCATCGACCTCGGCGAATTGCCGGCGCTCACGGTAACGGAGCTTCCAGACATCGACGATTTCGACGAGGCGGTTGAACTGGTCGACCAGTCGCGACGCTCTGCGTCGTGCATCGACAACGGCCGAATGTCCCAGGGTTGTTGTATGGTTCATGGCATTACTCCGAAATAAATCAGGTTCAGTTTAAAAATCCTCGGCGATCGACTCCCGCCGAGGCTGCCGCGGCCGGGTCGTCCCCCAGCCGCAGCGAGCGGCAAACCTCGGCGATGTGCCGATGGTCGGTACCGCAGCAGCCGCCGTAAATTCTCAGGTTGCCGAGCTTCTGCTGCAGCTCGATGTAATCCCGGCCGAATTCCCGCGGATTTCCGTCGTCGAGTTCTGACGCTTCGTCGAGTTCGGCGTGACTCATGCAGGAGGCGTTGGCGCGCACGCCGTAGATACGCTGCATCCAGGCCGCATCGCCGCCGATCACGTGATTGAAGTGCGTCGGGTGGGCGCAGTTGATCATGTAGTAAACCGGTGAGGCACCGGTTTCGGCGTCGGTGATTTCGATCGCTTCCTGCAGGCTGGCGCCGGTCGGCAGCCGGCCGTCGGTTTCGACGGTAAACGAGATCGCCGCCGGGATTCCGGCTTTCGCCGCGGCGCGAGCGATACCGATCGCTTCCTGCGGATAAGTCAGGGTTACCGCGGTGACCATGTCGGCCTGCGATGCCGCAAACACTTCCACCTGGTGACGATGATATTCCTCGGCTTCGTCGGCGCTGATCAAATTAGCCGGGTTGTAGCCGTCGTCCTGCGGGCCGATGGCACCGTTGATCACGATCGGGGTATCCGCGCTGGCGTTGCGATCGCGAATTTCGGCCATCAGCCTGACGCTGGCCTCGTTGAAAAACTGCGTATCCCGGGCGGTGTAGCCGAGTTGCTCTGCCCAGCCGCGACTGCAGCGCCAGGTCGGCGTATCGAGGATGAAGCCGGCGTTGCTGGAGATCGCGAGATCGATAAAGGGCTGGTAGTAAGCCTTCAGTTGCGCCACGCCCTCGATATCGGCGACCAGCGGGAAGGCCGCGAACAGCGGCAGGTCGATTTCCTGCAGGAAGATCAGCGCGGTTTCGATGCCGCCGTCGGTGATAAATTTTCTGTCACCGAGTTGCGGCAGGTTATCGCGGTATCGGCGATTCTGTATATACATGAAAATGCTCCGAAAATATGAAGTCGGAATAAAACATGCAGGCATCTTAGGAGGGCAGCGGCAAGCAATCCTTCAAAAACTCTCAAATTTTTCTCAAATTTGTTTGATAATGAAGCGTTTATGGAATGGACTTTCGAAAACTACCGGCTCGATACCGACAATGCCGCGCTCTGGCGCGAGCAGGAACGGGTCGTGCTGCGGCCCAAGACTTTCGATGTTCTGCGTTACCTGGTGGAGCATGCGGGCGAACTCGTGCGCAAGGAAACGCTGCTCGACGAAGTGTGGAAAAACAGCTACGTCGTCGAGGGCGTGCTGACCACCAGCATGAGCGAGCTACGCAAGATTTTCGGCGATACCGCGAAGAACCAGCGCTTCATTGCCACGGTTTACCGGCGCGGCTACCGCTTCATCGCGCCGGTGGCCGAATCATCGCCGACCAGAACCGAGGCCGCGGCGACACTTTCGGCAGCACCCGCGGAGGATGCCGGCCGGCAAGCACCGGCCGCGAGCGCGGGACAGCTGATTCGCAAATTTCCGCGCCGCGGCGGCTTCGTCGGACGTGAGCAGGAACTCGGGCAGCTGGTCGAGCAGCTCGCGCGGGACGCCGACTGCCGCATCCTGACGCTGGTCGGCCCCGGCGGTATCGGCAAGACCCGGCTTGCGCTGGCGGTCGTCAAGGCGTTGAGCGAACTTGAGAACCATCCTTTCGAAGACGGATTTTACGCGGTCGCGCTGCAGGCGCTCGACCGCGAGGATGACATCCTGCTGCCGATCGCCGATGCGCTGAACCTGCAGTACTCGGGCGGCGGTTCGCTGCAGGAACATATCCAGGATTACCTGGAAAACAGGAAGATACTGCTGTTTCTCGATAACTTCGAACACCTGATGCACCATGCGGCGGTACTCGCCGAACTCACGGCAGGTGCGCCGCAGTTGAAAATCCTCGTGACCTCGCGCGAGTCGCTGCCGATATCGGAAGCCTGGTTCCACCCGGTCAACGGGCTCGATTTCCGGCGCTCGGCGGATTCCGACGCGGTGCGGCTGTTTGCCAGGATGGCGCAGCGCAACCAGCCCGAATTCGACGTGCAGGAAAAGCTGCCCGAGGTGCAGAGAATCTGCCGGCTGGTCGAGGGTATGCCGCTGGCGCTGGAACTGGCCGCGGCCTGGCTCAAGATGCTGAGCATGAAGGAGGTCGCCGACGAGATCGAAAAAGGCATCGACATACTCGCCGATCAATACGGCGGCGACGTCGGCCGTCATGCCAGCGTACGCGCGATCTTTCTCGAAACCTGGCAGCGCCTCGGCAAGGACGAGCGCACGCTCCTGAAGCAGCTCTCGGTGTTTCGCGGGGGTGCAGATCGCAGTGCAATCAGCGAGGTCGTCGGCGCCGGATTGCCGTTGCTGGCGCGCCTGGTCAACAAGGCCCTGTTGCGCACCACGCACCAGTTGCGTTACCGCATGCACGAACTGATCCGGCAGTATGCCGAGGAGCGGCTGGCCGACAATCCCGGGCGCGAGGCCGAGGCCCGCGAGCGTCACGCCCGTTATTTTCTCGACTGGATGGGCAGCCAGATGGAGCGCCTGCGCAGCGCCGAGCAGGGCGATGCATGCCGCGCGATCACCGCCAATACCGACAATATCCGCGCCGCCTGGCGCTGGGCGGTCGCGGAGCATCGAATCGACCTGCTGAGCGGCGCAATCCGCTCGGTATCCCTGTTTTGCGACCTGCGCGGTTATTTCCAGGACGGGCTGCAACTGTTCGACGCCGCGCGCGAAATGATTGCCGCCAGCGACCACCCGGATCGGGATATCCTGCTCGATCGGATCAGCGTGCGCAGCGCGATCCTGAATTTTCGCCTGAGCCGCTACGATACCTCGCTGGCGTTGTTCAGGCGGGTGCTCGAATCGACCGACCAGGTCTACGAGCGTTGCCTGATCCTGCGCTTTCTCGGCGATTTCCATTATTCCCATGCCGGGTACATCACCGCCGAGCAGGCACGCGGCTACCTGAACGAGTGCATCGAGCTCGGCAGGCAACAGGGAGACATCCACGTGCAGTCGGAATGCCTCTCCGAGCTCGCGATTCTCTACATCAACCTGATCATCGATGTCGAGGAAAGCCACCGTTGCGCGACCCGCGCGGTGGAGCTCGCGCGCCGGACCGGCCGGCCGGACCTGCTCGCGACGGCGCTCGACGTGCTCGCCTGGACAACCAATCACCAGGGCGATTACGACAGCGCCGAGGCGACCTGGCGCGAGGTCTTCGACATCGCCTACAACTCCGGCAACCGCAGCATCGAGGCGCTGGCGATGAACTGGCTGGGCTGGTCGGCCTGGAGTTTCGGCGGCGAGCGCCACGACGAGGCGGTGCAATACTTCAGCGATGCGCTGAACCGCTACCAGGAACTCGGTGACCGCGCCAACGTCGCCATGACCAGCGCGGACCTCGCCACCGTGATGCTCGAGCAGGGCGAGCTGGAGAGTGCGCGCGAGCATTGCCTGCGGGGGCTGGAGCTCGCCTCCTTTATCGGCCGCGAGGACCACCACGTCTACAACCGCTACGTGCTGGGCGCGATCGAGTGCGCGTCCGGCAACCTGGCCGAGGCGCGCGATCATCTCGAAAAGTCGCTGATCATGGCCTGGGAGCAGGAAGAGCAGACCAACAAGCCGGTGGTGATGTTTTACATCGCGCAATTGCTCTATGCCGAGCACCGGGCGGGTACCGCCGGTGAGGACAGGCTCGACGAAATCGTGCGCCTGTTGCTGTTCTTGCAGTACTACCCGCCCAACTGGCAGGCCTTCAGGGACCGCGCAGCGCGCTTCCTGGAGAGGCTGGAGTCGGAGAACGCGGAGCGCGATTTCTCCGCGCTGCACGCCGAGCCCGAGTCGCAGGTCATCGAATCCGTGATTGCCGGTATTCCCGATCTGATGCGCCGTTAACGATCAGGCGAATATCTCGAGCATTTTGCCCCCTCGATTAGGGGGACACTTTACTCAATTACCATAATTGAAATCGGCTAGTTGCAGTGCGGGATTGTAGTGCGGGGTCGGACCACGCCAAGGCAGTGATTCGAAATAAGAAACGCCGCTCAGCGAGTCGAATTTCCGGCTTAAAACGCCCTTTTAGGCGGTAAAACGACGTGCCTGAAAAAACCACACGACCGGCAAACTCGGGAATTGCTTAAAGGCCCCTTTTTGCTGGTAAAAAACGGCTTTTAAAGCTTGATAATGGGTCGATTTGGTCGAAAAGATACGGCTTTTCAAGAGCTTAGCGTGGTCCGACCCCATGGAAACCCGATCAGGCGAATATCTCGAGCATCTTCTCGCGCACCTGCCAGGCCTGGCTGCCGGCGACGGGTTCGATGTCGTCGATGCTGATCACCTGCCCCTCGCCGACCCCGCTGGTCAGCTTGACGTCCTTGGCCAGCCCGATCGGCAACACGCGCGCGGCGACGCTGTCCGCGGCCGGCATCAGCCGCCCCCAGACCGTGTAACCGCCTTCGCCGTCGAGCTTGTCGCCGACCTTGAGGTCGCGCTTGGCGACCGCGGCGACATCGGCGTTGAAACGGATCGGCGTGCCGGTAGGGCGACCGTCGAGCGCGGCGGCGAGAATCGAAATATTGAGTTCCATGCCGATCAGGTGAAACGGCTTGTACATCGCCGAGTAGCGCCCGCTCGAATCGGTATTCATGCCGTATTGACGAAAGCAGGCCGCGCTGTAATCGTTGGGCGCCTCGAACACGCAGTAAACCCCCCAGCGCAGGTCGCGCGCCACCGGACGGCCGTCGCGTTCGAGGCTGGATACGACCTCGACCTGGCCGGCCGCTTCGAGCTGGCCGCCGGCCTGCTTCGGGCGCAATACGTGGGCCAGGTCGTCGACGCCGCAGGGCGGAAAGGCGAGTCCCGCGGAAGGCGCCTTGAGGCCGGCCGCGTTGGCGATCGCGGCCATCTCGATCGCCGACTTGGTGCCGTCGAGAAACGAGTTGAACATCTGGCTGCGCATGCCGGCCGCCTCGGCTTCCCCGGCGCTGAGGCCGTAGTGGGACCAGACCGTGTCCGGCGTCGAGGCGTGGTACTCGGGCAGGTAGCGCGTGCCCTTGCCGGCGGCGACCACGCGGAAGCCGCAGCAGCGCGCCCAGTCGACCATTTCCATCACCAGCGCCGGCTGGTCGCCGTAGGCCATCGAGTAAACGACGCCGGCCTGGCGCGCCAGCTGCGCGAGCCAGGGGCCGGCGAGCACGTCGGCCTCGACATTGACCATCACCACGTGCTTGCCGTGCTCGATGCACTTGAGCGCGTGGCGGATGCCGACGGCCGGATCGCCGGTGGCCTCGACCACGACGTCGACGTCGTCGGCGCGGATCAGCGTCTCGGCGTCGTCGGTAAACCGGGTGGCGTCGGCGCGCGCGTCTTTCCAGCCGAGACCCCTGAGGCCGGCGCGCACTCGCGCCGGGTGCAGGTCGGCGATTGCCGCGACCTCGATACCGGGCGAGTTCGGCACCTGGGCGAGAAACATCGAACCGAACTTGCCGGCGCCGATCAGGCCGACCCTGACGGGTTTGTCGTCGGTGGCGCGCTGCGCGATCCGGGTGTAGAGATACATCAGGCCCGCACCCTTCGGTCGACCGGTTCGACCAGTTCTGCGAGGGCGTCGTCGGCGAGCGGTTCGATGGGCGTGAAGTCGCGGTGCGCGACCCACTCCGGGCGCTTGAAGCGGCGGATATGGTTGTCGACGTGGCACAGCGACAGGTAGACGATGGTGCGGTCCATGGGGCTGATATTGGGCGGGCTCGCGTGCACCAGCAGGCTCGAAAACATCAGCACCGAGCCGGCCTCGCCGGTCGGCGCCACGCAGCCGCCCTGTTCGTATAGTCGGGTGACGGTTTCGCGGTCCAGCGTCCACAGCGGGTAACTCGTGGTTTCGAGGTCGTGCCCGGCCGCGACCACGCCGTGTTTGTGACTGCCGGGCAGGAACAGCAACGGACCGTTGGCGGCGGTGACGTCGTCGAGAAACACGGCGATGTTCATCGCCCGCGGCTCGGGCATCTCGTCGTCGCGCGCCCAGGTGCCGTAATCCTGGTGCCATTGCCAGACGTCGCCGTCGAAGGCGGCCTTGGCGTTGACCTTGTACTGGTGCATGTAGACGGGACCGTCGAGCAGCTGCATGACCGGGCCGATCAGCCGCGGATGCGCGCCGAGGCGGCGAAACGCCTCGTTGTAGGTATGGGCCGCGAACGCGGTGCGCGCGACACCGGTTTTTTCGCGCCAGACTTCCTCGCGCTCGAGCGCGTAGACCGCGCGCGCAGCCTGCTTGAGCACGCCGGTTTCCGCGGGGCTGAAAGCGCCCGGGAAAAACAGGTAGCCCCGTTGATCGAATTCCTCGATCTGTGACTGGCTGAGCTGCATCGGCGATACCGTCCGGCGATAGGATCGAGCGTCATTCTACCCCCGGCGGCGAGTTTTTGACAGTTGCCGGCGAAGCTAGTCCTCGACCGGCCGCAGTCCTTCGGCGACGCGCGCGCGGTCGGGGAAGAACACCGAATAGACGACCGGGATCAGCAACAGGGTGATCACCGTGGAGGCCGCGAGACCGCCGAGCACGGCGCGCGCCAGCGGCGCCTGGGCGTCGGCTCCCTCGCCGATACCGAGTGCCAGCGGCAACAGAGCGAGAATGGTGGTCAGCGTGGTCATCAGGATCGGGCGCAGCCGCAGGCGGCCCGCCTCGCCGAGGGCCTGGTGCGTGGGCATGCCCTCGCGCCGCAGTCTTCCCGCCTGGTCGACCAGCAGGATCGCGTTGTTGACCGCGATCCCGCAGAGCATGATGCAGCCGATCGCCGATTGCAGATTGAGCGTGGTATCGGTGAGCAGTAGCGTGAGCAGCACGCCGACCGTCGACACCGGCACCGACAGCATGACCACCAGCGGCGCGCGCAGCGATTCGTATTGCGAGGCGAGCACCATGTAGACCAGTAACAGCGCCAGCAGCAGGGACAGTTTGAGTTCGCCGAAAGCCTTTTCCTGTTCCTCGAAGTTGCCGCCGATGACCAGGTCGTAACCGACGGGCCTGGCGATGTTGTCGAGGCGCGCCTGGATATCGGCGGCCACCGAACCCTGGTCGCGCCCGGCGACATTGGCCTTCACCGAGATCAGCCGCTGCTGATCCTTGCGTTCGATGACCACCGGGCCGCGGCCACCCGAGCTGTCCACCAGGTTGCGCAGCGCGACCTGCTCGCCGTCCGGGGTGCGCAGCGTCAGATCGAGGATCTCGTCGATCGAACGGCGCTCGGCGTCGGCCAGCTGCACGAGGATTGCGTAGGCATTGCCGGAGACGCGGTACTCGCCCGCGCGGGAACCCGCAACCGCGGTTTCGATCACCTCGGTGACGTCTCGAACGTTGAGCCCCAGGTCGGCGATCTTGTCGCGCAGCATCCTGATTCGCTGCTGTGGAATACCGCTCTCCCGGCTGATGTCGACATCGGTGATACCGGGTACGTCCTCGATCGCGGCGGCCACCCGTTGTGACAGCAGCCCGAGGGTATCGAGATCGAAGCCGCGCACCTCGATGGTCACGCCCTCGGGGTTGGCGATCAATCGTTCCAGCAGGAATTGCCCCTGCGGCGCGCGGGTACGGATCTTCATGCCGGGTATCTTGCCGTCCAGCAGTTTGCGCAGCTGGTTGGCGATCTCCTGGTTGGAGCGCGAGCGCTCGGCGGCCGGGGTCAGCGACAGGCGGATTTCGCCCTGCGCCTTGGAGCGTCCCCAGGTTCCCGACGGCGTGATCGATACCACCGAGGACTGGGCCTCGGGAACGTTATCGTAGACCACGGCTTCCATCAGCCGCGTCTGCCGGTCGAGCAGGTCGAGCCGCGTGCCGACCTCCATTTCGCCGCTGATACGTACCTCGCCCTCGTCGCTGGGCGGCAGGAACTCGGTACCGATATAAGGCAGCAGCAACAGGCTGGCCGCGAATATCGCGATCGAAATCAGGATGACCGAAATGCGGTAGTCGAGCGCCCAGCCGAGCAGGTCGCGGTAACCGTTCTCGAGACGCGTAAAGGCCGCCTCGGCGCCGTGCTCGATTGCCCCCTCGTCCTCGGCGGCCGGCCGGCGGGACGAACTGCGCAGCAGCTTCGATGCCAGCATCGGCACCAGCGCCAGCGCCACCAGCAACGCGCAACCGAGAGAAAACATGATCACGTAGGCGAGCTCCCTGAACAGCACGCCGGTGACGCCCTGCAGGAAGATCATCGGCAGAAAAATAGTCAGCGTGGTGACCGTGCCGGCGATGACCGCCGAGGCGACCTCGCGGGTGCCGGCGATCGCCGCCTGGGCCGGTTCCTCGCCGCGCTCCTGGTAGCGCCGGAACACGTTTTCCAGCACCACCACCGAGCCGTCCAGCATCAGTCCCGCGCCCAGCGCGAGGCCGCCGAGGGTCATCAGGTTGATCGTAAAGCCGCCGAAAAACAGCAGTGCGAAGGTCGCCAGCATGGAGATCGGGATCGCCAGGAAAATGACCGCGGTACTGCGCAGGTTCCTGAGAAAGAACAGCAGTACCAGCACCGCCAGCGCGCTGCCGTAGAGCACCGAGCGCGCGACGTTGGCGATCGAGCGCTCGATGAAATTGCCCTGGTTGATCACCGGCGTGACGTGCAATTGCGGGAACGCGCGGTTGATCGCATCGATCTCCTCGAGTACCCGGCGCGACACTTCGACCGTGTTGGCCTCGGCCTGTTTGCGGATCGCGATGCGCAGGCCGCGTTCGCCGTTGATGCGAATGATGCGCGACAGTTTTTCGTAGGTATCCTTGACCACCGCGACCTGTCCCAGGGTGACCTGCGCGCCGTTGCGCTCGGCGATTACCGTGCCGCGGATATCGTCGAGACTCTGGAATTCGGCCGGTGCGCGCAGGGTGACTTCGAAGCGGCCGCTTTCGAGCTTGCCCGCGGGCAGGTCGAGATTGGCGTTCCTGATCGCGTCGAGCATGTCGTTGAGCGGCAGGCCGAGCGCATTGATTCGCGTCGGGTCGAGCTCGACCCGGACCTGGCGGGTGAAGCCGCCCCAGGGATCGACCTGGGCAACCCCGGGAATGCGCGCGAAGCGATAGCGGATCTGGTCCTCGACCAGCTGCGTCAATTCGACCGGATCCAGCGGGCTCGAAATGCCCAGCAGCACGACCGGAAAGCTGTCGATGTCGAACTTGGAAACTCGCGGCCCGACGATATCGTCGGGCAATTCGCTGATTTCGTCGCCCAGCGTCGCCTGCACGTCGACCGCGACGGTATCGATGTCGGAACCCCAGCCGAAGCTGACCCGCACCCGGCTGTTACCCTCGTAGGATTGCGAGGTCATCTCCTCGACCCCCGGCACGGTGGCGATGATTTCCTCGACGATTTGCGTCACCAGCCGCTCCATGACCTCCGGGTCGGCGCCCTCGTACTGGGTGCGCACGGTCAGCGTCGGCAGGTCGATACTCGGCAGCAGGTCGATCTGCAGGCGGTGCAGCGCCATCGCGCCGAGCACCACCACGATCAGCGTAACCATCGACGCGAATACCGGGCGGCGGACCGAGGCGCGCGCCAGGTTCATTTCTTTTCCTCGAGCACGCGCAGCTCGGAACCGTCGTCGAGCAGTTGCTGGCCCAATACAACGACTCGACCCGAAAGGCCGCCGCCGACGACCTGTACCCGGCCGTTCTGGCGAATCCCGGGTTCGATAACCCGCCAGCGCGCGGTCTTGCCGTCGGGGTCGACCAGGAAAACGCCCAGCCGGTCGTCGCGCCGGGTCAGCGCCAGCTCGGGGACGATGACCGCGTCCTCGACGCGCTGCAGCATGACCGTGGCGCGAATGAACATGCCGGGCTTGAGCCGCTGGTCGGGGTTGTCGACCAGCAACTCTACCCTGGCCTGGCGCGTGGTTTCACTGAATACCGGCGCGATGCGCTGCACGCTGCCGGCGAATTCGGCGCCCGGGAAGGCGTCGGTGCCCAGGATTGCCTGCTGACCGACCTCGAGCCTGGCGTAGTCGCGTTCGGTGACGAAGAACACCGCGGTGATCGGGTCGAGCTCGACGATGCGCAGCAAGGGCGCGTTGGCGGCCACGGTTTCGCCCGCGTCGACGAAACGCTCCGCGACCACGCGACGCAGGCTGCCGCCGTGCCAGTCGGCCTTGACCTTGGTGTAACCGAGGCGGATGCGGGCGGCTTCGAGGTCGGCCTCGGCGCGCGCGATGCGCGACAGGGTTACCTCGGTCAGGGCTTTCTTGGCGATCAGCTGCGAGCGGGTCACGTCGAGCTGCGACGACGACAGTTCGCCGCGCTGGTGAATCGGTTCGAGGCGCTTCAATTCACGCTCGGTAATCTTCAACTGGTCGAGCGCCTCGGCATGGCTGGCTTTTTCGAGCGCGAGGTCGGCACGCGCGCGCGCCACTTCCTGTACGTATTCGGCGTCGTCGAGCACCGCGACGACCTGGCCGCGTTCGACGACATCGGCGAGGTCTACCTGCAACGATTCGATCCTGCCGCTGATCTTCGGCGCGGCGAGGAACTCCGAATAGGCCTCGAGGGTGCCCGTAAAGCTGCGTAATTGCTCGATCGGACCGCTTTCCACGGCCGCCACCTCGACCGGGGCCGCGACTCGCCGAGGCTTGCCGCCGGACTCGATCTTGCCGCTGTCGAGCTTCTGGTAAACGCCCCAGCCCAGCAGCCCCGCGAGTATGAGCAGGCTAAGCAGCACGTAGACGGGTTTGCCGCCGGATTTCACCGTGATTTGACCTCGGTCGGAAAGAATTCGCCATGAGTGTAAGCGCAATTTCCTCTCAGGGGAACTGCACCCGTAAGCCCTGTCGCTTGTCGCCGCCGCCGCCGGTTTACCCCGGCCGCCGCGAATGCGCTAAGATGACGCGCGTCGATAAACAACCCGCAGTACTGGATTATGAGCGAGACAGAAAATTCCCCCGCCCCGGCGGATGCCGGTGCGCGCCGCGCGGCAAAACCGCTGGTTTGTTACCAGGTCGAACAGTTGCCGCCGAACAATCTGGAATTGTACCGGCAGGCGCGCGCCGACCTCTCCCGAATCGCCGAGCTGGTCGTGCCGCCGCGCGACGGTGCCTGTTTCGAGGTCCCCGCGGGATCGTTTTTCCGCATCCATAGCGTCGACGGCCCGCAGGTCGGGGATCTCAACCTGTGGAACGCGGCGGATCTCTCGGAGCGGTTTTTCAGCGGCAAGACCCGGCAGCTGCACGCCACTCACGTGAGCACCGGCGACCGCCTGTGGAGCAGCTTGCCGGGGCTCCGGCCGCTGGCGACGATCACCCACGATACGCTCGACTGGTACGGATGGGACGACGACGGCGGCGGTATTCACGACGTCATCGGTACGCGCTGCGATCCCTACACCAATTACATGCTCAAGGGCGTCGACTACCATCATTGCTGCCATTCCAACCTGACGCGTGCGCTGGCCGCGGCGCGTGGACTGCCGCTCGACGAGGCCGAGCTGCACGTGCACGACGTATTGAACGTGTTCATGTGCACCGGTTTCACCCTCGACAGCCACCAGTATTTCATGAAAGCGAGCCCGGTGCGGCCCGGCGACTACATCGAGTTTTTCGCCGAGATCGATTTACTCGGCGCATTGTCGACCTGTCCGGGCGGTGATTGCGGCAGCAGCCATTCCGACGACAGTACGCCTTGCTATCCGCTCGGGGTCGAAATCCTCGAACCGGCCGAGGGCAGCCTGGCGGGCTGGTCGCCGCCCGCGCCGAACGGCTATTCGCGCAGCCACGGCCTGTAACACCGGCCGCGCCGGCCGACAAAAGCCGGTCGGGCACGGAGACTAGATGTTGATTTCGACGCGTCCCGGCCCGTCGCTCTCCTCGTGGTTCGAGGTACAGGGAACCAGGCGCTTCGGATCCACCTGTTTCGCGACCAGGTATTCCCTGACCTTGTTTTCACGCATCTCGCCGAGTTTGCCCAGTGCCGCCAGTTGTTCTTCATCGAGTGCAATTTCGTCGATCGGCGTGTCCGCGGTTTCGGGAAACAGCGCCGCGCGGTCGGCAGTGGTGGTGTAGGGGCACAGCCTTAACAGGATGCCCGGCCGCTCCTGCATCAGTTTGGCGATCTTGTCCAGGTCGGCATCGTCGGCCTGGCCGAGACCGGTTTCTCCGGCCGCGAAAACGACCGGATCGAAATGCAGCGCGGTCGCGAGGCTGAACAGGGCATCGCCCGCGACGATCAGCCCGTAGGGGGAGTAAAAGGTCAAGACCGCGCTGGTAATCGCTTTCGACAGTTCCTCGGTAATGATTTTTCCGGTTCCGAAATCCGGGTTATCCAGGTTGCCGGAAAGGGGGACTTCCAGAACGATATTGCCGTCGCGATTTTTCAACAGCGACAGGCTCGTGTTCAGCGGGAATCCCAGGTTTGCCTCCATGGCCCTGGCATCCTCCTCGCTGAGTGCCTCCAGATCGAGTTTGTACACCGTCAGGTCGATCTTGCCGTCGACTACCGACTGTTTTGCCCCGAGTTTTATATCCGCATCGAGCTGCCCGCTCTTGATCGTGTAGCCGATTTCGGATGCCGTGAACGGCGACAGCCGGCGCAAGTCCAGCGCCCTGATTTCACCCCCGAGGTCGAAGGAAATTTTATCGGCCAGCGGTGTCGCCGTCCCCTCGATCTTGAACAGGCTATCGCCGTCCAGTTTTGCCTGGTAATCGATTTTGCTGGGTTGCTCGGGTTGGCGGCTGTCGAGGCTTTCGACGACCAGCCGGGTGGTGCTCACCCCCACCACGAAGGGCTTGTCGAGGCTCAGGTCCCGGTATTGCAGGGTTTTTTCGGTTTCGAAAGTCAGTTTGCCCAGGGCGAACGCGAAGTCTCGACTCGACCCCGACGAGTCCGCGCTCGCGGTCAGCTTTTCGGCCGACGCCTTGCTGCCGTCTTCGGTATTCGCCGATTTGATCGATTCGATCCATTGGTCGAGTTCGTAGCCTTGCTGCGCCGACTTGACGACGTTCGTCGCATTGCCGAGGACATTGACGTCGGCGACGGTCAGGGTTGCGAGTTCCTCGAGCCTGTTGTCGGTCAGGCTCATGCTGTCGATATGCTCGATGTATTGCCCTTCCGGCGTGCCGGCGCGCTCGAACAGGTCCAGGTTTCGCAGCGCGATGTCGCCGATGCCGATATGATCGCTGCTGTCGATCTCGATGTCATTGAAATCCAGGCCTTCGAGTACGAGTAATTTGCGTTCGAGGATGTTGCTGCGTATTTCGAGACCCGCGAGGCCGAGCTTACCCGAGACCTTCAGTGGCAGCGCCGGGTTGTCGATTTCGGCGAGGTCGAAGGCCAGCTTGCCGTTCCAGTCGAGGCCGGCGAGCCGGTTGCAGTAATCGATCCCCGGCAGTCGGCGGAAACAGACGTTGGTGTCTTTCATCTCCAGCCGCCGCAATACAAGCGACCAGTCGAGCGGTTGCTGCCGGACGGCTGCGTCGGCGGCGGCCTGTTGGTCGGCGGGCGCCGCCGACAGGTCGATACCGGCGATCACCAGGGCGCCGTTTGCGGATTGCTGCGCGTCGAAATCGAGCCCGTCGATCGTCACTGCATCGAGGATCAGCCTCCGGTCCGCAAGCTCCTTCCAGGACCAGGCGATCTCGACGCGATCGAGCGCAAGCACCTGCCTGCCGCCTGATTCCGCCGTCAATCCCGTCAGCACGAAGCGCCCGTCGCCGATATCGAAACTGACGTCGTCGATCCGTGATTCGACTCCCTGCCGCGCGAGGGCGTCGACGATTAACTTGCTCGTCAGCGGCGCAAGCCCGATCCTGGCGAGTACCAGTATCAGGACCAGCAGCGCGACGAACCACCCGATGTACTTGAAAACCCTTGCCCTGGTTGGCATATGAAAACGATCCGCGGTTGATTATTTTCGATTCATGGAGTCGACTATCTTACTACCTACGTCGACCCGAGTTGAATGGATTTGTGCCGGCATCGCGCAGCGGTATTGCAAGTTGCCGGTCGAGGCTTACACTGTAACCCGGTGAATCCTGTCGAAAAAACTTCGTCCCTCGCGGACATGATGCGCCAGTTCATCCGTCTCGAGGCAGCCGGTGGGATCCTGCTGCTGGCCGCGGCGGTGGTTGCCATGCTGATCGCCAATTCCCCGCTGTCGGCGCTATACGACGATCTGCTCGATACCACGGTCGCGGTCCAGGTCGGCGGGCTGGCGATCGACAAGCCGTTGCTGCTGTGGATCAACGACGGACTGATGGCGGTTTTCTTTTTTCTCGTCGGTCTCGAAATCAAGCGCGAGGTACTCGAAGGCGAACTGTCGTCCCTGTCGCAAATCGTCATGCCCGGCATGGGCGCGCTCGGCGGCATGCTGGTGCCGGCCGCGATCTACGCCTGGCTCAACTGGCAGGATGCGGCCGCGCTCGACGGCTGGGCAATTCCCGTGGCTACCGATATCGCCTTCGCGCTCGCGCTGCTCGGCGTATTCGGTTCGCGGGTGCCGACCGCGCTCAAGGTGTTCCTGCTGACGCTGGCGATCTTCGACGACCTCGCCGCGATCGTGATCATCGCGTTGTTCTATTCGGCCGACCTGTCGCTCGCCGCGCTGGCGATCGGCGGCGCCGCGCTCGCCACCGGCGTGGTCATGAATCGCATGGGGGTGGCGAAGGTGTCGGCCTATATCCTGCTCGGCATCGTGCTGTGGATCGCGGTGCTCAAATCGGGGGTGCACGCGACGCTCGCGGGTGTGCTGATCGCTTTTTGCGTTCCGATGCGCGACCGCGACGGCAATTCGCCGTTGCGTGCGCTGGAGCACGATTTGCATGCTCCGGTCGCGTTCGTGATTCTGCCGATTTTCGCCTTCGCCAATGCCGGGCTTTCGCTGGGCGGCATGTCGCCGCAGGATATCGTCCATCCGGTGACCCTCGGCGTGATGCTCGGCCTGCTGCTCGGCAAACCGGCCGGAATCCTGTTATTCGTCGCCATCGCGGTTCTGCTGCGCTGGATCAGCCTGCCGCCGGGCGTCACCTGGAAGCAGGTGACCGGGGTTGCGTTTGCCTGTGGCATAGGTTTCACGATGAGCCTGTTCATCTCCGGTCTCGCTTTCCAGCACGGCGGCAGCGATTTCTTCGGCGGCGATCGGCTCGGAATCCTGCTGGGCTCGATCCTGTCGGCCGTCGCGGGTTACCTGGTTTTACATTTCAGCCTGCCGAAGTCGGCAGCCCCCGAGCCCGTCGATTCCGATCGAGCGACGCAGTATTAGCAGGTAGCGGGATGTCGACAATTATTGCAGGAGTGACAACATGAGCGATCAAACCGCGAACCAGCCGACCTGCACTCGCGCCGAGGGCAGCGTGGAACTGCTAATCGAACCCAATGCAAAAGACCTCGGCGGCTTCAGCGTGCGCCGGGTGTTGCCGTCGCCGGAAAGGCGCATGGTCGGGCCGTTCATATTCTTCGATCATATGGGCCCGGCCGAATTTCCGCCCGGGGAAGGGGTACAGGTGCGCCCGCATCCGCACATCGGGCTGTCCACGGTGACCTACCTGTTCGAGGGCGAGATCATGCATCGCGACAGCCTCGGCCATGTGCAGCCGATACGTGCGGGAGCGGTCAACCTGATGACCGCAGGTCGCGGTATCGTGCACTCGGAACGCGCCGGGGAAGACCTGAATACCACGTCCCGGTTACATGGCATTCAGTCGTGGATAGCCTTGCCGCTGGAAGACGAGGAATGTGCACCGGATTTCACCCATTATCCGGCCGGCGATTTGCCGGAATTCGAACGGCAGGGCGTATCGATCCGGGTGATCATGGGTAGCGCGTTCGGGCGCGAATCTCCGGTGAAGCAATTCGCGCCGACGCTCTATCTCGAATGCCGGATGCCGGCCGGCACGACGCTCGACCTGCCGGCCGACTACGACGAACTGGGCGCTTACCTGGTTTCGGGCGAGCTTCGCGTCGATGATCGAATCCTCGGCGACGGATTGATGGCGGTCGCCCGCAGTGGCGCGGGTCTGCAGCTCGAGGCCGTTAAAGACAGCCATCTGATGATCGTCGGCGGCGCGAGTCTCGGCAAGCGTCATATCTGGTGGAACTTCGTTGCCAGCTCGAGGCAGCGCATCGAGCGGGCGAAGGACGACTGGCGCGAGGGCCGCTTCGAGGCTGTGCCCGGCGACGACGAGTTTATCCCGCTGCCCTAGTCGGGAACCCGATCGACACCGGATCGATCGGGCCACGGCTTGATAATGTGCGGGCTCGCTTTAAGATAGTCGGTCTCTATCAACAGACTCGACGGATTATACGATGAGCAATTTGAGTCAACAGGAATGCGAGGCATGCCGGGCCGACGCGCCCACAATCAGCGACGACGAGCTCAGGGAATTGATGCCGGGCATTCCGGACTGGCAACCGATCGTAATCGACGGGATCATGCGCTTGCAGCGCGAATTCGAATTCAAGGATTTCGAACAGGCGATGGCGTTTTCCAACCGCGTCGGCGAGATCGCCGAGCAGGCCGGTCACCATCCCGCGATCCTCACCGAGTGGGGCAAGGTGACCGTATCCTGGTGGTCGCACAAGATCAGGGGCCTGCACAAGAATGACCTGATCATGGCGGCGCGCACGGACGAACTCTATGCGGGCTAGCCCGCATATTGCACCGGTCGGACTTGAGCCTGCTTGCAAGCCTATGAATGTAAAGGCGAAATATTTTAATTCCAGGCCTGAACCGAAAGTGCAACCTGTAACCGGCTCAAGCCCTGTTCCGGTGTTGACTTGCCCAGATGCGCCTGTACCTGGGCTTCCCCCGAGCCGTAGCTATGGCTGCGGCTTTCAGTCCAGCCCGGCGCCCAGACAAATCTATCCCGTGTCAACTCTCGGAATACTGGTGGAACATGCGGGCTAGCGCAAAGGCGCTGATCGCGGTCTTCATCGTCGTCGCGGTCGCCTTGTCGAGTACACGCGTGCTCGACGACTATGTCGACGACTATACCGACGAGGCGCTGAAAAATGCCGCGCTGACCTATGCCACCGCCCGCGGCATCAACGCGCTGGTGTCGATGATGCAAAGCAGCCAGATCGCGGCCGGGGTCGGCGTGGTGTCGGGCTCGATCACGGTCGGCGAATTGCTCGATCCCCTGAACGACATGATCGAGCGTTTCTCGACCGTGATGACCTGGGTGCTGGCGTCGCTGGCGGGACAGAAGGTATTGCTGTTGATCGCGTCGCATCGGCTGTTTCTCTACCTGGTCGCGGCACTCGGCGCAATCGCGTTGCTATTATTGTTTTTCGGGTCCCCGCGGGCCTTGAATCCGGCCTTCAGGATATTCCTGGTGGTGGTTTTCGTGCGCTTCGCACTGGGGCTCGCGGTGGCGCTCAATAGCGGCGCGGATTACCTGTTCCTCGAACGGCAGTTGCAGGCCAACGACGCCGAGATCGAAAAGTTCAAGAGCAATATCATCGGTATCGACGGCAACGAAAAATTCGATACCGACAGCATCCGGGATTCGGCGATAAATTTCTGGCGGGGCCTGAGCTTCGACGAACTCGAGAGCAAGATCAGCGCCGGAATCGCAAACTTCATCAATCTGGTCGCGATCTATTTGCTCAAGACCATCCTCTTTCCGCTCGGTTTTTTCTACCTGGTTTACTACGTCATCCGCTGGCTGTGGCGCTTCGATCTGAGCCCTGTCGGCCGGAAACCGAACGCCGGCCGCTCCTAATTGCTTTGGGGTCGGAGTCATTTGATAAATGACTCCGACCCGTTTCTGTATCGATCCCGGCCACCCGGGACCCGGTCAGAAAAGCAGCTTCATGCGGGAATGTAAGCGCATCACTTCCGACCTGAGCGGCAGGCCGCAGCCGTCGTCGAATTCGGCCGCGGCGGCAACCCCGGCCTCGGCGATAGCGCGCGCGGTCTTCGGCGACTCGTAAGTCGCGTGCATGGCGCCGAGAGCGACCCGCCGTCCCGAGCCGATTGCCCAGAAAGTCCCGAACTCGCTGACGCTGCGGTCGCTGCAGACTTCGAACAGCCCCCTGGCATTGATGATCAGCGCATTCAACTGGGTCGATTCGACTGGTTGATCCCTGTCCTCGTAGGATTCCAGGAAGTAGTCCTGTTTCATCTTCCGGTGCAAATCCAGCAAGGTTTCCAGTATCTCCATGCGGTTGCCGAAACGGAGCTGCTTCCCGTCCTTCTGGATCAGGTGTTCGAGCACGGTCGAGATCGCGCACCAGCCAACCACGCCGATGACGCTGTCGTTGATCCGGTAAAGCTTGCTCGAGTTTACCCTGTGCACGGATGACGCGTTCAGCGATCCGTATGACATCAGCGTATCTGCCGAGATCGCGATCTCACCGTTTTTGACGGCTGCACATACGATTGACATAACTATCTCCTGGTTGAAATGAGGCCCGGTACCATGTTCCGCACCCCGGTTGCCGGGTAGCCTCGTTCAGAGGCTGCCCGCTGTTAATTGCCGACGCGCCGCAGACGTGCCCGCAGGAATTCCATCTGCTCGGCGAGGATCGTCTTGCCGTTCAGAATCAGGTGTTCCGCGTAGCAAGGCGTGTAAGGCACCGCGATCAACTGCACGCCCCATTCCGTGGGCGTGCGGTTGTTCTTGCGGTGGTTGCAGGCCTTGCAGGCACTGGCCACGTTGGTCCATACGTTTTCACCGCCGCGGCTGACCGGGATGACGTGATCGCGGGTCAGGCCGCACGGAGTAAACGATTCACCGCAGTACAAACACAGGTGCCCGTCGCGAGCGAACAGCGCGCGGTTGGTTAGCGGTGGCGCGTAATTCCGCTCCCAGCGGCGGGCCTGCACGCGCGCGCGGGTCAGCAGGATGCTCGAGATTTCGATACTCGAACGCTTGCCGCTCACCGCGTTGACGCCGCCGAAGACCCGGCGCGAATGCTCGCCCAGCGGCGCCAGAACCCGATCGGTCGCGATCAGGTGTACCGCCGCCTCGGCGTTCAGCCACGCGCTCGGGTTGCCGGCGCGATCCAGCGCCAGCACCCGGTTTTCCAGTGCCATCAGGTTCATGTTTCCTTCCTCCACGAGATCCAATTAAATTTGGGTCAGAGTAAAATTTAATTTTTACTCTGACCCAAATTTACGGGTGTGCCGGTAACAATCGGGAATACTGATTCGAGAGAGTGACGCCGGGCAGCGGATTCTGCCCGGCATCGAACGGCGTTATCCCTTAACGCACAGTACCTGCTTGAGGGTGTGCAGGGGTTCCACGAGGTCGGCCTGGTTATCCATCACCTGGTCGATGTCCTTGTAGGCCCCCGGGATTTCGTCGATGATGCCGCGGTCCTTGCGGCATTCCACGCCCCTGGTCTGTTCGACCAGGTCTTCCCGGTTGAAGTGGCGCTTGGCAGCGCCGCGCGACATGCGACGTCCGGCACCGTGCGCGCAGGAAGAAAACGATTTGGCGTTGCCCTTGCCGCGCACGATGTAGGAGCGAGCGCCCATCGAACCGGGAATGATGCCGAGTTCGCCCTCGCCGGCGCGAATCGCGCCCTTGCGGGTGATGTAGACCTCGGTACCGTCGTGCGCTTCCCTGGCAGTGTAGTTGTGGTGGCAGTTGATCGCCGCGGCGTCGAGTTCGAACGGCGGCAAGTGCCTCGCCAGCGCTTCGAGCACGATGTCCAGCATCTCCTGCCGGTTGCGGGCCGCGTAGTCCTGGGCCCAGGACAGGGCGTACCAGTAATCGGCGAACAATCCCGTTCCCTCGGTGAGGTAGGCGAGATCGCGGTCCGCCAGTCGAATATCGGCCCTGGCGATTTCGTCCCTGGCCTTGCCGATGAAGTACTGGCCGATCTTGTTGCCGATGCCGCGGCTGCCGGAATGCAGCATGACCCAGACGCGGTCCTCCTCGTCGAGACACAGCTCGATGAAGTGGTTGCCGCCGCCGAGGGTGCCGATCTGGCGCGCCCAGGAGTCCTTTTTCGGCGACCTGGACGTAATTCCCGGATGACGCTCGAGGATTGCCTTGAGCCCCGGCTCGACCGCGCTCGCCGCCTGCGCGCGGACGCGACGGTTGCTGTGCATATCGAAGCCGACGGGTACGTCACGCTCGATCTGGCTACGCAGCTGGCGCAGCGATTCCGGCAGTCGATCTGCGGTCAGCGAAGTACGCACCGCGCACATGCCGCAGCCGATGTCGACGCCGACCGCGGCCGGGATGATCGCGCCGCGGGTCGGAATCACCGAGCCGACGGTCGCGCCCTTGCCCAGGTGAACGTCGGGCATCACCGCGATGTGGCCGTGAACCACGGGCAGGTCCGCCATCCGCTTGAGCTGATCGAGCGCCGACGACTCGACCTCGTCGGTCCAGACGTAGACGGGCACCTTGCCCTTGGTGAGTTTCATCTTGATCATGATCGATCTCCTCGAGTCGTATAGTTTAATGAAAACGGACGGAAACGGTTGTCCGTTTCCTGGCCGGTAAAAATGGAGCCGGTCGTGCACCGGATCACCGGTCGGCGGTTCGGGTGAAGCTGCAGGGGTTTCGAAGCCCGCCAGGCCCTCGACCAGCCAGGGGTTGGAGTGAGCGGGGAGAGTCGAACTCCCGAAAATCCGGGCTGCAACCGGATGCTTTAGCCGTTCAGCCACGCTCACGCGATTCGCCGTACATCTGGCCTGACAAACCGGCGCTCTGCCGATCGAGCTACCAGGGCATGGAGCCCCCGGGAAGCGTCGAACTTCCAGTCTCCGGATTCGAAATCCGGCGCCTTGCCATTTTTGGCCACGGGAGCATTGAATTGGTCGCCCGGAGCGGATAGCGCCGGACCGGCGCATCCCTGTGCTTCGTAGCACCTGCACTTTCTTGTGCAATGACCGCTCCCCGGAGCGCCGGACCGGCACATCCCTGTGCTCCGCGGCACCTGCACGTCCCTGTGCAATGGCTGCTCTGCCAATTGAGCTACATCAGCAAAAAAAGCAGCCCGAAATCGCGACTGCCAAGATGCTCTTCGGGAGGCGGCGTACCCGCTGGCACGCCGTCCCCCTGGAACTGCGCTCCGCCCTTGTCGGGAAACTCGGACTCGTAGCGCTCCCCCTTATCCCCAGTGGTATGAAGCCACCTCCTCCAGCCGAGCTGAAGGCAGGTTTGCGTATCTGAGATCCGCAGGCCAGGGGACGAGGTTCTTCTGGATCGACCCGTTGCCGGGCGGGGTACTCAAGATTCTCCCTTTTGCCGCTTGCGCGGTTTATCCGTGCCAGACCACGAATGCATTTTGCCCACAGGTATCGTCACGGTGCTTGCGCGGATCGTGAAGATACCTGTGAATCTTTGGCGCTGCCGGCTGCGCTTTCGGGTCTCCGGCTCACCCATCCCGCCGACCCGATGCGCCCTAGAACGGCTGCCTCGGGTCAACAGGAGCCGCCCACCGGCCGCCACATCCCGCGGCGGCCGAATCAGTATTCCGGATTGTTAAAGAGCTACACGCTGCCGAACCGGGTCAGCGCGGGGGTTTTCAGCTTCAGAAACGCAAAAACCCCGGTGATGCGTTTCGACGGCACCAACCGGGGCTTTCGGTATTCCTCGGAAGGCGCCTGGGTTGCAGCTCACCTCCCGGAACGTGATCTGGGGGGATTACCGCATACCTGCTCCAGCCAAATTCATGGCGGTGCGATATTCGTTATCGAGCTGTACGAGTTTGCCGGCGATCGGCCTTAAGCTGCCGGCAGACCAGCCATGAAAATTGCGTGCACAACTGCCCGACAGGCTTCTGGGGCCTGTGGTAAACGCTGATATTTGCGCTAGTTGAGTCACGGTCATTCTTCCTCGTTTCAAAGTGGCGCCTGTGCGCCGGGATTCAGGTCGAGCGTATAATAATCAAAAATTTGGATTTTGCAACAAATATATCCAAGTTTTTTGGATTTTGCTAAACTGCTCACATGTCTGCCAAGAAATCCGCCTCGCCCGTAGGCAAGACCGAGCGCAATCCGCTGTACCTGAAGATCGGCAAGCGCATTCGCCAGGCGCGCCTGATGGCGAAGGAGACCAACAGCCGCGAGCTGAGCCAGCGGCTCGGCTGGAGCGCGGGCCGTATCCACAATTACGAGACCGGGTTGTCGACTCCAGGAGTCGAGGAGACCTTGCAATTTTGCGAAGCGCTCGGTATCGATCCGGCATGGCTGACCTACGGTACCGGCGCTCCGCGGCCGGCCGACCTGCATTCGAGTCGCTACCGAAATTTTATTCATGCCCTCGACCAGGCCGAGCGCGAAGGCATCCTGCCCGAATATCTCGATGCGATCAGGCTGCCGGTCGAGCGTATGCAAAAGTTCCGCAGGAATCCCTATGTAAAAATTCCGGACGTGATGGCGCGGCGCTGCGAAAAGTTTCTCGGCAAGCGCCGCGGCTGGATAGATGAATCCCACGACGAAATCCAGACGCGGAGTTATCTCGACCAGGAGATGCAGGATTTGCTTGCGCTGTATGCCAGGCTTTCTCCGCAAGAGCGCAAGAAATTTTTTGCCATCGGCGAGATCATGGTCGGTTAAACTGGCTTTTCGTTGTGTTTCGGGAACCGAAATGAAGCGGACGATCCTGCCGTTGTTTATCCTGTCGATGCTGAATCCCTCCGGCGCGCTTGCCGCCGCGGGCGGGAATGATGCCCTGTTGACGGAATCGAATACGCGCTACCTGCGTGTAAACGTCGACCGCGTGGTCGTCGATACGGCGGGGCTAGCGCAAGCCTCGACGGAGCTGGCCGCTTCGATCGAACGGCTACTGATTTTATTTTAAAAGGACACACACCAATTTTAAAAGGACACACACTCGTGATTTTAAAAGGACACACACTAAAAGTTTTAAAAGGAAAGCTTTAAAAGGACACACACTAAAAAGATTT
>JASFKL010000005.1:0-26876 GCA_050118655.1 Gammaproteobacteria bacterium | reverse complement strand
AAAAAACGCCTGGAACGGGCTCGCCCGAAGGGGAAATTCTGATGCCCGGCCGGCGGGCAGGAGTGTCAATTTCGGGCCGTAGCAGGCATGGCTTCGAAATTTTTTGCGGAATCGGATTTCCCGGAACTGGCGGCTCAGGGTTCTTCGCTTCGAACATCCAGGCCGCGAAGGTAAATTCGGGTCAGATCTGAATTAAACGGAACTCTATGATTCGGGTCAGATCCGAATTTCGTTCCGAAACCCTCGAGGCTCAGGCGAAGTGCGGCCGGGTGCGGTTGGCGAAAGCAACCAGGGACAGCATGACCGGCACTTCGACCAGAACCCCGACAACGGTGGCGAGCGCGGCGCCCGATTCGAGCCCGAACAGGCTGATCGCGACCGCGACCGCGAGTTCGAAGAAATTGGATGTGCCGATCAGCGCGGCCGGCGCCGCGGTAGCGAAGGGTACCCGCCAGAGGTAGGCCCAGCCGTAGGCCACGGCGAAAATCGCATAACTCTGGATCAACAGCGGAATCGCGATCAGTGCGATGACCGCGGGTTTGTCGATGATGGTTTCGGCCTGGAAGCCGAACAGCAGCACCACGGTCGCCAGCAGTCCCATGACCGAGAAAGGTTTGATGCCGGCGGTAAAGCGCTCGATGCGCGCATGATTCTCCGAGTCGTCGAGTATTTTGCGCGTCGCGTAACCCGCCGCCAGCGGTATCAATACGTAGAGTACTACCGACAAAAGCAGTGTTTCCCAGGGAACGGCGATATCGGTGACCCCGAGCAGCAGGGCCGCGAGCGGCGCGAAAGCGAACACCATGATGATGTCGTTGATCGATACCTGCACCAGGGTATAGTTGGCATCGCCGCGGACCAGCTGGCTCCAGACGAAAACCATCGCCGTACAGGGCGCGACCCCGAGCAGGATCATGCCGGCGATGTATTCCCTGGCCGTCTGTGGCTCGACCAGGCCGGCGAAGATATGCTCGAAGAACAGAATGCCGAGCGCGGCCATGGTGAACGGCTTGATCAGCCAGTTGACCACCAGCGTGATGCAAAGGCCCCGCGGTTTCTTGCCGACGTCTTTCAAGGAGGCGAAATCGACGTTGACCATCATCGGGTAAATCATGATCCAGATGAACACCGCGACCACGAGGTTGACGCTCGCGTACTCGATCGATGCGATCGACTCGAAGAATCCGGGAACCACGGCCCCGAGGACCACGCCGGCGGCGATGCACAGGGCTACCCAGACCGAAAGATAGCGTTCGAAGGTTCCCATTGGCGATTATTCCTCGTTTTTTGTGAGCGACGCCGGCGCAGCGCTCAGCCTGTCGGACCGCAGCGGCCGATTTCGTCCAGACGCTGTTGCAGCCTGAGCCGGTCCAGCGATTCGAAGGGCAGGTTGACGAAAATCGAAATCCGCTTCTGCAATTCGTCGAATGCGCTGCGAAACGCCGCGCGTTTTTCGATGTCGAGGCCCTCGACCGCGGCGGGATCCGGGGTGCCCCAGTGGGCGGTCATCGGCTGACCGGGCCACACCGGGCAAACCTCGGCCGCGGCACGGTCGCAAACCGTGAACACGAAATCCATCGCCGGCGCGTCGCCGCCGCTGAATTCGTCCCAGTCCTTGCTGCGCAGCCCCTCGGTCAGGAAGTTGTTCTTTTCCAGCACCCAAAGGGCGAGTGGATTGACTTCTCCCGCGGGATGACTGCCGGCGCTATAACCCTTGAAACGGCCCTTGCCCAGGCGATTGATCAGGCTCTCGGCGATAATGCTGCGGGCCGAATTCCCGGTGCATAAAAACAGTACGTTGTAGGCTGGATCCGGCATTTCCCGTCCTCCCGTTCAAGATATGCCCGCGGGCAGGTTTCTAGCAACAACCCGATTTATCGGCGGCGTCCCCGGCCTGGGGGCGACTGCAACAGGCCGAGGCCCCGTCCCTGGGACGAACGTCGTCGCTGCCGTAGACCGCGCTCTCGCCGCGGGTCAGAAAGGTTTCCCAGGCGATGGCGTCGGGGTCGAAGATCCAGCTCTTCTCGGAGTTGGCGTAGCAACAGGTGGTTTCGCCTTCCTCGATGGTCGGCGCGTCGGCCGTCTTCAGCCGCGCGTAGACCTCGCCGAGTTCGGCATCGTCTTCGACCTGGATACCGAGGTGATCGATGCCCTTGCGTTCGCCGCGTGTGGTGATCGCGAAGTTGACCCGCGGGTCGTCGAGCATCCACTTGGCGTAATCGTGTTTGCGCACCGTCGGCGCGGTGGCGAACAGGGTGCTGTAAAAACCGATCGAGGCATCGAGATCGGTGACCGAAATATTGACGTGCATGCGTTTCATGACTTGACTCCGCTGGGTTGTGCCAGGGCGCAGCATCCGGGCAAGACGCTCTCGAGCACCGGCAGGCAGACATCGGGTTGACCCTGGCAGCAATCCTCTACCAGGAATGCGAGCAGCTCCCGCGTGCCCTCGAAATCGATACTGTATATGATCGAGCGGCTCTCGCGGCGCGAGTTGACCAGTCCCGCGTGAACCAGGGTCGCGAGGTGGGTCGACATGGTGTTATGCGGTATATCGAGGGTTTCGGCGATCTTGCCGGCGGCGATACCCTCGGTACCGCTTCTGACCAGCAGCCGAAAGGCCTTGAGGCGCGACTCCTGGGACAGGGCGCCGAGCGCCCGGGTTGCATTATTTATATCCATATGTCGAGAATAATCGACATAATTATCGTTAGTCAAGCCGTAAATCACCCAAGACAAGCCAGTACGGAAATAATAAGATCGCGGTTCTCGGCACAGGTGAAACCATGACCCAGGAATTCGACTACATTATCGTCGGCGCCGGCTCGGCGGGCTGCGTGCTTGCCAACCGCCTCAGCGAGGACCCCAATACGCGCGTCGCTCTGCTCGAATTCGGCGGCAGCGATAGCAGCGTATTCATCCAGATGCCGACCGCGCTGTCGATTCCGATGAACATGAAGAAATACAACTGGTTCTACGAGTCGGAGCCCGAACCCGGCCTCGACGGCCGGCGCATGCACTGTCCCCGCGGCAAGGTGCTGGGCGGATCGTCGTCGATCAACGGCATGGTTTATGTACGCGGGCACGCGCGTGATTTCGACCAGTGGCAGGAACAGGGTGCGAAGGACTGGGACTATCGGCACTGCCTGCCTTATTTCAGGAAAGCAGACGACTGGGCGTTCGGTAGCGACGAATACCGTTCCCAGGGCGGGCCGTTGTCGGTCAACAACGGCAACAACATGCAAAATCCGCTTTACCGCGCCTTCATCGAGGCCGGCGAGCAGGCCGGTTACATGAAAACCGGCGATTACAACGGCCGCCAGCAGGAAGGCTTCGGACCGATGCACATGACGGTCAAAAACGGGGTGCGCTGGTCGACCGCGAACGCTTATCTGAAACCCGCCCTCGGTCGCGCGAATCTGCAGGTGATCACCGGCGCCCTGACGCAGCGCATCCTGCTCGATGGCCGCAAGGCCACGGGTGTCGAATTCGTTCGCTCGGGCGAGCGGCAAACCCTGAAGGCGCTTCGCGAGGTCATCCTGAGCGCCGGGCCGATCGCTTCGCCGCATCTGCTGCAGCTGTCGGGCATCGGTCCGGGCCAGGTCCTGCAGCAGGCGGGGATCGAGGTGGTGCACGATTTGCCGGGCGTCGGCGAAAACCTGCAGGATCACCTCGAGTTTTATTTCCAGTTTCGTTGCCTGCAGCCGATCACCCTCAATGCGGAACTCAGCCCGTGGCGCAAGTTACTGATCGGTGCCCGCTGGGTGCTCACCAAAAAGGGTCTCGGTGCGACCAACCATTTCGAATCCTGTGCCTTCATCCGTTCAAAACCGGGTATCGAGTGGCCCGATATCCAGTACCATTTCCTGCCGGGCGCGATGCGTTACGACGGCAACGCGGCCTTCGACGGCCACGGCTTTCAGGTACATGTCGGACATAACAAGCCGAGCAGTCGCGGACGCGTCAGGGCACGTACGCCGGGCGTTGAGGACAAGCCGGAGATACTGTTCAATTATCTGCAGCACGATGACGACATCGAGGCGTTTCGCGCCTGCGTGCGACTGACCCGGGAAATCATCGCCCAGCCCGCGATGGACGCCTACCGAGGCCCCGAAATCCAGCCCGGCGAAGCCGTGCAGAGCGACGATGAAATCGACGCTTTCGTGCGTGCCGCGGTCGAGTCGGCCTATCACCCGTCCTGCGCCTGCCGCATGGGCGAGGACGACCTCGCGGTGGTCGATTCGAAGACCCGCGTGCACGGCATCGAATCCCTGCGCCTGGTCGACTCGTCGATCTTCCCGACGATCCCGAACGGCAATCTGAACTCGCCGACCATCATGGTCGCCGAACGCGCCGCCGATCTGATCAAGGGCAAGGGCATGCTCGATCCTTCCGATGCCCCGGTCGGTCTGGGACTGGACTGGCAAACCCTGCAGCGCTCGACCGCCGCGAGCTAGCGGCGGCGCGTCGGCAAGTCTGTTCCCGGTAGCGAAGGGAGTCGTTCCACCCGCCTGATTCGCGTGCTGCCGCCGGCATCGATGCTTAATAATTCGTTAAGCTTCTCTGGCTAATCTGCGGCTTCGTTTTAATCGACCATAACCCCTTTGAATTGCGATAGCGCCTGTTTGAAACCCGTCCTGCCGGCGATTGCGACCCGATGCGCAAATGCGGGTGGCCACTGCTCGCCCGGGAACATGCATGAGTTCGACTAAAAGTATCGTCGGATTGCTGTCCGCCGCGACCTGCTCGCTACTCGGCGGGGTGAATCCGGCGGAAGCCAGGGACGACTGGAATATCGACAGCGCCATTCTTTTTTACCGCGAGACCGACCGGGTAACCGCGGTGGAACCTGCGATCAGCGCCACGCGCGATCTCGGCGATGACGAAATCGTCTCGCTCAAGCTGGTGTTCGACAGCCTGTCCGGGTCCTCGCCTAACGGAGCGGTGCCGTCGACGAAGCCGCAGACCTTCACCACGCCTTCCGGCGGGGGCGGCGAGGACGAAGACGAGGGCGGAGACGAGGGCGGTGGCGGTTCTTATACCGTGGCGCCCAACGAAATCCCGCTCGACCCGACCTTCAAGGACGAGCGCCTGAGCTTCAGCCTGAACTGGGACAAGCCCGTCGACCGAAACAACCGACGCAGCCTCGGACTCAGTGTTTCGTCGGAAACGGATTTCCTGTCGTTGAGCGGCAATCTCGGCTGGCGACACGAGCTGAACCAGAAAAACACCACCCTGTCGACGGCGCTCAATATCGAGATCGACCAGATCGATCCGATCGGCGGTACCCCGGTCGAATTCAGCAGCATGGTGGACCAACTCCGTTCGAGCGACGGCGAGAACCGGCAGGTTGTCGACCTGCTGTTCGGCGTTACGCAGGTGATCGACAGATCCAGCCTGTTCCAGGTCAACCTGTCGCTGAGCGAGGCGAACGGCTACATGACCGACCCGTACAAGTTCGTCAGCGTGGTCGACGATTCGGGAGAGCCGATCGACCAGTTGTACGAAACCCGGCCCGACTACCGGTCGCGGCAGAGCATTTACCTGAGCTACAAAAAAATGTTTTCCAACCGGGAAATTCTCACTGCCTCCTATCGCTACATGACCGACGACTGGGGAGTCGATTCGAATACCGTGGATTTGACATACCGTTTCAGGCTGGACCAGGGATATTTCTGGCAACCGCACCTGCGTTGGTACGAACAGTCCGCGGCCGACTTTTACCGCCATTTTTTGCGCGACGGCGAGGCGCTGCCCGAATACGCCAGCGCCGATTACCGGCTCGGCGAGATGCAGACCAACACCGTGGGCATCAAGTTCGGGCGGGATATCAACGAACGCCACCGCTGGTCGGTGCGCCTGGAATACTACCTGCAGACAGGGGATTCTTCTCCACCCGAGGCGTTCGGGCAGTTGACGCAGCAAGACCTGTTTCCAGACGTCGAGGCCGCTATCGTCCAGTTCAACTATTCGTTCAGATTTTAGCCTGCACTGGCGATACGGGTCGCGCTCTTTCCGTCACGGGGTTTTCGCGCCTGGCGAGCGACCGCCTACTCGTACTCGGTGAAGAACGCGCGGCAGCCGCCCGTGTCGATGAACTGCTCCTGGTAGGCGAGCATATCCTCGCGGATCGCCCGCGCTTCCGCCGAATCGTATTTTTGCATCAATTGATTCGCATCCGACCACCAGAATTCGATCGTGGCGTCGAAGGGCTCGCCGCTGCCGCGCTCTTCGCGCACCAGTTCATTGGCGCTCACCTGCAGCGTCAGGTTTCTGGCACAGCGATAGGGTTCCAGGATTGCGACCAGTCGGTCGTAGAGCGCATTGAACTCGGGGCTTTTCCAGTAATGCCTGAAATCTTCCACGGAAACGTCCTGCCGGCGTCGTACGCAATTGATGAAACGAATCATGGCTACCTCGGTCTGTGATTATTCTGGTTTGTCGGATCCGCTCGACCAGGTTCAAGATAGCACTTTTTCGGCCATCCTGTGAACGCAGATCGCCATCGCGCCGCCATCGGCGCGCGCGTTATCGATCGGGGCAGTGGCTCAGAGCCCTTCGCGAGTCAGCAACAGGCCCGAGATCATCCGCTCGACCGGCACGAAATCGTCGCTGAAAACCGGCAGGCGATCCAGCGGCGTGCCGGTTCTCTGCAAGGGTTCGTTGATGCGCAGCCAGCTGCGCTGCAGGCCCTGCCGGGAATCGAGGACATCGCTGTGAATCGCTTTATCGCTTGCCGAGATCACGTAGGTCATGCGCTGCGGCTGCTCCGGGATGCTGTCCAGCCAGACGTCTACCGAGGCGAATTCCAGGCGTAGCGTTTTCATCAGGCTCTTGACCATTTTCGGGTCCGGAAAGACATCGACGACATTGGTCGTAAAAATACCGCCGGGTTTCATTTTCGACTTCGCCAGGCGGACGTATTCATGGGTTACCAGGTGATAGGGAATGGCGATATCGTGGAAGGCGTCGGTGACCATGACGTCGATGCTGCCGGCCGGCTGGCGATACAGGGTCGTGCGCGCATCCCCGTGGTGGACTTCGAATGCCGAGGTGTCTACCTGAAGGTCGCGTTCCGCCGTCTGGGTAACCAGGGGGTCGAGTTCGGCCACGATGATTCTTGCGCCCGGGGTCAGCCGCGAGATCGCGCGCGGCTGGGTATAGGCTCCGCCGCCGGCGAAGAAATAATGCAGGTTCGGCAGTGAGGCGGGGTCGAAATGCTGCACTACCAGCTCCTGCATCAGGTGCACATAGGGCGCGATCAACAGCGCCGGCTCGCTCGTATGGTTGATGCCGTGCAGCAAGTGATCGAGGACCAGGCCGCGAGCGTCGCCGAAGGGCGCCTGGTCGGTAGCGTCGACCACGCGGATACAAAAATAACTGCTTTCGCGGTCGCAGGGGCTGGCAAAACCGTCGTCAATCCGGATCAGCGCCAGGCTGATACCGGCAAACAGTATCAATCCGGCCAGGCTCTTGCGCGAAATACCGCGCAGGAAGGGTAACGCAAGCAGCAACAGCAATAGCGCGGAAAGGCCGATCACGCCGCGCGAACCGATATACTGGATCAGCAAAAAACCGGTCACGAAAGTACCGACGATACTGCCCAGCGCGGCCAGCGCATGCATGCGGCCGACGATGTGACCGGTGCGCGTATCGAGTTCGAGCGCCAGCGTGGTCAGTAACGGGGTCGGGATACCGAGTAACAGCGCGGGAATGAAGAACAGGCAGAGCACGTATATGAAACTCGAACCGATCAGGTTGAGACTGCTCGCCTGCAAGGCCGGCGCGATGACGGTGAGCGTCCACAGGCTCAACAGGCTGAATACGGCCGCCAGGGCCAGCGCGATACCGGTGCTGAGCTCGTTTCCGCCGCGGTCCGCCCAGCGGCCGCCGAGCCAGTTGCCGAGCGACAGCCCCGCGAGGATGACGCCGATGATCGAAGTCCAGCTGTAAATGGTGACGCCCACGTAGGGCGCGATCAGTCGCCCGGCGGTGATTTCGAGTACCAGCAGCAGCGCCGAACTCAGGAATACGGTAGCGCCGTACCAGGCGATACGAAATTTGATCGGGTCGATGTTCAAGCAGGTTTCCAGCCACGCTGTCAGTTGAAAACGAACATTATACTCAGAACTGCGTCGACACCACCGCTGGTTTCGCTCGCGCAATCTCCGTTATCGGTGTTCAGCGACATCCCGGGTGAAAACATCATGCCGAGGTTGTAGCTGATCAGGCGGTCGCGCCGGCCCATCAGGCCGCCGCCGAAAAACAGGCCGTTGGCTTCGTCCTCGTCGTTTATGCCCCGGCACTCGATTTTTTGCGTGACTCTGTACACCGAGCCGGCAACATACCAGGTTCGCGCGCGGCCAGGCTCGAACAGGTAGCGAACGAACGGGCCGGCGACCGTCTGGGTCTCCCGGTCGGTATCGTCGTAGTCGTTCGAGATGAAATCGTCTTCGTAGTCGAGATAACGGAACCCGACCATCCAGGGTGAATCGGTGAGTCGATAAAACAGGTGTAAATCGGTGCCGACCAGTGTCAGGGCGCCGACCTCGATGCCGAGTTCTCCGCTGCGGGAAACCCCTGGCGCGGCCTGTTGTTCCGGGAAGGGTTCCGTACTCGAGGCCAGGGCGGGTATTTCCGAGGCCTCGATCAATGCCGAAAATACCAGCAACAGGCCCGCGGCCGGCAACCTGAAGATATCTGCGCATGATCCATGCATGTCATTCGAGATCCTGTCGATTTCGGCGCAGCGTAAAAGTTGAACGGAACCGCCGCAACAGGCATTCACGAGTAGCCCGGCTGGCGATACCCGGGGTTCAGCAAGGCGATACTAGCCGACGATGGCGAGCAGAACGCCGGCGGCGACCGCCGAACCGATGACGCCGGCGACGTTCGGCCCCATCGCGTGCATGAGCAGGAAATTATGCGGGTTGGCCTGCAGGCCGACCCTGTTGGATACGCGTGCCGCCATCGGCACGGCCGAGACGCCGGCGGAGCCGATCAGCGGGTTAACCTGGCCGCCGGTGACGCGGTACATGATTTTGCCCATGATGACCCCGGCCGCGGTGCCGACCGAAAACGCGAACATGCCGAGCAGCAGAATGCCGAGCGTTTCCGCGCTCAGGAATTTGTCCGCCGCGAGCTTGGAACCCACGGACAGCCCGAGAAAGATCGTGACGATGTTGATCAGTTCGTTTGCCGCGGTATTCGACAGGCGCTCGACCACGCCGCATTCCTTGAGGAGGTTGCCGAAGCAAAGCATGCCGACCAGCGGGGTCGCCGCCGGTAACAACAGGATCGTGATCATCAGCAACAGCAGCGGGAAGATGATTTTTTCGAGCTTGCCGACGTGGCGCAACTGGGTCATGCGGGTCTTGCGCTCTTCCTCGGTGGTCAGCAGGTTCATGATCGGCGGCTGGATGATCGGCACCAGCGCCATGTAGGAATAGGCTGCCACCGCGATCGCGCCGAGCAGGTCGGGCGCGAGCCGCGAACCGACATAGATCGCGGTCGGCCCGTCGGCGCCGCCGATGATGGCGATGGCGGACGCGTCGGCGAGTGAAAACTCGATGTCGGGAATGATGTTCATCGCGACCGCGCCGAACAGGGTCACGAAGATTCCGAACTGCGCAGCGGCGCCGAGAATGATCAGGCTCGGCCGCGAAAGCATCGGGCCGAAATCGGTCATTGCGCCGACGCCCATGAAGATCAATAGCGGAAATACGCCGGTTTCGATGCCGGCATGGTAAAGGATGCCGAGCAACCCGTCGGGCCCGGCGATTCCGGCAACCGGGATATTGGCGAGAATACCGCCGAATCCGATCGGGATCAGCAGCAAGGGCTCGAAGCCCTTCGAGATTGCGAGAAAGATCAGCAGCCCGCCGACCCCGATCATCACCGCCTGGCCGACGGTGAAATTATACAATCCGGTCGACGCCCAGAGCTGCAGCAGGCCCTGTTCCATTGCTGGTTATCCGACCGTCATCAGGAGTTGATCGGATACGATCTTGTCGCCTTTCTTGATCGCGATGGACTGGACCTTGCCGCCGGCATTGGCGCGGATTTCGGTTTCCATTTTCATCGCCTCGATGATCACTACCGGGTCGCCCTCGTTGACCTGCTGGCCCACCGAGACCAGGATGTCGAGCACGCTGCCGGCGAGCGGCGCGTGGATCTCGGTACCGCCCGCGGATGCCGCGGCGGGAGCGGCGGCATCGGTAGTTGCCGCTGACGGTGCCGATTCCACGGGCTTGACCTGGCTGATGTCCGCGTCGCCGGGTCCGACGACGACGTCGTACTGGGTGCCGTTGACGCTGACCCGGTAGGATTCGACACCGCCGCCGGCGGGTGCTGCCGCCGCCGGCGCGGGGGCGGGTTCGGCCGCCGGTTCCGCTGTGCTGTCCGGCGCCGGCTCGAAGGCGTCGGGATTGCCGCGATTTTTGAGAAAGTTGATGCCGACCTGCTGGAACAGCGCGTAGATCAGAACGTCGTCGATCTGGTTGTCGGCGAGCTTGATGTTTTCCGCCCTGGCCAGTTCCTCGAGTTCGCCGGTGAGCTTGTCCATTTCGGGCTGGATCAGGTCGGCCGGGCGGCAGGTAATCGGCTCGTCACCACCGAGTACGCGCGCCTGCAGCTCGGCGTTGACCGGTGCCGCGGTCGCGCCGTATTCGCCGCGCAAGACCCCGGCGGTTTCCTTGCTGATCGACTTGTAGCGCTCGCCGGAGAGGACGTTGATCACCGACTGGGTACCGACGATTTGCGAGGTCGGCGTCACCAGGGGCACATAGCCGAGGTCTTTGCGCACCGACGGAATTTCCTTCAGTACCTCGTCGAGCCTGTCGCTGGCGTTCTGGTCGCGCAGCTGGTTTTCGAGATTCGTCAGCATGCCGCCCGGCACCTGCGCGGTCAGGATTCGAGGATCGACGCCTTTCAACGAGCCTTCGAATTTGGCGTACTTTTTGCGCACCTCGCGGAAGTAGAGCGAGATCTCCTCGAGCAATGCCAGGTCGAGGCCGGTGGCGCGATCGCTTTCTTCCATGATGGCGACGAAAGTTTCGGTCGGCGAATGCCCGTAGGTCAGGCTCATCGACGAGATCGAAGTGTCGATCATGTCGACGCCCGCGTCGATGGCTTTCATCAGCGTCGCGGTCGACAGGCCAGTGGTCGCGTGGCAGTGGATCGACAGCGGCACGCTGCAGCTTTCCTTGATCCGGCCGACCATTTCCTCGGCCGTGTAGGGATGCAGCAGGCCCGCCATGTCCTTGATACAGATCGAATGGCTGCCCATGTCTTCGAGCTGTTTCGCCATGTCGACCCAGAGGTCGACATCGTGCACCGGGCTGATGGTGTAGGACATGGCCCCCTGGGCATGCCTGCCGACGGCAATCGTCGCCTTGATCGCGGTTTCGATATTGCGCATGTCGTTCATCGCGTCGAAGATCCGGAATACGTCCATGCCGTTTTCGGCGCAGCGCTCGACGAATTTCTCGATCACGTCGTCGGCATAATGCCGGTAGCCGAGGGCGTTCTGCCCGCGCAGCAGCATTTGCATCGGCGTGTTCGGCATCGCCGCCTTGAGCCGGCGCAGGCGCTCCCAGGGATCCTCGCCCAGATAGCGAATACAGGCGTCGAAGGTTGCACCGCCCCAGGTTTCCAGCGACCAGAAACCGACCCGATCGAGTTTTTCGGCGATCGGCAGCATGTCTTCGATGCGCACGCGCGTGGCCAGCAGGGATTGCGAGGCGTCGCGCAAGACCAGGTCGGTTATCGACAGGGGATTGGCCATGATCATTTCCCGTTCTTTCGGTGTTGGTGAATGGCGGCCGCTATCGCCGCGAGGTGATCGGCGTCGGGACTTGCCGCCGGGGCGATCGGCGCTGGCCTGACTTCTTCCGGAACCAGTTTGGCGACGATCGAGATCAGCACGATCAGTAAACCCAGGATGATGAAAACCGCGCCCATGCCGAGTCCCAGCAGTTGCAGGCTTTGAATCATCAGCTGTTCGATATTCATCGGCAGGACCGGCTCACTGGCAAAAGAGCGCTCATCATACTATCGATATCCGCAAAATTCAGTCCCCGCCGCCGCGCAGGCCGCGCACGGTAGCGGTCGGAGTCAGGATGTCCGGATCCAGTCGCAGTTCGATCAGCGCGAGACTTGCCGATTCCAGGCATCGCGCGAAGGCGGCCGGAAAATCCCCGGTCGAGATCACGCGTTCGGTATGCGCGCCGTGGGCCGCGGCCAGCGCGACGAAGTCCGGGTTGACCATGTCGGTACCGATGACGCGGCCCGGGTACTCGCGTTCCTGGTGCATGCGGATGGTCGCGTAGGTGCCGTTGTTGACCACGAGGACGACGATATTCGCGCCGTATTGCATCGCGGTCGCGAGTTCCTGCCCGTTCATCATGAAATCGCCATCGCCCGCGAAGGCCACCACGCAGCGCTCGGGGTAGCGCAGCTTGGCCGCGATCGCGGCGGGCAGCCCGTAGCCCATGGTGCCGCTGGTGGGGGCGAGCTGACTGCGGTAGCGGCGGTAACGAAAAAACCGGTGCAGCCAGCCGGTGTTGTTGCCCGCGCCGTTGCAGACTATCGCATCTTCCGGCAGCTGCCGGCGGATTTCCTGCACCACCTCGGACAGTTGCAGCGCGCCGTCGACCCGGATGCTCCGGTTCCAGTCGAGGTATTCGCGGTGCGCCGTTTCGAGGCGCTGCCGGCGGCCGTTCTCGCTATCGTAAACCGGCATTTCGGCCGCGAGCGCGGCAACGAATCGCGCACTGGCCGCGTTGATCGCGAGTTCGGGCTGGTAGATGTGGCCGAGTTCCTCGGCACCGGCATGCACGTGAATCATGCGCTGCCGCGGGCGGGGAATGTCGATCAGCTTGAAACCGCCGGTAGTCATCTCCCCGAGCCGCGCACCGATCACCAGCAGGCAATCTGATTCGGCGATGCGCCGGGTCAGCGCCGGGTTGACGCCGATGCCGAGGTCGCCGGCGTATGCGGGATGCTCGTTGTCGAAGTAATCCTGGCAGCGGAACGAATTGGCCACCGGAATCTGCTGGGCCGCCGCGAAGTCCTGCAGTTGCAGGCGCAACGCGTCGCTCCAGCCGCTGCCGCCGACGACGGCCATCGGCCGTTCGGCCGCGGCCAGCATTTGCGAGACCCGCGCCACGTCCTCGCCGGCCGGGCTGGCCGTAACCTGCCGCCAGGGCGCCGCGTCGCTAACCTCGATCGGATCGGTCAGCATATCCTCGGGCAAGGCGAGCACCACGGGTCCGGGCCGACCTGCGGTGGCGATGCTGAAAGCGCGATTCAGATACTCCGGGATGCGCGCCGCGTCGTCGATTTGCGCGACCCACTTGGCCAGCTGCGAAAACATGCGCCGGTAGTCGATTTCCTGGAAGGCCTCGCGCTCGATATCCTGGCGCGCGACCTGGCCGATCAACAGGATCAGCGGCGTCGAATCCTGCATCGCGACGTGCAGGCCGCCGCTGGCATTGCAGGCGCCGGGTCCGCGGGTGACGAAGCAGATGCCCGGTCGTCCGGTCAGCTTGCCCTCGGCCTCGGCCATGTACGATGCGCCCCCCTCGTTACGGCAAACCACGAGCGATATCTCGCTACGGTCGTAGAGGGCGTCGAGCGCGGCGAGATAACTCTCGCCCGGGATACAGAAAATCCGCTCTACCGAGTTGATTTTGAGCGCGTCGATCAGGACCTCGGCGCCGCTGCGTGACTGGCTGTTGCTGCTCAAGAGTACTGGCCTTCGATTGTTTTCGCTTTTTGATTCTGGTGCCGTTTTGCGTTCTGGTTGCTGGCACCGCTGCCGTGGATCGATCGACTCGTATCTTCGCCATGATCGATACAAAAAGCAATCTTTGTGCGCCGTCCTGCAGGTTGCCGCCGAAAAAACGGGCCCTGCCGGGCCATTGGCTTTAAACTCCGCGCTGTGAATTCGAAGCATACGAAAGGCCTGTTGATTACTGCCTGCGGGGTACTGGTGATATCGCCGGACGGCCTGCTGACCCGCCTGATCGCTGTCGACCACTGGACGATGATCTTCTGGCGCGCGCTGTTCCTGTCTTTCGGTATGTGGATGGTGCTCGGCTTCACCCGCCCGAACCGGGTCTGGCAACAGTACCGGACCCTGCGCGGCGGCGCCTTGCTAAAAGTCGGCGCCTATTCGCTGGGAACGATTTCATTCGTTTTCGCAATCACCCACACCAGCGTAGCCAATACCCTCGTCATCCTGAGCACTACTCCGCTGTTCGCGGCGCTCGTCAGTCGTGTGCTGCTCGGGGAGAAAATCGAGCTGCGCGTACTCGCGGCGATCGTGCTCGTGGCGATCGGCATGGGAATCATCGCCTACGGCAGCAGCGGTGATCGCAACGCCAGTCTGCTCGGCGACCTGGTGGCGTTCGCGGGCGCGTTTTTCCTGGCTTGCGGTTTCAGTTTCGTGCGCCGCTTCCCCGACGCGTCGACGTTCGCGGCAATCTCCTGTAGCGGTTTGCTGACCGCGCTGCTGATATTGCCGCTGGCCGCGCCCTTGTCGGTAACCGCCAACGACCTCGGCTACCTGGCAGTCATGGGACTTGCCGTGGTGCCGATCGGCTCGGCGATGATGTTCATGGGTCCGCGTTACATCCCCGCGCCCGAGGTCGGCCTGTTGATGCTGCTCGAGTCGGTGCTCGGGCCGGTCTGGGTATGGCTGGCGCTCGGCGAGGCGCCCGGCCCCTACACCCTGGCCGGCGGGACGCTGGTGTTGCTGACCCTGTCCGCGAATGCCGCCCTGGCACTGAAGCGCAATCGTTCCAGGCCAGCGCACCTGGCTCGCAGGGTCTGATCGCCCTGTCCAGCGAGGTTCGCCGCGCCATGCTTCGCGGCTCCGCCAGGCCCGCAGCGGCAAAACAGGCGGTATTATCCTGCCTATAAAGCTTTCCAATAATGAGCGCTGGTGGGTAGTTTTCCGATAGCGTCCGGATATACTGCGTTCTGGTACGGGGGGAGATGTCCCCGTCCGGTCTAAAATAACGGAAATTAACCGATGAGCAACCGAATCGAAATCAGCGGTCTTAGCGTAGACCGCGACCTCTACGAACTGATCGATACCGAAATCGCTCCCGGAACCGGCGTCGACAGCGCCCGTTTCTGGCAGGGCTTCGCCGATATCCTCGCCGATATGGGTCCCGAAAACCGCCGCCTGCTGGAATTCCGCGACCAGCTTCAGGCGAAGCTCGACGCCTGGCACAAGAGCCACCCCGGAAATTTCGATCCCGCCGAGTACAAGGCCTATCTCGAAGAGATCGGCTACCTGGTGCCCGAGGACGGCGACTTCAAGGTCACCACCGAAAACGTCGACCCGGAGGTCGGCGAGATCTCGGGTCCGCAACTGGTGGTGCCTGTCGACAATGCCCGCTATGCGCTCAACGCGGCCAACGCCCGCTGGTACAGCCTCTACGACGCGCTTTACGGCACCGATATCATTCTCGAGGTCGAGGGCTGCAAGAAGACCGCGAAGTACAATCCCGTCCGCGGTCAGCAGGTGATTCGCCACGTGCGCGAATTTCTCGACAGGTCGGTGCCGCTCGCGGCCGGCAGCCACAGCTACGTGACGCGTTACAAGGTCGTCTCCGGCAAGTTGATCGGGGTCATGGGCGACGGCAGCAAGGCAGAGCTCGGCTGGCGGGAAAGTTTCGTCGGTTACCGCGGCGATCCGGAAGAGCCCGAAGCGATTCTGTTGCAGCGCAACGGCCTGCATATCGAGTTGCTGATCGGCGAGGGCTATTACATCGGCCAGGGCGATCTCGCCAATGTTTACGATGTGCGCATGGAATCGGCGATCACCACGATCATGGATTGCGAGGATTCGGTGGCTGCCGTGGATGCCGAGGACAAGGTACGCGTCTACCGCAACTGGAACGGCCTCATGAAGGGCGGACTCAAGACCATGGTCAAGCGCGGCGACGAGACCATAGAGCGCGCGCTCAATCCCGACCTCGAATACCTGTCTCCGCTAGGAGAGACGATCACGCTGCCGGGCCGCAGCCTGATGTTCGTGCGCAACGTCGGCACCCATATGTATACCGATGCGGTGACCTGTAATGGCGAGGAAGTTCCGGAGACTTTTCTCGACGCCATGGTGACCGCGCTCGCCGCCAGGCACGATTTGCTCGGTAACGGCGTATTTCGCAACAGCCGCTGCGGCAGCGTCTATATCGTCAAGCCGAAGATGCACGGCCCCGAGGAAGTCGCCGAGGCGGTAAAATTATTCGCCCGTGTCGAACAGGCGCTCGGCATCGATGCCGGCGCGCTGAAGATCGGCATTATGGACGAGGAGCGCCGCACCACGGTCAACCTCAAGGAATGCATCCGCGCCGCCAGCGATCGCGTGGTCTTCATAAATACCGGTTTCCTCGATCGCACCGGCGACGAAATCCATACCAGTATGGAAGCCGGCGCGATGATTCCGAAAAACGAAATCAAGAATTCGCGCTGGCTGCTCGCCTACGAGGACTGGAACGTCGATATCGGTCTCGAGACCGGGCTGCCCGGGCACGGCCAGATCGGCAAGGGCATGTGGGCCGCGCCCGACAACATGGCCGCGATGATGGAGCATAAAATCGCCCATCCGCGCGCCGGTGCGTCGACCGCATGGGTGCCGTCGCCGGTAGCCGCCTGCCTGCACGCAATGCATTACCACCAGGTGAACGTCAGTGCCCGCCAGCGGCAGCTGGCCAGTGCCGCGCGCGCCAGTCTCGACGACATCCTGACCATCCCCTTGCTGGGCGACCGCAAGATCAAGGAGGGCGACCTGATTCGCGAACTGGAAAACAATGCCCAGGGCATTCTCGGTTACGTGGTACGCTGGATCGATCAGGGCGTCGGCTGCTCCAAGGTGCCGGATATCTCCGACATCAACCTGATGGAAGACCGCGCCACCTTGCGCATCTCGAGCCAGCATATCGCCAACTGGCTATATCACGGCATCACCACTGGCGAGCAGGTACGCAAGGTATTCGAAAAGATGGCGGAAATCGTCGATCGGCAAAATGCCGGCGACCCGGCTTACCGCAATATGGCGCCCGATTTCGATAACAGCGTCGCTTTCAAGGGCGCGCTCGACCTGGTCATCAAGGGCCGCGAACTGCCCAACGGTTACACCGAGTTCGTACTCCATCCCCGGCGGCGGGAATTCAAGTCGCGCGAAGCGGCCCTGGCGAAAAAATGAATGGACGCTAGCGGTGCGACGAGCGCCGGTTGAAGGATAGCGCGCCGCGGGCGCGCAATTCGAGCGAACGCAGGCTGTATAAAAAGTAGCGGTTTATCGGTGTTTCGATGCCGGCCTGGTGGGCGAGACGTACCACGGCGCCGTTCTGGGCATCGAGCTCGGACGGCCGCCCGCGGACCAGGTCGCGCTGCATCGAGGTGGTCGAGTTGGGGGTGATGCCCTCCAGCGTTTTCATGGTCATGTCGACGCTGTCTTCCGGCAGCGCGATGCCCCTCGCGACGCCCAGGCGGTAAACTTCCTCGGCCGCCTCGACCAGCAACTCGCGGGTTTCGGGCTGCTCGAGCAACACGCCGATCGGCGCGCGCGAAACGGCGCCGAGACCGCTCCAGGGCGTAATCAACATGAATTTCAGCCACATGGCGACGAGTATGTCGTCCGGAATGCTCGCTTTCACCCCGCTGCAATGATTGAAAATTTCCGCTAGGGCATTGACGCGCGGATCGGCATGATTGTCGAGATGGCCAAAGCGGATCAGCGGGTTGGCGCCGCTGTGCTTGACGTGTCCCGGCCCGGCCTGGAAGGCGACGATCGCGCAGAGCCCGCCGAGTACGTGATCGGCGCCGAGTTCGGCGATCAACTGCGCCGGCGCCTCGACGCCGTTTTGCAGCGGAACTACCAGGGTTTCGGGGCCGACCATCGGTTTAATCGCCCTGGCCGCCGCCGGGACTTGCCAGGCCTTGACGCAACACAACACGTAATCGACGGTGCCGACCTCGGCGGGATTATTGGTTGCCTGGACCTTGTCGATGACGAAATCGCCCGCGATGCTGCCCACCCTCAAACCGCTCGAGCGCAGCGCCGCGAGATTCTCGTTACGCGCGATAAATACCACGTCCTGACCGATTTGTGCGAGGCGGCCGCCAAAATAGCCGCCGACCCCCCCGCAACCGTATACCGCTATCCGCATTCTTACTCCTTACGCAGGACATGAGGTGATCGATATTATGTCGCAGTCTCTTGGATTTGTAATAAAAAAACCTGAACAAGCGTCACGCTATGTGGAGCCGGGGGTGGGCGATATTTCGCCAGCCGGGAGATTGCAGCGAGGTCCCGATTCGGCTAGAATCCCTGGTTTGCTGAATATGGAAATATTTTCCAAATTTGATAATAAAGATAGAAAACGATATATTTGTATTAAAATCAATCGTTTATATTAAAAATAGTAAAATTGAATATTTATTTGGAATATTTTTTTAAACATTTAATGTCGTTTTCAGACAGGTTTTGAAAACACCCGACTGCTAAATTTGTGCCGATGAACGATAGCGTGACCCCCTTGACCCGTAAGCGCGGCCGCCCGCCGGGCAACCGCAATCGCGCGGGCGAGGGCAAGAACCAGTCGCTGACGCGCGCGCTGACCCTGTTGCAGCGCCTTTCCGAGGCGCCTGCGGGCATGCAGCTGACGGACCTGTCATACCAGCTGGGTATGCCGGTGGCGACCGTGCATCGGCTGCTCGCGACCTTCGAAGAGCTGGATTTCGTCGAACAGGATAGCGAACAGGGCCTCTGGTACGTGGGCCTCAATGCGTTCACGGTCGGCAACGCCTATTTGAACCGTCGCGATTTCGTCGCCATTGCCAGGCCGCACATGAATTCGCTCGCCGACGAGTGCGGCGAAACCGTCAATCTCGGCGTAATCGACGACGGCGAAGCGGTTTTTATCGGCCAGGTCGAATCGCGGGAAGTGATGCGCATGATCGTGCGCCTCGGCAGCCGCTCGCCGATTCATGCGTCGGGCGTCGGCAAGGCATTGCTGGCCGCCATGCCGGAAAATCGCGTCGCGCAGATTCTCGAGCGCCGCGGGCTGCGTCGTTACACCGAGCGCACCCTGGACAATCCGGCGGCGCTCTACGCCGAGCTGGAGCAGACCCGCCGGCGCGGGTACGCGCTCGACGACGAAGAACATGCGGTGGGCCTGCGCTGCGTCGCGGCCGCGATCTTCGACGAGAACGCCCAGGCGCTGGCGGCGATCTCGCTGTCCGGGCCGACGGCTCGCGTGGTCGACGACCGCCTCGGCGAACTCGGCCAGGCGATTCGCCGCACCGCGGAGGAAATCACCGCGTCGCTGGGCGGACGCAAGCCCGCCGGGCAGGTTTGAAGGTAAACGGGAGCTGGTTATGCGCCAGAAACACGTCATCGATCTGGAAACCGCGAGGAAGGTCGCCGCGGCTGCCGAATACGATGCCCTGCAGCACGGCCTGCAGGTTGTGATCGCGATCGTCGACGACGGCGGCCACCTGCTGTACCTGCAGCGGGATGCGGCCCAGGCCGGTAGCGTCGAGGTCGCGATCGGCAAAGCGAAGTCCGCGGTGCTGTTCAGGCGGCCGACCCGGGCATTCGAGGAAATGGTCGAAAACGGGCGCCAGGGTTACCTGGCTATGCCGGATGTGATGCCGCTCGAAGGCGGCGAGCCGCTCGTCTTCCAGGGCGAGATCGTCGGTGCCATCGGCATCAGCGGCGCAAGCTCGACAGAAGACGGCGAGGTCGCGCGTGCCGGCGCGTCGGCCATACAATAGTTTTTTAAATCTGGAGTACGAATCCATGACACAGCAAGCAAACGTGAAAGTCCTTTCCGAGGAGGATTACCAAATGTTCCCCAAACTCGAAATTCCACAGACCCTGGCCGCCGGTCCGGGACCGGGCAACACCGATCCGCGCGTACTCGAAGCCTATGCCACGGCGGGTTGCGCCGATCACATGCAGGCCGACGTGGTGCGCGGTATGAAGGAAGCCAAGATCATGCTGCGGGAAGTCTTCGGTACCAGCAACGTGCATACTTTCGCGGTTTGCGGCACCGGCTGGGACGGCCTCGATTGCGCCTTTTCGCCGATCCTGCCGGGCGATACGGTGGTCGCTTTCGTCAACGGGACCTTCAGCGGCATCGACGATTTCAATATCCGCCTGAAGGCGTCGACCCCGGAAGACCTGGCGAAAAACCCGCTCGATCCGAAGCCGGCCAACGTGGTCACGATCAACGTCCCGCACGGCCAGTCCGTGACCGGTGAAATCGTCGAGGCCGCACTCGCCGAGCACAAGCCGATGTGGGCTTTCATGGCACACTGGGAAACCGGCAGCGGACGCATCAACGATATCCAGGGCTTCAACGACGCCTGCGCAAGGCACGGCGCGATGGGCATCGTCGACGCGGTATCCAGCCTCGGCATTTCCTATTTCAATATCGACGATTATCCGGCGGTCACGACCTGGGCTTCCTGTCCGCAGAAGGGCATACTCGGCCTGCCGCTGACCTATGCCCCGGTCAGCTTTAACGACAAGGTCATCGAGGTCGTCAAAAAGCGCGGGTGCTATACCTACGTCCACCACCCGATACTCGAGGCGCGCCACTGGTGCATCGCCGACGGCAAGGACGTCGAGGCCGCGGCATATCACCGCACCCATTCGGGTTACGCGGTGGCATCCTTCCACGAAGCCCTGCGCCTGCTGCTGCAGCACGGCCGCGAGCAAAAGGCGAACGACTACGCGTTCTACGAGAAGGGTTTGCGCACGGCGATCGAAGCGATGGGCTGCAAGGTCACCTCGAACATGACCAGCCTCGTGGTTTTCGATTTGCCCGAGGCGTTCACCGGCAAGGAAAAGGAACTGGTTCAGGGTTGCCGCGCGGAAGGATTCGCGATCTGGAATACCCTTTCCGAGCCGGCCCAGATCCGTATCGGTATTCTCAACCAGTTGACGGTCCCTGCCTTGAACGACATTGTCGGCCGCTTCGCGGATGCGATGATCAAGATGGGTGCCGAGGTCGACAAGGCCGGGATCCTGAGCGATCTCAATAACTACCTGTCGAGCCGCTAACCGACCGGATTGCCTCCGTTGTTTACGCCGGCCTCGCGCCGGCGTTTTTTTGCCGCCGCGGACATGCCCTGCCGCACGTGCCGTAAGCCGGATCCAGCCTGTTCGATTACTATTCGAGACGGGGCTCGCAACCACGCCGCTCGGACGCATGTCCACGATGCAGGAAACGGCGGCCTTCGCAAAACTGCCGGCTTCCGACTCGACCGCTTTCGTTACCGCTCGCACCGTGATGTTCGACGCCGCTAGGGTCATGTGTTGAAATCGGGGCCGGGAGAACCGTATCGAAGCCGGCGACCTGTAACGGTGCGGCCCGCCTCACATCGTGAACCCTTTACGGATTTCGAGGTTGTTGCGCTTCGCCGGGCCGTTTTATAATTTCCGTCGGCCGACTCTCTCCCGGGTCCGCCGAAATACGGCCAGACGGAAAATAAAATGAAGAAAATGGATACCAGGATCTGCACCTGCCGGAAATCCTTCCGCGTCGCCGTAGCAGTCGACAGCGCCGTCGTCCAGTGACCCTGTCGAAAACCTGCCAGACACCCGGCCCGGACCGGCCGCGCTCGCTGTTGCCGGCCCTGGTTTCGGGTTTTTCCCTGTTGTCCTCCCCGGGAGTCGCCGATGACTGGAATATCGGTCTCGGTGCCGGGATGATCTCGGCGCCGCTGTATCTCGGCGCCGAGGATTACCAGGTCCGCCTGCTGCCGGCCGTCGATTTCGCCTATCGAAATCGAGTGTTCTTCAATTTTTACGAGGGACTGAGCGCGTACCTGCATAACCGCGGGGATTTTCGCCTGAAGGCCGGGATTGCCTACCAGCCCGGGCGCGACCAGGACGATGACGAGAGCCTGCAGGGCACCGGCGATATCGGTGACGCCGCGGTCTACAACCTCGGCGTCGAATACCAGCTCGGCCTCTACACGGCTTTCGTCAGCCTGCGGCAACACGACGGCGGCACCGACGGAAGGCAGCTGCACGCGGGGATTCAGGCGTTTTACGCGCTGCGCGAAGAGCGGACCAGCCCGCGGCTGCTGTTTAACCTGACGGTCAATTACTCGGACGAAAAATTCATGCAGGGCTATTTCGGCGTCGATTCGGAGCAGTCGGCCGCGAGCGGACTGCCGGTTTATTCGGCGGATGCGGGCATCGCCTCGGTACGGGCCGGCGCGACCGGTTTTTACCCGTTGACCCGGTACTGGAGAATCACCGCGATTCTGCAATACCGCAAGCTCGTCGGCGATGCCGCCGACAGCCCGCTGGTGCTCGACGAGGACCAGCTGTTCGGCGGCATCTTCGCCGGATACCGGTTCTAAAAGGACTTGCCGCGCGCGCTCACCGGCCAGAGACATTCGACCCGCCCGCCGCGAACGCCGACATACCAGTCGTGCAGGTTGCAGGTCGGATCGCAGTGGCCGGGAATCAGCTTCAGTTTGTCGTTGAGCCCGAGGGCGTTATTCGGATCGGCGATCACGCCGTGTTCGTCGGAGCAGTTGACGTACTCGAGATCGTCGCGGCCGTAAATAACGGGCAGGCCCGAATCGACCGACAGGACCTTGAGGCCGGCGTCGCAAACCGCGTACCCGGGCCGCGCCCTGGAGACGATCGAGGTCCAGACGAACAGGCTGTTGCCGAACTCCGATATCGGCCCGCCGTCTTCGCCGCGCACGCGCTGGTAATCCGCATCCATGAACACGTAGGAGCCGCATTGCATTTCGTTGTAGAGCCCCGAGGCCGCTTCGAAGCCGTAGGAGCCGGTGCCGGCGCCGGCGACGATAGCGCAGTCGAGACCCGAGTCCGCCAGCAGGTCGACGGTGGCTCGCGTCATCCGGATAGCGGACTCGATCGCGGCACCGCGCTCGCCGAAGTCGCGTATGTGCTGCGCCGCGCCCTGGTAAGCCTGTAGACCGGCGAACGAAAGACCTTCGCTGGTAGCGATGGCGCGCGCCAGCGCGAGCGCCGGCTCCCCGGGCTCGACCCCGCAGCGGCCGGCGCCGCAATCGATCTCGACCAGGCATTCGAGTTCGACGCCGTGGCTCGCCGCCGCCGCCGACAGGTCGGATATGTTATTCGGATCGTCGACGCAGACGAGAATCCTGGCCTTTCTCGCGAGCCGCGCGAGGCGCTCGATCTTGACCGCATCGACGACCTGGTTGGAGACCAGGATATCGTCGATCCCCCCGGCGACCATGACCTCGGCTTCGGAAACCTTCTGGCAGCAAATGCCGCAGGCACCCTGTTGCAGCTGGTAGCGCGCGATGTCGACCGACTTGTGGGTCTTGGCGTGCGCGCGCAGGCGCACCCCCGCCGATTGCAGGCGGCGGCGCAGGCTTTCGACATTATTCTCGAACACGTCGAGGTCGACGATCAGGGCGGGCGTGCAGACTTGCTCGACAGCCATGCCGACCTCGGCGGGAATATCGAGGCCGACGACCGCTGCGGTAATTTCGTGTTTCATCGCGACATTTCCCGTCGACCTTACTTGCAGCCCGGGCAGGCTTTCAGATCGACATTGCCGCCGGTGACGATAACCCCGACGCGGCGGCCGCGAAAAATCTCGGGGTGATTCAGAATCGCCGCCAATGCGACCGCCGACGAGGGCTCGATGATCATTTTCATGCGCTCCCAGGTCAGGTACATGGCATCGAGAATCTCCGCTTCGCCGGCCAGCAGCACGTCGCTGACATGTTGTTTGACGAAATGCCAGGTGAGCGGCTTGAGATTGGTCTTCAGGCCGTCGGCGACCGTTTGCGGTGTACCTCCTTCGACCAGCTGGCCGGCCTCGAAGGAACGATGCGCATCGTCGGCATTTTCGGGCTCGGCGGCATAGATGCGGATCGCGGGCGCTCTCACCGACAATGCCAGGCAAGTCCCCGAGATCAGGCCGCCGCCGCCGATCGGCGCGACCACGCAATCCAGATCCGCGACCTGCTCGATCAGTTCGAGCGCGCAGGTCGCCTGCCCGGCGATCACCCGCGCATCGTTGAAAGGATGCACCTCCTCGGCGCCGCTCGCGGCGACCAGGTCGGCCAGCGCGGCCTCGCGCGCGGCCTGTGTCGGTTCGCATTCGACGATGCGCCCGCCGTAGCCCCGAACCGCGGCCTTCTTGGCCGCGGGCGCGTTGTGCGGCATCACCACGGTGGCGTCGATACCGCGCTGCGCGGCGGCGTAACACAGCGCTGCCGCGTGGTTGCCCGACGAATGCGCGGCAACGCCTTTTTCGGCCTGCTCGTCGCTCAGTCCCATAACCGCGTTACAGGCGCCGCGCGCCTTGAAAGCGCCGACTTTTTGCAGGTTTTCGCACTTGAAAAACAGTTCGGCCCCGCTTTGCCGATCGAGAGTATGCGATGTCAATACCGGGGTTCGGTGGATGAAGCCGGCAATACGCCGTTCGGCTTCGAGGACGTCGTCGAATCCGGGAATATTCATGCCGCGAGGCGCATCGATGGCAGTCGGCCGTGCATGCGCGCAGGTTGCCCGATTGCGTGCCAATAATCTAGCGAATCTTGAGCCTGGCGATACCGATGCGGAAAAGCCCGGCGAGGCCGGGCGGCCGTAAAATCGTCAAGCGATGCACCTTTAACGCCATACCTGCGATGGCAGGCTTCCGGCTTAAGGAGCATTTAAGCTTTGGCAGCTACGATTACAGCCATATTCGATTCTGGAGTCCTTGGGTGTCGCCTGACAAACTCGGCCTCGCGGCAGCGATGTCGCGACGGGAATTTTTGCAGTTGGGGGGGAAGGGAATCCTGCTTGCCGGCTTCGCCGGCAGTCTGGCGTCTTGTGGACGCAGCCCGGATCCGGAGACCGAAACCGTGATTCGGGTGCCGGACGGTTTCGTGCCTAGGATCGTTGCACGCTCGGGTTACCGATCGAGCGCTGACTCGAGTTACCCCTGGCACGAGGCACCGGACGGCGGCGCCTGTTTCGACACCGGGGACGGCGGCTGGATCTACGTTTCGAATAGTGAATCGCAAGCGAATTCGAGCAGTATCGGTGCGCTGCGATTCGATCTCGACGGTGCCGTTATCGACTCCTATGCCGTATCGACCGGGGGAATCATAAAGTGTTCCGGCGGCCCCACCCCCTGGGGTTCCTGGCTTGCCTGCGAAGAAATCACGGACGGGCAGGTCTGGGAGTGCGATCCCTTCGGTGTAAACCCTGCGAAAGCCTTCCCCAGAATGGGAAGATACAAGCACGAATCCGCCTGCGTCGATCCGCATACCCGGCAGATATACATGACCGAGGACGTACCCGGCGGCGGTTTTTACCGATTTACGCCCCAGGATGCTCTCGCGGTCGCGGTTCCCGATCTCGAATTGGGGCTTCTGGAGGTCGCGACGGAGGTCGGGGGCCGTATAATCTGGGAGCCGATTCCGGATCCTCTGGGAAAAACCAGGCCGTTGCGTTACCAGATAAGCGGCAGCGCGCGATTCGACGGCGGCGAGGGAATCGACTGGTACGACCGTTTCGTGCGTTTCGACACCCGCTACGATAATCGTATCTGGGAACTCGATCTGTCGGATAATAGTTTTCGCACAAAGTATGATCTCTCCGGTCAGATTAACCATGTCGGCGATCTCACCCATACGGCGAACGGCAATATCCTGATCGCCGAGGGCGGGGCCTATATGCGGGTGTTGTATCTGCCCGCCGATGGCTCGCCGGCGATCACGCTGTTGCAACTGCCCTACCATATCCACTCGGAAGTGACCGGGCTGGCATTCGATCCGAGCGGGACGCGCCTTTATTTCAGTTCCCAGCGCGGTAACACCGGTCAGGGCAAGAATGGAATTACTTTCGAGTTGCAGGGAGATTTCACCAGCCTGCCGCCCAGTCCCAGATTGCAGACCTGGGTTCTCGACCACCGGGAAATCGCGATCTAGGCAAGATCATGCTCGCCGGTCGGGGACGGCCGGTTCGTCGGCCGCGGCGCGGCTCACCCGGTTCGGCGATCGGGTAAGCCCGCTCGGCCGGTTTTTTGCAATACGCGCAGTTCCGCGAACAGTCGGTGTATGTCGGGATTGTCGATGAACGACAGGTTATACGGATGCTCGCAAACCAGGCGATCGAAATTTCGGCTCGACGGCATGTCTTCGACCAGCTTCGCGATCTTGCCCCAGAGCAGTAACCTCGGCTGCTGCGCATGCCGGTGGATCGATGCCAGCAGGCATTCGAGAAAATCCCGCCAATAGCGCGCTTCCACGACCGGTTTGCGCTCGGGATGCAATACCGGGGTCGCGTTGAATAACAGGAATCCGGCGCTTTCGAGGTTGTCGAAAATTTCGCCGAGCGTTTGCACCAGGCCGTGCCTGTCGACCCGGGAAATCGCGGCCTGGGTTATCTTTCCGTCCGCGTCTCGATGCAGGCGGTCCTCGGCCAGCAGCGCGGCTTTTACGATATTGCGCAACGAGGTGGCGCGATTTACGGTTTTACTGAGGCCCTGCTCGCTCCATAAATCGCCGACCGCGGCATCGTAAAAAGCAATACCGTTGGCCGACTCGCGGCGCGGGTAGGGAGATTCGCCGAGCAGCAGGTAGCGCAGGCCGCGGCGGTCGCGGCGGAAAGCGGCCAGCAAGCGGTCGGGGCCCGGCAACCAGTTTCGGTCGCGCAGCAGCGAGGCGAGGTATGCGGGTGATATCGTGGCCAGTGCCTCGGCCAGCAACGGCCGCCACTCGTCATGTACCCCGGAGCGGTCCAGAAGCTGGTCGATGTCACTCATCGATCGCCTCGATGAATGGCTTCTCGTCGTGTCGATTGGTACCTTCGTCGCGATAAATCATCCCGGAAT
>JASFKL010000004.1:0-27593 GCA_050118655.1 Gammaproteobacteria bacterium | reverse complement strand
ATTTCCTCGTAATCGGAACCGTCGAGTTCGCCGGCGCCGCGCTTGACCGCGCGCTCGATGGCGTCCTTGGGCACCGACTGCGCCTTGGCCTTGTCGACCGCGGTGCGCAGCGAAGGGTTGGCGTCGAGATCGGAACCGCCGGCTTTGGCGGCGACGACGATTTCACGGATCAGGCGCGTAAACAGCTTGCCGCGGCGCGCGTCCTGCGCTTTCTTGCGGTGCTGGATATTTGCCCACTTGCTGTGTCCGGCCACGGATTACTCTCCCGCTGAAAATGGCGCTATGTTAGCATTTTCGGGCAACGCGGGGTTACCAGCCGGGGGGAAGTTTTTTCTCGATGGTTATGTGTTTGCCTTCGATGGAGATATAGCCGCCGGTTTTAAGCTCCTTGAGTATCCGGTGCACCATTTCGCGCGTCGCGCCGACGCGGCTGGCGATATCCTGCTGGGTCAGTTTTTCGGTAACCAGTTTTTCACCGACTTCCTCGGCGTGCTTGTAGAGCACGCGCACCACACGGTTGTAGACGTCTTCGAGCGCCAGGCTGCTGACTTCCTCGGTCAGGTCCTGGATACGGTGGACCAGCAAATCGATGATCTGCATGCTGACCGTTGGCTTGTCGAGCAGGGTATCCATGAAAACCTGCCGCGAGATGATTCCGAAGGTCGAATCCTCGGTGGTGATGATGCTGGCCTGGCGGGGGATGCCGCCCAGCGGGGCCAGCTCGCCGAAGGCCTCGCGCTCGCCCATGGTGTTGATGATAATTTCCTTGCCCTTGTCGTTGTGCAGGAAGACGTCGACCTTGCCCTGCAGGATCACGTAGAAAGAGTCGGTTTCGTCGCCCTGGCTGACGATCACGGTATTCTTGGGAAACTGGCGAATGACTGTCTGCGCGGCGACATTTTCGATGTCTTCCTCGCTCATACCACGAAACAGAGTGATCTCTTCGAGTGTTTCTGTCAGGGTCGCCATATTTGTCGTTTTGCGTCGTTTAATTGCGCATTGCACAATCTGCAATCATTACTAAATTTTCGCCTGCAATCAAGGAGTTTCGGGCCACTTGTCGAGAATCAGCGAGCGACCGGTCATCGCCTCGGGCTGCTCGAGTCCCATCAGCTGCAGCACGGTCGGCGCGATTGCCGAGAGATTTTCATGCTCGGCGAGCCGGGTGACCTCCGGGTCGAGCACCAGGCACGGCACCGGGTGGTTCGAGTGCTGGGTCTGCGGCTTGCCGGTGGCGGGATCGACCATTTCATCGCAATTGCCGTGATCCGCGGTCAACACCACGGAGTAACCGCAGCCCTCGGCTGCTTCCAGCACGCGCCCTACCTCGTAATCGAGCACTTCGACGGCGCGCACGATCGCCTCGCGCACCGCGGTGTGGCCGACCATGTCGCCATTGGCGAAGTTTACCACGATGAATTGATATTTTGCCGAGCGCATCGCTTCGATTACCGCGTGGGCGACTCCCGGGGCGCTCATCTCGGGTTTCATGTCATAAGTCTCGACACGCGGCGATTCGATCAGTTCGCGATCCTCGCCCGGGTAGGGCGGTTCGCGCCCGCCGTTGAGGAAAAAGGTGACGTGGGCGTATTTCTCGGTTTCGGCGCAATGAAACTGCTTGAAGCCCGCCTTGCTGATCACGCTGCCGAGCGTGGTCTCGGGGCGCATCGGCGCGAACGCGACCGGCGCGCCGAGACTGGCATCGTAGAGCGTCATCGTGGTGAGATTGATAGGCCGATAATCGGCGCCGCGCTCGAAGTCTTCGAAACGCTCGAGCGCGAAGGCCGCGCAAATTTGCCGGGCGCGGTCGTTACGAAAGTTGAAGAATATCATTTCGTCGCCGGCCCCGGGCAATTGTTGCCCGGGCAGGTGCGTGGGCAGAATGAATTCGTCGCCCTTGCCGGCCGCGTAACCCTGTTCGATCGCCTCGCGCGCCGAAGCGGCGGCGATGCCCCTGCCGTGGACGATATTCTCGAAGGCCAGGCTCACGCGGTCCCAGCGTTTGTCACGGTCCATCGCGTAGTAGCGCCCGGCAACGGTGGCAATGCATCCGCCGCCGTCCGCGAGCAAGCCCTCGAGATCGTCGAGGTAAGACAACGCCGCCTGCGGAGCGGTATCCCTGCCGTCGGTAATCATGTGCACCAGGGGTTCGACGCGGTTTCGCTGGCATAGCCGAATCAACGCCTTCAGGTGATCGATATGGCTGTGAACCCCGCCGTCCGAGACCAGCCCGGCCAGGTGCAGCGGCCGTCCCGCCTCGCGCGAAGCCTGCACGGCCGACAGCAGGGCCGGGTTTTCGAAGAAACTGCCGTCGTCGATGGCGTCGTCGATACGCACCAGGTCCTGTTTGACGATGACCCCGCAGCCGATGGTCATGTGGCCGACCTCGGAATTACCCATCTGCCCGTCCGGCAGTCCGACGCCGCGACCCGAGGCCTCGAGCGGCTGGAGCGGGCCGGCGGCGAAGTAACGGTCGAAATTCGGGGTATCGGCGATCGCGATCGCATTGTCGGCGGTGTCCGGGTTGAGGCCGAATCCGTCGAGAATAACGAGTAGCGTCGGGCGCCGGAGCGTCTGCGAATCAGTTGTCATCGGGTAAGTCGAAACTGCAAGGTGAAAGGGCTGGCATGATAGCGTAAAACCCGGGTCGGGTTAACCTGCCCGTTCTGCAAGGGGCGCATTTCAGGGCGTTTCATCCGGCCGGTCCCCGAACGGGGTTCAGGACTTGTCGAGGCCTTCCTCGTCCGACTCGGCGCGATCCATCTCGGCTGACATTTCCTCGTCGCTGAGGCCCTCTCGTGCCGTCGCCGAAGCCGCGTCCCCGGTATCGGCCGCGGCCTTGCCTTCGTCCTCGTCGTCTTCGTCCTCATCTTCGTCCTCGTCCATCTCGCGGTCCTTGAAGATGATGGTCGAGGCGATCAATCCGGCTTCGAACAGCAGCCACATCGGCAGCGCCAGCATGACTTGCGAAATGACATCGGGAGGCGTCAGCAGCATGCCGACGACGAAGGCGCCGACGATCACGTAGGGGCGTTTCTCGGACAGCTTTTTGGGCGTCGTCAAGCCGATTGCGACCAGGATGATGGTCGCAATCGGTACCTCGAAGGCGAGTCCGAAGCCGAAAAACAGCGCCAGCACGAAATCCAGGTATCTTCCGATATCGGTCGATATGTTGACGATTTCGGGTCCTATGCGGGTGAAAAACCTGAAAACCAGCGGGAAAACCACGTAGTAGGCGAAGGCGATGCCGGTATAGAAGAGGATAATGCTCGACACCAGCAACGGGCCGGCGATGCGCTTTTCGTTGGCATACAAGCCGGGCGCCACGAACGCCCAGGCCTGGTAGAGGATTACCGGCATCGCCAGGAACACGGACAGCATCAGCACCAGTTTGAACGGCGTCAGAAACGGCGAGGCGACGTCGATCGCAATCATGCTGGAGTTTTCCGGCAGGTACCGCGTCAGCGGTTCGGCCAGGTAGACATATATATCGTTGGCCCAGTAGAACAGGCACAGGAAAATGACCAGCACCGCGATAACCATGCGCAGCACCCGGTCGCGCAATTCGACCAGGTGGGACATCAGGCTGCCGGCCCCGGATTGCTCGATATCCTCTTCTTCGCTCATGAACGGGTGTTCGCGGCGCTCTTCTCGTCGCCGGAGTCGGCTTCGGATTCGGCGGCCGGCGCGGGTTTCTCATCGGTCGCCTCGTTGGTCCCGGCGGCCGCGGGGGTTTCTTCGGCGGCGGAATCGGCCGCCGTACTCGGTGTTGCGGCGGAGTCTTTCTCGAGGCTGTCCAGGAATTCGTTTCCCGCCTTGCCGGCAGCCTCGACCTGTTCGTCGATTTCCTTGCCGGCATCGGATATGCTGTCCTTGATCGTATCCAGTTCCTTTTGCTGCTCCGCCAGGATTTGTCGCAGTTCGTCGGCGCGCAATTCCTGCTCGACGTCGGCCCTTACGGTGGTCATAAAACGTTTCAGGCGGCCGAAATACTTGCCCGCGGTGCGCGCCACCCCGGGAAGGCGTTCGGGACCGATAACGATCAAGGCGACGATGCCGATCAGCACCATCTCGGTGAAACCCATGTCAAACATAGCTTTCCGGCCGCGACCCGAACAAATCCAGTGTTTCCGACGAGCTAACCTAGACCTTGTCCTTCTCCTCGGTAACCTTACCCTCTATCACCTGTCCTTCGCTCGAAGATTCGGCCTTGTCGGCGGCGGCTTCTTCTTCCTTGACCGAGCGCTTGAAGTTCTTTATCGCCCCGCCCAGGTCGCCGCCGACATTGCGCAGCTTCTTGGTTCCGAACAGCAGGACCACGATCGCCAGGATCAATAACAGCGACCAGATACTAATTCCACCAAAACCCATTTTTCACCTCATTTACTATGTTCGCGCGCGGCTTTTTCATCGATCCCGGAGACGCCGAAACGGCGCTCGAGTTCGTCCAGTACCTGCCGTGCATCCAGATTCTGTTGTGCCAGCATCACCAGGCAGTGAAACCACAGATCGGCGGTTTCGTGAATAATCTGTTGCTCATCGCCCGATTTCGCGGCGATGATGGTTTCCGCCGACTCCTCGCCGATTTTTTTCAAAATCGCGTCCAGGCCTCTGGCATACAGGCCCGCGACGTAAGACGAATCCGGATCCGCGTCCTTTCTTGACGCCAGCACCGCCATCAGGCGCAGGAGTATATCATCACTCATCGATAAATCTCGTCGGGATTTTTGATTATTTCCTCGTCTATCTGCCATTTTCCCTGCTTTAAAATCCGGAAAAAACAACGCCGTCTACCCGTATGACATGCAATACCGCCAACCTGTTCCACCTGCAGCAGCACGACGTCGGCGTCGCAATCGATACGGATTTCGTGCAGCCGCTGCCGGTGCCCCGATTCCTCGCCCTTGAACCAGAGCTTGCGGCGCGAACGCGACCAGTATACCGCCTGCCCCTTCTCGACGGTCAGGCGCAGCGCTTCGCGGTTCATCCAGGCGACCATCAGCACCTCGCCCGAGTCGCGATCCTGGGCGATGGCCGGTACCAGACCGCGGTCGTCCCAGGCGATTTCGTCGAGCCAGTCAGTCATCGCGCACCTCGATGCCGCGTTCGCGCATCCGCGCCTTGGCCTCGTCGATACTGTACTCGGCAAAGTGGAAGATACTCGCCGCGAGCACCGCGTCGGCCTTGCCCAGCAGGATACCGTCCGCGAGGTGATCGAGATTGCCCACGCCGCCCGAGGCGATTACCGGCACCCTGACCGCCTCCGATACCGCGCGCGTCAGCTCGTTGTCGAATCCCTCGCGGGTGCCGTCGCGGTCCATGCTGGTCAGCAGGATTTCGCCGGCGCCGAATTCGTCCATTTTCCTGACCCATTCGATGACGTCGATACCGGTCGGTTTGCGCCCGCCGTGGGTGAATATTTCCCAGCGCCCGGCTTCGTCGGCCCCGCTGGCGCGCTTGGCGTCGACCGCGACGACGATGCATTGCGAGCCGAACCTGTCGGCTGCCTCGGCGACGAAACCGGGATTGAATACCGCGGCCGTGTTGATGCTTACCTTGTCGGCGCCGGCATTGAGCATGCGGCGGATATCGGCCAGTTCGCGGATCCCGCCGCCGACCGTGAGCGGAATGAATACCTCGCGCGCAACCGCCTCGACCACGTGCACCATGGTTTCGCGGTCGTCGGAACTCGCGGTAATGTCGAGAAAGGTCAGTTCATCCGCGCCCTCGCGATTATAGCGCCGGGCGACTTCCACCGGGTCGCCCGCATCGCGGATATCGACGAAGCGGACGCCCTTGACGACGCGGCCGTTATCGACGTCGAGACAGGGAATGATGCGTTTGGCGAGCGACATGACAGACAGGTCCGGGGCTAGTGCGAATCGACGTAGGCCTGGGCCTCGGCAAGGCTGATCGTGCGCTCGTAGAGCGCGCGGCCGATAATCACCCCGCCGATGCCGAAATGCTTGACCGCGTTGAGCTTGACGATGCAATCCATGTCGGTCACGCCGCCGGAGGCGATAACAGGCACCGATATCTTCTCCGCCAGCTTTTTGGTGGCCTCGACATTGACCCCCTGCATCATGCCGTCGCGGCTGATGTCGGTATAAACGATGGCGGATACGCCCTGGTCCTCGAAACGCAGGGCCAGTTCCAGCGCGTTGTGCTCGGACTCCTCTTCCCAGCCGTGGGTGGCGACCATGCCGTTCCTGGCGTCGAGACCGATAATCACCTGCCCCGGGAACTCGGAACACAACTGGGTCACGAATTCGGGACGCTTGACGGCCATGGTGCCGATAATCACGTAATTGACCCCGGCCTCGAGATAAGCCTCGACGGTTTCGATCGTGCGAATCCCGCCGCCGATCTGGATTTCGAGCTTCGGGTAAGAGGCGCAGATTTCCTCGATGACGTCGGCATTGATCGGCAAGCCCTGGAAAGCGCCGTCTAGATCGACCAGGTGCAGCCGCGTGCAACCCTGGCTGACCCACTTGCCGGCCATCGCCACGGGATCGTCCGAAAAAACCGTGCTGTCCTCCATGTTGCCCTGTCGCAGGCGCACGCAGTGGCCCTGCTTGAGATCGATCGCCGGAATCAGGATCATGCCCGGCCGTCCCAGTTGACGAAGTTGCGCAAAAGCTGCAGGCCCGTATCCGCGCTCTTTTCCGGATGGCACTGCAGCGCGAACAGGTTGTCGCGCGCTATGGCGCTGGTGAAATCGAAGCCGTAGTCGGTGCGCCCGGCGACGAGGTCCGTATCGGGCAATTCGAGGTAATAGCTGTGCACGAAGTAAAAGCGGCTGCCGTCGGCGATCGAATCCCAGAGCGGGTGCGGCCGGGCTTGCTCGACCCGGTTCCAGCCCATGTGCGGAATCTTGAGCCTGGTACCGTCGCGGTCGCGATGGTCGTCGCCGAAATAACGTACCCGGCCCGGCAGGTAACCGAGACAGTCCGTGCCCTGATTTTCCTCGCTGTAGTCGATCAGCACCTGCAATCCCATGCAGATACCGAGGAACGGGCGCTCCCCGGCGGCTTCGATGACGGCCTCGCGCAAGCCGTACTCGTCGATTGCGCGCATGCAGTCGCCGGCGGCGCCCTGCCCCGGAAACACGACTTTATCGGCGGACCGCACTTGCTCGGGGTCCGAGGTCAGCAATACCCGGTCGATCGTCCTGCCGACCGCTTCGAGCGCATTGACGACGGACCTGAGATTGCCCATGCCGTAATCGACCACGGCAATCGTTTGCATGATCTACAGGCTTCCCTTGGTCGAAGGTACCACGCCCTGCATGCGCTCGTCCGGCGCCACCGCCGCGCGCAGCGCGCGTCCGAAGGCCTTGAACACGGTCTCGGCGATATGATGGGCGTTGTTGCCGGCGAGGTTATCGATGTGCAGCGTCGCCGGCGCGTGGTTGACGAATCCCTGGAAAAACTCGTGGATCAGGTCGACGTCGAACTGGCCGATACGCGGACGCCTGAATTCGACCCGATACTCGATTCCGGGCCGGCCGGAGAAGTCGATCACTACCCTCGACAAGGCCTCGTCGAGGGGTACGTAGGCATGCCCGTAACGCATGATCCCCTGCTTGTCGCCGAGCGCCTGCTTGAAGGCCTGGCCGAGGGTAATACCGATATCCTCGACCGTGTGGTGATCGTCGATATGCAGGTCTCCGCCGGCCTTGATCTCGAGGTCGAAGGCGCCATGGCGGGCGATTTGCTCCAGCATGTGCTCGAGAAAGGGTATTCCGGTGTCGAAACTCGATTTTCCGCTACCGTCCAGGTTCAGCTGCACCTCGATTTGCGTTTCGAGCGTGTCGCGGCTGACTTTTGCACTGCGATCTGACATCTACCACCAATTCGGGATTTAAAGGCCTGGAGATAATAATCGACATCGGGGTCAAATTCGACCACTATTCGGCCCGAGGTCTCAATCCAGAATGAAGGTTACGGGCCCGTCATTGACCAGCTGAACCTGCATATCCGCGCCGAAACGTCCGCTGGCGACCGGTTGGTGCACCGACTCGGCGTATTCCAGCATGGTTGCGAAGATTTCGCGGCCGTGCGCGGGACTCGCGGCCGAGGTAAAGCTCGGGCGCCGGCCCTTGCGGGTATCGGCCGCGAGGGTAAATTGCGGCACCAGCAAAAGGCCGCCGCCGATATCCCTCGCCGACAGGTTCATCTTGCCGTCGTCATCCGCGAATACCCGGTAGTTGAGCAAGCGCTCGACGCTCGCGCGGGCGAGCCTGTCGTCGTCGTCCGCCTGCACCCCGACCAGCGCCAGGATACCCCGGCCGATCTCGCCGATAACCGCGCCATCGACTTCGACACGGGCCCCGCTGACCCGCTGCAACAGGCAGATCAAGCCACGATTTCCAGCATCGCGTTACAGGATTCCACCAGCGCCCTGGTAATACCCTGCTCGGTGACCGCGTGGCCCGCGTCGCTGATGATCTTGAGTTCGGCGAGGTCCCAGCGCTCCTTCAGCAATAGCGCCTGGTCGACGGGACAGACCATGTCGTAGCGACCGTGGACGATAAATCCCGGAATCCCGGCGATCTTGTCCATCGCTTCGAGCAGCTGGTTCGGTCTCATGAAACACTTGTTCTTGAAGTAATGACATTCGATCCGCGCGATGCTCAGGGCGATGTGCGGGTCGGCGAAATGATCGACCACGCTCTTGTCGGGCAGCAGGGTCACCGACGAGCCCTCCCAGACCGACCAGGCCTTGGCCGCACCCATGCGCACGATTTCGTTGTCGCTGGTGAGCCGTTCGTAGTAGGCGCCGATGATGTCGCCGCGTTCTTCCGGCGGAATCGGCTCGAGGAAGTGTTGCCAGGCTTCGGGATAGATGCGCGCCGCGTGACCGTCGAAAAACCAGTCGACGTCTTCGTCGCGGGCCAGGAAGATGCCGCGCAGAATCAGCCCCAGTACCCGGTCGGGATGAGCCTGGGCGTAGGCCAGCGCCAGCGTCGAACCCCAGGATCCGCCGAACACGACCCAGCGCTCGATACCGAGAAATTCGCGGATTTTCTCGAGGTCGGAGATCAGTTCGCCGGTATTATTGTCTTCGACGCTCGCATGCGGCCGCGATTTACCGGCGCCGCGCTGATCGAAGAGGATGATACGGTAAGCCTCGGGATCGAAAAAACGCCGGTGCCCGGGCTCGCAGGAACCGCCGGGCCCGCCGTGCAGAAACACGATCGGCACCCCGCTCGGATTCCCGCATTCTTCTATATACAGGGTATGCAGGTCGGAAACCGGGAAACGCCAGGTCTGGCCAGGTTGAATTGCCGGAAACAACATGCGATTGCGATTCTCCGTTTTGTCTAGTGTAGGACAGCTCCTACAAAATATGACGGTTTAAGCTGACAGGTTTGCCGCCTGGCCGCGATACCGACCCGGCCGTTTTCGTGCCAGTATACTAGCACGACACAGGGATCGGTCGACAGGCAGGGATGTCGCCGTGCAGGGATGCACACCCCCTATCTGGAACCGCCTTTAAGCAGCTTTCTCTCCTCGAGATAAGTACCTTGCTCTGGCCCACGCAGCCAGAGTTTTTTTTGCCGGCGCGCCCGGCACCCGGAAATGCTCCGCAGTCTGCCCGCCGGGCGTCTAGAGTTGCCGAAAATCGAACAGTTCGCGGTCGAGCAGATGCGACGGCGTCACGCTGGCGAGCGACCTCAGGATATTGTCGACGCGGCCGGGATGAGAATCGTCCCACTGCCGCAGCATCGCCTTGATCGACTGGCGCTGCAGGTTGGGTTGCGAACCGCAGAGGTCGCAGGGAATGATCGGAAATTTGCGCAGCGCGGCGTATCGCTTGATTGCCGCCTCGCGCAGATAGGCGAGCGGGCGGATCACCACGTGGCGCCCGTCGTCGCTCTTCAGCTTCGCCGGCATTGCTTTCAGGCGGCTGTTGAAAAACATGTTCAGAAACGCGGTTTCGACGATGTCGTCGGCATGATGGCCGAGGGCGATCTTGTCGGCGCCGAGTTCGGCGGCGGTCCGGTAGAGGACGCCGCGGCGCAGACGCGAGCACAGCGAACAGGTCGTCTTGCCTTCCGGGATCACGCGCTTGACGACGCTGTAGGTATCTTCTTCGACGATGCGGTAATCGACGCCCAGCGCGTCGAGATAATCGGGCAGCACCCGGGCCGGGAAACCGGGCTGCTTCTGGTCGAGATTGACGGCCAGCAACTCGAAATCGATCGGCGCCGCCTTCTGCAGGCCGAGCAGGATATCGAGCAGGGTGTAACTGTCGGCGCCGCCCGACAGGCAGACCATGACCCGGTCGCCGTCCTCGATCATGCCGAAATCGGTGATCGCCCGGCCGACGCCGTGCCTGAGCTTGCGCTCGAGCCGCTCGAGGTCAGCCCGCTGCAGGCCGCTCGCATCCACTTCCTGAGTCGTCATCGGTTTACTTCTTCCAGAAGGCCGGCGAAAACAGCACCAGCAGGGTAAAGATTTCCAGTCGCCCGAGCAGCATGGCGACGCAGAGTATCCATTTCGCGGTATCGTTGATCGAGGCGAAGTTTCTGCCGACATCGCCGAGACCCGGGCCGAGATTGTTGAGACAGGCAGCGACCGCCGAGAAGGCGGTCTCCTGGTTGAGTCCCGTGGCCATCAGCAGCAGGATCATCAGCGCCGAAATCGCGAAGTAAGCCGCGAAAAAACCCCATACCGCCTCGATGACTTTTTCCGGCATCGGCTTCTTGCCGAGCTTGACCGCGAACTGCGCGTTCGGATGCACCAGCCGGCGCAGCTCGCGCGCACCCTGCTTGACCAGCAACAGGATTCGAATCACCTTGATGCCGCCGCCGGTAGAGCCCGAGCAACCGCCGATGTAGCTAACGTAGAGCAGCAACACGGGCAGGAATCCGGGCCAGACATGGTACTCGGCGGTGGTAAATCCCGTGGTGGTGCCGATCGAAACCACCTGGAACAGGCCCTCGATAATCGGGTCGGTGGAAGTCTCGAAGGTGTGCGTCAAATGCAGGTAACCGATGGTAATCAGGCTGACCACCACCAGCACCAGGATGTAAAAGCGAAACTCGGCGTCGCGCCGGTAGGGTTTCAGCGAGCGGTTGCGGATGGCGGTGAAGTGCAGCGCGAAATTGACCCCCGACAGCAGCATGAAGATGATCGCTACGAACTGGATGACGGGACTCTGGAAATACCCGATGCTCGCGTCGTGGGTCGAAAATCCGCCGATGGCGACGGTCGAAAACGAGTGCGACATGGCGTCGAAGAACGACATCCCGGCGGCCCAGTAGGCGAGCAGGCAGGCGATCGTGAGGCCGAGGTAGATGAACCACAGCGCCTTGGCGGTTTCGGTGATCCGCGGCGTCAGCTTGGTGTCCTTGACCGGACCGGGGGTTTCGGCGCGAAACAGCTGCATGCCGCCGACGCCGAGCATCGGCAGCACCGCGACCGCGAGCACGATGATACCCATCCCGCCGAGCCACTGCAGCTCCTGGCGGTACAGCAACAGCGAGTGCGGCAACTCGTCGATCCCCACGATTACCGTGGCGCCGGTAGTGGTAATGCCGGATATCGACTCGAATACGGAGTCGGTAATCGAAATATCGTTTACCCCGGCGAGATAGATCGGCAGGCCGCCGGCCACGCCCAGCACGGTCCAGAACAGCACCACCACCAGGAAACCGTCGCGCAGGCGCAGTTCGCTGCGATGCTTGCGCACCGGCAGGTAGAGCAGGAAACCGGTCGCCAGGGTGAGAACCAGGGCCTCGACGAAAGGCGCGACCGCGCCGTCGCCGTAGATCAGGCCGGTGACGATAGGCGGCAACAGGGTGCAGCTGGACAGCAGCATCAGTAATCCCAGGATGCGCAGTATTACCAGTGGTTGCATGGTTGCGAGGGCGGCCGGCGACTAGAAGTAAGTGATGCCGACCTGGAACAGCTTTTCGACCTCGGCAATTTTTTTCTTGTTGGTCAGAAACAGGATCACGTGGTCTTCCGATTCGATCACCGTGTCGTGGTGCGCGATGAGCACGTCGTTGCCGCGCACGATCGCGCTGATGCGCGTACCCTCGGGCAACTTGATTTCGTCGATCGTCCGGCCGACGACCTTCGAAGAGGTCCCGTCGCCGTGCGCGATCGCCTCGATCGCCTCGGCCGATCCGCGCCTGAGCGCGTGTACCGCGACCACGTCGCCGCGGCGGATGTGCGCCAGCAGCGCGCCGATGGTGACCTGGTGCGGCGAGATGGCGATATCGATCAGACCGCTTTCGACCAGGTCGACGTAAGCCGGCCGGTTGATCAGCGACATGACTTTCCTGGCGCCCATGCGCTTGGCCAGCATCGACGACAGGATATTCGCCTCGTCGTCGTTGGTGAGCGCGCAAAACACGTCCATCGACTCGATATTTTCTTCCTGCAGCAGGTCCGGGTTGGCGGCGTCGCCGAGCAGTACGATGGCCGAATCCAGCATCGCCGACAGTTCGCGGGCGCGCGCCGGGAAGGCCTCGATGACCTTGACCTGGTAGTCGTGCTCCATGCGTGCGGCGAGCTGGCCGCCGATATTGCCGCCGCCGGCAAGCATGATGCGCTTGTTCGGCTTGTCGAGCTTGCGCATTTCCGAGATCACGGTCGGAATGTGTTCGCGCGCGGCGAGGAAAAAAACCTCGTCGCCGGCCTCGATGACGCAATCCGCCGAGGGCTGTATCGACTGCCCCTCGCGAAAAATCGCCGCGACGCGCATGTCGATACCTTTCAGATGTTCGGTGGTGGTGCGCAATTCGTGCCCGACCAGCAAGCCGTCGTCGTAGGCCTTGACCGCGACCAGCTGCGCCCGGCCCTGCGCGAAATCCAGCACCTGCAGCGCGCTCGGGTGCTCGATCAGGTGGTATATGTAGTCGGTGACCAGAGACTCCGGGCTGATGATCACGTCGACCGGGATCGATTCCTCGGCGAACAGCCCCGGGCGGCCCAGGTATTCCGGCGAGCGGATACGCGCGATCTTGGTCGGGGTATGGAACAGCGACGAGGCGATCTGACAGGCGACCATGTTGATTTCGTCGCTGTTGGTCAGCGCGATGATCATGTCGGCATCGTCGGCGCCGGCCTCTTCGAGCAGCCCGGGATAAGAGCCGTTGCCGCAAATCGTGCGCAGATCGAGCCTGTCCTGCAGGTCCGACAGGATCTGCTGGTTGGTATCGATGACCGTGATCTCGTTGCTCTCTTCCTTGGCAAGTTCCGTCGCTACCGTCGAGCCTACCTGCCCGGCACCTAAAATGATTATATTCATGGCCTGTTATTGTTTTTTGGTTTGGAGTCCCAGTGATTTCAGCTTGCGATAAAGATGGGTGCGCTCCTGGCCGACGCGGCGTGCGAGTTCGGTCATATTGTTGCCGCTCGCGGCCAGGTGCCGCGACAGGTACTCGCGCTCGAATGCCTCGCGCGCCTCGCGCAACCCGAGATCCATATCGATGGTGATCTGTATCTTGTTGCTCGCGGTGGAGCCGCTCGCCGCGTCGCTGCGCCACAGGGTCCGCTGGATTTCGTCGAGGCCGATTTCCTCGTCGTCGCTATTCTCCAGTATGGTGCGGATAAACTGCTTCAGCTGATTGATATCGCCGCTCCAGTGGTGATTGCGCAGCAGGTTTTGCGCGGCGACGTCGAAGTGGCGATAAGGCAGCTGCTCGTTGTCGCTGTACCAGTTGACGTAGTATTCGAGCAGCTCCGGGATATCTTCGATATGCTCGTCCAGCGAGGGGATCACGATCGCATCGCTCCACAGCTCGGCAAGGCGCTGATCGATTCCGGCATTCGACTTCAGTTCTGCCGCCGAGAAGCGGCTGGAGACGATAAACCGCCCGGCCGAATCGCGATTGCTGGCCTGGATAGCATCGTATAGATTGGCCTGCTGGTCCGGGGCCAGGTCGGCGATCTCCTCGATATAGAGATTACGCTTCAGGGGCAGGCGCTCGGCCGGATTCCGGCCCACCTCGAGAATATCCATGCCGCCGCTGGTAGCGCTCAGGTATTCGGCCCAGATTTGCCGGCCGCTGCCGTAAGCGCCGGTAAAGAACACGGCCCGGCTGTCGCCGCGCAGTTCCTCTATCCTGCGTTTCAAATCCTGCACGATCTGGCTGGTGCCGACCGGCACTTCCCGCGGGCGCCGGGATTCCGCGCCGGCGGGCGCCCCGGAGCCGGCCAGCGCCGATTTTACGGTGCTCAGCAATTTGGCCATCGACAGCGGCTTTTCGACGAAATCGACGGCCCCGTAACGGGTCGCCTCGACCGCGGTCTCGACCGTACCGTGGCCGGACATCATGACTACCGGACAGCGATCGTCGCCACTGGATTTCCACTGCTTCAAAAGCGTGACCCCGTCGACCTCCGGCATCCAGATATCGAGCAACACGAGGTCCGGCGCCAGCCTGCGGCGAATTTCGTTGGCGGCCCTGGCATGCTCGGCGACATCGACCTGGTAGCCCTCGTCCTCGAGGATATCCTTGAGCAGGACGCGGATATCCGGTTCGTCGTCGACCACGAGAATACGCGCGCTCATCATATCACCCTCTTTTTCAGCGGCTCGACGACCGCCTGTTCCCCGCTGTCGTTACCGGCGTGCGACAACGGCAGGGTTACGGTAAAGACCGCCCCGCCCTCGCTGCCGCGCCCGACGCGCACCGAGCCGCCGTGCTCGTCGACGATCTTTTGCACGATCGCGAGCCCGAGGCCGCTGCCCGAGGTTTTGGTTGTGACATAGGGGTCGAACAGGTTTTGTTCGACTTCGGGTGCGATGCCATGACCGTTGTCCTCGACGATGAAGCGGACCGAATGGCGGCCGGAATCTTCGCGCAGTTCGGTTTTCAGTCGTATCCAGCCCTCGCCCGCCAGGGTTTCGAGGCTGTTCTTGATCAGGTTGTGCACCAGCTGCCGTATACGCACATCGTCCACTTCGATTCGCGGCAGGGAGCGGTCGAGGTCGAGATCGATCTTCAACCCGGCGTTGTGCTCGTGGTAGAGCACCGCGATTTCTTCGAGCATGGCGTTGAAATCGATCGATTGCGGGTGCTGCGTCGGCGACCGCGCGTACTGGGCGAACGCGTTGACCATCGACTTCATGGCTTCCACCTGCTCGACGATGGTATGCGTGTAACGGTCGAGCAGAGCCTGTTTTTCCTTGCCGACGTCGCCGCTCAACTTGCGCTGCAGCCGTTCGGCGGACAATTGTATCGGCGTCAGCGGATTCTTTATCTCGTGCGCCAGGCGCCGCGCCATCTCGCTCCAGGCGGATTCCTTTTGCGCCTGGATCATTTCGGTCAGGTCGTCGACCACGATGACCTGCTCGCGGCGGTCGTCGGTCTGCGACTGCAGGTTGGTGCCCCGCACGCGCAGAATCTTTTTTCCGCCCTGTACGAACATGATGATTTCTTCCTGCCAGTCGACGTCTTGTTGGAGGCGCGCGCGCACGACGTCGAAAAACGGCGCCATCATGGGGTATTCACGTACCACGTCGTCGATATACAGCTCGGTGAAGAAATAACTGTCGACCTCGAAAATCGAGCAGGCCGCCGGATTGCCGCTCTTCACGAACCCGGTCTCGTCGATCGTCAACACGCCGGAAGTAATGTGTTCCATGACCGATTCGAGGTAACTTTTCTGCAGGGCTTCCATGCGCTGGCTTTGCTCGGCGATCGCGCGACTGCGCGATATCTTGCGAGTCATGGTATTGAAGGAACGCAGCAGGAACCCGAGTTCGTCGGTGCCCGACACGGTCAACTGCTTTTCGTAATCCCCCGCGGCTACCGCCTTGGTGCCCTCGACCAGCTCGTTGATCGGCGCCACCAGCAGGCGCGCGGCGACGAATGCCAGCCAGATCGCCGACAGCACGCTGAGCAGCCAGATGATCGACAGGGCCAGCGTGAAGCTGGTTTTCAGCGGATCGCGCAGCACCGCCAGCTCCTTGTACTGGTCGTAGGCCTGCTGCACACCGACCGTGAGTTCGTTGATGCGGTCCGTGAACGGGTATTTCACCTGCAGTTTGCGCGCCGGTTCGGTCGCATCCAGGCTGGGTACCTTCATCACGATTTGCATCGCCAGGCCGTAGACCGGGTCTTCGACGAGCTTGAGGTAGGGGCTGTCGGCACTCAGTTCGCCGATCCCGCCCAGCTGCAAGGTCTCCGGCAGCTCGGTCGAGTCGATGCTGCTGGAAGCGATGATCTTGTTGTCGTGATCGAACAGCGTCACCTCGCTGGCGCCCTGCAGTTGCCTGACATCGTCGAGGAAGACGATCAGCGAATCGTTGTCGGTATGCGCGATCTCGGCCGCGATGGCGCGGGTTTTCTTCAATGCATCGCGCTTGCGCAAATCGATCGCGCCGCGTCCGAGCTTGAGCGAATCCTCGAGCGCGGTCTCGATGCCGACATCGAACCAGCTGTCGATACCCCGGTGCAGGAAGCTCAGGGAAAAATAATACACCACGCTGACCGGGATGATGGTCAGCAACACGAACACGCCGATCATCCGCGCGGTAAGCCGGGAGCCGATCGTTTTCAGCCGATACTGGACCACCAGCTTGTAGACGTTGTATATGATCAGGCCGAGCAGCACGATCAGGCCGAGCGCGTAAAATACCACCAGCCAGTTGTAGTAGCGGCCGAAGGTCGCCGAATTGGAGGTCGCGTCGCTGATCGTGTACAGGGACACCATCAGCAGCACGACCAGCACCAGGATGGATACGGAATTGCGAAACGCGCTGTTCATGAGCCGGCTCGACTGACCTCCCATTCGTACCAGTCGCTCTTCAGGTCCCAGTCGTTATCCCACAGCGAACTCGACTTCAACGGCAACGGCAGCTCGTCGGTATCGATCCCGAACCGCAGGCGGGCGTAGTACTTCCTGTTGGGCGCCAGGTTGTTGATATCCAGCATGGGATAATTGTAAACCACTTCGATGAATTCCACCGCCGCGTCGAGGTCGTCGAAATAGTGGCGTTCGGAACTGTTGACATCGAGGACCACGTAGGAATCGAGCATCGGCTGGTGCTGCAGCAGATATTGCTGCTTGAGCGTCACGACCCTGGTATCGAACCAGTATTTCTTCGGCGACAGTATTTCCACTTCGAACATCATCGGAACCGCGAATCCCTGATCGATAGCCAGCAGTATATACTTCGGTATATTGCTGTCGACGACCATGTCGAGTCTCAGCAGGGTCTTGTCGAGCGTGAAATCCGCGTGCCTGACGACGAATGCGTCGCCTTCCTGTGCCGCTAGCGGCGGGCACAGCAGCAACATCGCGAGCAGCATCCAGCCCTTGCGCGGATTCACGGCCGCCGCTTTCATCCATCGGCCTCGCGAGTCAGCAATGCGTAGTAGAAGCCGTCCATGTTGTCGCTGCCCGTCAATATCTGGCGTCCCCCGGGGCGCGCCTCGCCCCAGGCGGCCTGTTCCAATCCTGTCTCGACGCAATCCGCGTGCCTGCGTACGAATTCCTCGATCTGCAATTCGTTTTCCTCCTTGAAGACGGAACAGGTGCAGTAAAGCATGCTTCCCCCGGGTTTCAGCAGCTGCCACAAGGCATCGACGATTTTACGCTGCAACGCCACCAGCGGCATTATATCGCTTTCGCGGCGCAGAAGTTTGATATCGGGATGGCGCCGCAGCACCCCGCTCGCCGAGCAGGGCACGTCGGCCAGGATCAGATCGTAGGCCTCGCCGTCGAACCAGTCGCGCGGACTGTCGGCATCGCCGACCATGATCCGGGCAGTCCTGTTTATCCGGGCCAGGTTCTGTCGCAGGCGTTCGAGCCGCGGCTCGTTGCTGTCCAGCACCTCCAGGTCGAGGCCCTCGCAGGCTTGCAGCAAGTGCATCGCCTTGCCTCCCGGAGCCGCGCAGGCGTCGAGCACGCGCGCCCCGGGTTTGCAGGGCAATAGTGTCGCGGCCAGCTGGGCGGCCGCGTCCTGCACGCTCAGCAAGCCTTGAGAAAACCCGGGCATCTCGGACACGTCGCAGGGGCTGGGCAACTCGATCGCGGATTCCACGCGGGCGTGCTTTTGTGCCTCGATCCCGGCAGCGGCGAGCATCGCGATCATTTCGTCTCTGCCGATCTGCCGGGTATCCACCCGCAGCGTGAACGGCGGACGCTGGTTGCCGCAACGCATCAGCCTCTCTGCCTGCTCGCCCCAGTCGCGCTCCATCCTGTCGCGCATCCATTCGGGATAAGCCTCCGACCCGGCCTGCCGGTCGAGTTCGACGCCGTCGCGGATGACGCCGCGCAATACCGCGTTGATCAGGCCGCGCGCCCAGGCTTTCCTCTGGCCGACGGCGAGCTGCACCGTTTCGTTGACCGCCGCGTGCGCTTCGGTCTTCATGACCAGCAGCTGGTAGAGCCCCAGCGACAGAATGATTTCGATATCGCGGTCGCGCTCGCGGAGCGGTTTTTGCAGGCGTCCCTCGAGCAGTTTCGCCAGCGCGAAGCACCAGCGGCAATAGCCGAAGGACAGTTCGCGGGCGAGGCCCAGGTCGCGCGGACTCGCCGGCAGCGACCGGAACCAGCTGCCGTTGACGATTTCGTCCAGCGAGCGACCCTTATTGACCACCTGCAGCAGCATTTGCAGCGCGACCCAGCGGGGATTGGAGAATTTCACGGCTGCCTGCCCAGCAGGGATCCCGTCAGGTTGCGCGCGTTGAGTGCCTGCGACGGATCGCAGCGCTTGCGACCGGCGAATTGCAACTCGGTAATCCGGATGATGCCGTCGCCGCAACGCACGTAAACGCCGTTGCGGTCGTGGGCGACGACCTCGCCCGGCACGCCGGCCTCGCCATCCGCGGCCGAGGCTCGCCACAGGCGCAGGTTGTCGCCGTCGAGCCGCGTGAAGCTGACCGGCCAGGGATTGAAGGCGCGAATTTCACGCAACAGGGTATCCCGGGACTTGTTCCAGTCCACTTCGGCCTGCGACTTGTCGAGACGCGGCGCGTAACAGGCCCGGCTGTCGTCCTGCGGCCGGGCGGCTCGCAGCGCGGGCTCGATATCCTCGAGGGTGTCCAGCAACAACTCCGCGGCCAGCGGCGCCAGCACGGCTTCCAGCTCGCCCGCGCTCCACTCGGGATCGATGTCTATCGCGCGGCTGGCGATCATCTCGCCGGTGTCGAGACCGGTATCCATTTTCATCAGCGTTATCCCGCTGCGGGCATCGCCCGCCAGGATCGCCTGCTGGATCGGCGAGGCGCCGCGCCAGCGCGGCAGCAGCGAGGCGTGCAGGTTGATGCAGCCGAGGCGCGGAGCCCGCAGCACCGCGGGCGGCAGCAGCAGGCCGTAGGCCGCGACCACCATCAGGTCCGCGCGCAGGGATTGCAGCGCATCGAGGTCTTCGGCGGACTTGAAATCAACCGGCTGGCGGACGTTCAGGCCGTTATCCAGCGCGCAGCGCTTGACCGGGCTCGGGGTCAGTTTGCGTCCCCGTCCCGCGGGCCGGTCGGGCTGGGTGTAGACGGCCGAGACCCGCTGGCCGTCGGCAAGCAGCGCTTCGAGCGCCGGAACCGCGAATTCCGGGGTGCCTGCATAGATGATGTCGAGCATGACCGGGAATCGACTAGACCGCGGCCTGCTTCGCCATTTTTTCGAGCTTGGTGCGAATCCGGTTGCGCTTCAGGCCGGACAGGTAATCGACGAACAGCTTGCCCTCGAGGTGATCCATTTCATGCTGGATACAGACCGCTTCGAGGCCGCTGGCCTCGAATTCCTGGGTCTCGCCGAATTGATCGTGGCAGCGTACGCGAATGTGCTCGGCGCGGCGGACCTTTTCGTAGAAGCCCGGCACCGAAAGACAGCCTTCGTCCATTTCTTCTTCGCCTTCGGCCTCGAGGATTTCCGGATTGATCAGGCAGCGCGGCTGGCTGCGATTTTCCGATACATCGAGCACCAGCAGGCGAATATGGCGATCGACCTGGGTCGCGGCGAGGCCAATCCCGGGCGCCTCGTACATGGTTTCGAACATGTCGCTGACCAGTTGCCGCAGACTTTCATCGAATTCGGTGACCGGTTTGGCCACCGTTCTGAGCCGCGGATCGGGAAAATGTAAAATATTTAGTAATGCCATGGTGAAAAACTTCAAGAAAAATTATAACTAAATGTTCCAAGTTAATGATTACATTAATATCTTTGCCGCTAAATAGCTTGTAGTCACTTTTTTTTGAGCTACAATCCTCGAATCAGTGCCGTATTTTCAGGGGTTTTTATGCCTGCCTACAATAATCTTCGGTCGCCAAAGGGTTTTTCGTTGCTCGCGGGGCTATTGCTACTCGCCGCCTGTGCGGAACCGCCCGAGCCCTACGCAGTCGTCTACGAACCTCCGCCTGCACCCGAGAAAATCACCGTCAAGGCCCAGGCCCCCGAACCGCAGCCGGCGGAAACCGTCGTCTACGAGGCCGAGTACCCGGAAACCTACATTGTACAAGAAGGGGATACCCTGTGGGACATCTCGACCGTGTTTTTGCGCGATCCCTGGTACTGGCCGGAAATCTGGTTCAAGAATCCGCAGATCGAAAACCCGCACCTGATTTACCCCGGAGATACCCTGGCGATCATATATGTTGGCGGCAAACGCAAAGTACAACTGCAGGCTCGCGGCGAAGAGGGCGCGATCCTGACCCAGAGCGAGACCCCCGGGGGCCTGCCTATCGTCAAGGTCAACCCGCGTATTCGCACGCGGGCGATCGACGCGACCGTTCCGTCTATCCCGATCGATTCGATTCGTCACCTGATCGCGCGCCCGCTGATCGTCGACGAGGATACCCTGGATAAATCGGCATACGTGCTCGCCAGCCTCGACGACCACCTGATCAATAGCACCGACGACAAGCTCTACGTGCGCAAGCTCGACACCTCGACCGGCAGCGGCCGCTACCAGATTTACCGGCCCAACCGCCCGATCTACGACCCGGACACCGACGAACTGCTCGGCTACGAGGCGCTCTACGTGGGCGAATCGAAACTGCTGCTGCGCGGCGACCCGGCCTCGGTCAGGGTCACCAACTCGGTACGTGAAATCCTGCGCGACGATCGCATCATGCCGATCGATAACGCCAATTTCGAACGCGATATTTATCCGCATCCGCCCGCCACCGAGGTCAGGGGACGCGTCGTCGCGCTGCTGGACGCGATTTCGCAACTCGGCGTCTACCAGACGATCGCCATCAACCTGGGGCAGCGCGACGGTCTCGAAACCGGTAACGTGCTGCGCATTCAACGCTACGGAGAAGTGATTCCCGACAAGGCCGAAAAGGATCCCAGGTTTCGCGTCAAGCTGCCGGACGAGCAAATCGGCATGGCGATGATCATCCGCTCTTTCGAAAAAATGAGCTACGCGCTGATCATGGAAGCGGATTACCCGATCACCACCAACGACTACGTCGAGTCTCCCTGAAGCCCGGGCCCCGGGGCCCGAGCGAGATAGCTAACCTTCACGACTGGCACCGGGCAACGACCCGGTGCTATAGTAAGCGGGGTCTGCAAAGGAACTGGAGACCGCCATGCAAACGGAATTGCTGTCCGCTTTTCTGCACCTCTACCACGCCTTCGGACCGCATAGCTCCGCACTGCTGCGCCTGCTCGAAGATTTCGACGGCGATCCTCGCCGGGTCCGGCAAAGCGATGCGGACGAACTGCGAAAGCTCGGTTACAGCGCCCGGGCGATCGCCGCGACGAGGTCAGCCCGCGACCGTCTGGTCGCGCAGGATCTCGACTGGGCCGAGTCGCCCGGCAATCACCTGATCTGCTACGACGACCGTGATTACCCTGAATTGTTGCGCCAGATCCCGGATTTTCCCCCGCTGCTCTACGCGCGCGGCGACAGGCATCTGCTCGCGTCAACGCAAATCGCCGTCGTCGGCAGCCGCCTGTGCACGCCGGGCGGCGCCGCGACGGCATTCGAATTCGCCGCCCGCTTCGCCGCGGCCGGAGTCTGCGTAACCAGCGGTCTGGCACTCGGTATCGACGCCGAGGCCCACCGCGGCGCCTTGCATGCCGGCGGCCGTACCCTCGCCGTTATCGCCACCGGCGCGGACATGGATTACCCGGCGGCCAACCGCCTGCTCGCCGCGCGGATTCGCGAATCCGGATTGATCGTCAGCGAATTCCCGCTCGGCACGACTGCGAAACGAGGACATTTCCCGCGCCGCAACCGTATCATCAGCGGTCTCGCGGCCGCGACCCTGGTAGTCGAGGCCGCGGGCCGCAGCGGCTCGCTGATTACCGCCGGTCTGGCCGCCGACCAGGGGCGCGAGGTTTTCGCGGTTCCGGGATCGATTCACAACCCGCAGACCCGCGGCTGCCACGATCTGATTCGCGACGGAGCGACCCTGGTCGAGTCGCCGGACGAGGTCCTGGCAGGGCTCGGAAACCTTGCCGGGACCCCGGTTTCGATACCGCCCGCGGCCGGCGCGAAACCGCCTGTAGAGCTGGATCCGGAGCTGCGAGCGCTGCTCGAAGCCATCGGTTACGACCCGGTTCACGGCGATGTACTGGCCGCGCGCAGCGGCTTGACCATCGACAAGCTTTCATCCATGCTACTGGTACTCGAATTAAACGACCTAATCCAACCAGCACCTGGCGGCTGCTACGTCAGGACCTAATCGAGGTATCTATGAAAGAAGGCGTTATAGACGTTCTGATGTATATATTTTCGAGCTATGCGGACCAGGAAGAGCAGTTGCCGGAGGATCGCGACGGCATCGATGCCGACTTGCGCGCGGCCGGTTTCGACCGCCTGGAAATCGACAAGGCCTTCGACTGGCTGGACGGGCTGACCGAGGCCGACGATACCGTCGGCTCCGAGCAATCGGCGATCGCCACGCGCGTGCTCGCGAGCGAGGAACGCGATCGCCTGGACTACAACGCCCAGGGATTTCTGCTGTTCCTCGAGCAGTCCGGGGTGCTGACCCCCCGCCTGCGCGAAATGGTGATCAATCGCGTAATGGCGCTGGAATCGGACTCCGAGGTCGACATCGAGGAATTGAAGTGGGTCGTCATGATGGTGTTGTTCAACAGTTCCGACGAACAGGATGAAAACGCACTGATGCACTACGAGGACATTGTTTTTTCGGAGCAGCCGGCGGTCTTTCACTAGTTCCGGCAAGGTACCTATCAAGTCAGTGAAGCAGTATCGTTAAATGGCCAGCCATCTCGTCATCGTGGAATCGCCGGCCAAGGCAAGAACCATCGAGAAATACCTGGGCAAGGACTTCAAGGTTCTCGCCTCCTACGGCCATGTGCGCGATCTCGTGCCCAAAGAAGGCGCAGTCGAGACCGACAACGATTTCAAAATGAATTACACGCCGGTCGAACGCAACCAGAAGCACATCGCCAACATCAAGAAGGAACTCAAGAAAGCCGATTCGATCTACCTGGCGACTGACCCGGACCGCGAGGGCGAGGCGATTTCCTGGCACCTTTACGAATTGCTTCGCGAAAAGGACTTGATGAAGAACAAGCACGCCTACCGCGTGGCCTTTTACGAAATCACCCGGCAGGCGGTATCCGAGGCGATCGCGCATCCGCGCGAGATCACCATGGACCTGGTCAATGCGCAGCAGGCGCGGCGCGCGCTCGACTACCTGGTCGGCTTCAACCTGTCGCCGCTGCTGTGGCGCAAGATCCGGCGCGGCCTGTCCGCCGGCCGGGTACAGAGCCCGGCCCTGCGCATGATCGTCGAGCGCGAGCTCGAAATCGAGGCTTTCGAGCCGCGCGAATACTGGAGCATCGAGTCCGACAACCGCATCGACGACCAGGCTTTCATGGCCCGTCTGAATATCCTCGGCGGCGAAAAGGTCAAACAATTCACGATCACCAACGCCGACCAGGCCAACACGGCCCACCGCCGGCTGACCGAGGCCGCGCAGGGCAAGCTCAGGGTAGCGAAGGTCGAAAAGAAACAGCGCAAGCGCAATCCCGCGGCGCCGTTCACGACCTCGACCCTGCAGCAGGAAGCGGCGCGCAAGCTCGGTTTCGGCGCGCAGCGCACGATGCGCACCGCGCAGCGGCTCTACGAGGGCATCGATATCGGCGCGGGCCAGGTCGGCCTGATCACCTACATGCGTACCGACTCGGTCAACCTGTCGAACGACGCGGTCGCCGAAATCCGCGACTTCATCGCCGAAAAGTTCGGTGCCAACAACCTGCCCGAATCGCCGCGCGAGTACAAGACCAAGTCGAAGAACGCGCAAGAGGCGCACGAGGCGATTCGCCCGACCAGCGCGCGCAACGAGCCGTTCCTGATCAAGGAGCACCTCGGCGAGGACGAATTCCGCCTCTACAGCCTGATCTGGAAGCGCACCATGGCCTGCCAGATGATCCATGCGACCCTGGATACCGTGTCCGTCGACCTGGCCTGCGGCGAGGACAACAGCTTCAGGGCCAACGGCTCGACGATCCGCGATCCCGGTTTCATGCGGGTTTACATCGAGGACAGGGACGAACCCGGCGTCGACGACAACAAGGAAAACCTGCTGCCGCCGCTGAAGGAAGGCGACCTGGTCGATCTGAACGAAATCAGGCTGGAACAGCATTTTACCGAGCCGCCGCCGCGCTACAGCGAGGCCTCGCTGGTCAAGACCCTCGAGGAGTACGGTATCGGCCGGCCCTCGACCTATGCGTCGATCATCACCACGCTGCTCGACAGGGAGTATGTCGAACTCGAAAACAAGCGCTTTCATCCCACCGACGTCGGCCGCGTCGTGGCCCGCTTCCTGACCCAGCACTTCGAGCAGTATGTCGACTACGACTTTACCGCCCAGCTGGAAGATTCGCTCGACGCGATTTCGCGCGGCGAAAAAGACTGGCTGCCGTTGATGAAGGAATTCTGGTCCAGCTTCAAGAGCCAGGTCGACGACAAGATGGAAAACGTCAGCCGCGACGAGGCGATCCAGTCGCGCCAGCTCGGCGTCGACGAAAAGACCGGCAAACCGATCTCGGTGCGCATGGGGCGTTACGGACCCTTCGTGCAAATCGGCACTCGCGAGGACGAGGAAAAGCCGCGCTTCGCGGGCCTTCGCCCCGGGCAGAAAATGGACAGCATCACGCTCGAGGAAGCGCTCGATCTGTTCAAACTGCCGCGGGAACTCGGCGTCTCGCCCGAGGGCGAAAAGATTTCGACCAACATCGGCCGCTTCGGTCCCTACGTCAAGTACGACGACAAGTTCGTCTCGCTGAAGGTCAAGGAAGGTGACGATCCCTACACCATCACCCTCGAGCGCGCGCTGGAACTGGTCGCCGAAAAGAAGGAATTCGACGCCAACCGCGAGATCAAGGTCTTCGAAGGCACCGACATCAAGCTGCTGCGCGGCCGTTACGGTCCCTACATCACCGACGGCGTCAAGAATGCGCGCATTCCGAAGGATGTCGAGGACCCGGCCAGCCTCGACCTCGAAACCTGCCGGGAATTGATCGAAAAGGCGCCCATGCCCAAATCCCGGCGCAAGAAAGCGGCGACCAGGAAAAAGGCCGCGGCCAAAAAGAAAGCCACGGCCAAAAAGAAGTCGAAAAAGAAATCCGCGGCGAAAAAATCGGCCGCCAAGAAAGCCGTCGTCGACACCGGCTGAGTCCACGCCCGCGATGAGTCCCTGGGCGCTGAATCGACTTGTGCGCGAGGTATCCCGTGGCGCGGTATTCGGTTATCCCACCGATACCGTCTGGGGACTGGGCTGCCACCCCCTGATCGCCTCCAGCGTCGTCAGGCTGCTGCAGCTCAAGAATCGAACTCTCGACAAGGGCCTGATTCTGTTGTCGTCGCGGCTCGAATACTGTCTCCCCTACCTCGACGCGGATCCCGCCGGGCTCGAACCCCTGCGACAGGCGGGCGACAGGCCGACTACCTGGCTGGTGCCGGCGAGCGAATTCTGTCCCGTCTGGATTCGCGGCGCGCATCCCACCGTGGCGGTCAGGATTACCGATCACCCGTTGATCGAGGCCTTTTGCGAGGGACTCGAATCGCCGCTGGTTTCGACCAGCGCCAATCGCAGCGGCAGGCCGACGGTGCGCAGCGCGCTGCAAATGCGCAGGCAGTTCGACGACGAGCTCGATTTTATCGTCAGCGGCTTTTCCACGGGCGGCAACCGGCCGAGTGAGATAAAATCCCTGGCCAGCGGAACTATCCTGAGGAGCGGGACCTGATGGAAACCGAACGCGTCGGCGAATACCTGCTGCAATTGCAGGAGCGGATCACCGGCGAACTGCAGCGAATCGACGGCGAGGCCCGCTTCGAGAGCGACGAATGGCAACGCGACGCCGGCGGCGGCGGCCGCAGCATGGTGTTGCGCGACGGCGCCGTATTCGAGCAGGGCGGCGTCAATTTTTCCGAGGTTTACGGCGATAACCTGCCCGCCTCGGCCACCGCCCATCGGCCCGAACTCGCCGGTCGCCGCTTTCGCGCCATGGGCCTGTCGCTGGTGATGCACCCGGACAATCCCTATGTACCCACCTCGCACGCCAACGTGCGCTTTTTCATCGCCGAAAAGCCCGGCGAGGAACCGATCTGGTGGTTCGGCGGCGGCTTCGACCTGACGCCGTACTACGGTTTTCGCGAGGATTGTATCCACTGGCACCGGGTCGCCAGGCAAGCCTGCGAACCCTTCGGCAGCAACCGTTACGCCGAGTACAAGCAATGGTGCGACGAGTATTTTTTCCTCAGGCATCGCGACGAGCCGCGCGGCATCGGCGGCCTGTTTTTCGACGACTTGAACCAGCCGGACTTCGAACAGGCTTTCGCCTTCATGCAAAGCGTCGGCGATCACTACCTGCCCGCCTACACGCCGATCGTCGAGGGTCACATGAACGACTCTTACGGCGAGCGCGAAAAGAAGTTTCAATGGTATCGGCGCGGCCGCTACGTCGAATTCAACCTGGTTTACGATCGCGGCACGCTGTTCGGCCTGCAGTCGGGCGGCCGTACCGAGTCGATATTGATGTCGCTGCCGCCGGTGGTCAACTGGCGATATAATTACCACCCGCCGGAAGGCAGCCCCGAGGCCGAGTTGACCGATTATTACCTGAAAGCCCGCGACTGGTTGGCAGAAGATGGATAACGAATTTCCCGCGATCGAAATCGGCGGCGAAGGCGCCGAATTCAACAAGTGCGACCTGTGCACCAACTCGAAGTGCTGCACCTACGTCACCCAGCAGATAGACACGCCGAAATCCAAGTACGACTTCGAAATCCTGCTGTGGCAGGTTTCGCACGACGGCGTCGGCGCTTACAAGGACGAAGACGGCTGGTTCGTGATCTTCGAGGCGCGTTGCCAGCATCTGCTGGCCGACGGGCGCTGCAATATCTATGAAATCCGTCCCGCGATCTGCCGCACGCACAGCAACGACTACTGCGAGTACGATGCGCCGGCGGAGGATGGCTTCGACCTGTATTTCCCGGATTACGATTCGCTGCTCGGTTACTGCAAAAAGAAATTCAAGCGCTGGTCCACCGGTAATTCGCCGCCCGGGTGAGATTTTGCAAACTCCGAAAGTCCAGTTTACTGAACCACCATCCCGGTTTTGACTATTCGGTTAACCGATGCCTTCGGCAAGCCCGTTACGAGGGCTTGCATCGCGGGTATCGATTGAATCGGGGCCGCC
>JASFKL010000003.1:0-28263 GCA_050118655.1 Gammaproteobacteria bacterium | reverse complement strand
GGAACTCGGCCTGACGGTCATGTTCATCTCGCACAACCTGGCCGTGATTCACTACGTCGCCGATCGCATCGCAGTGATGTGCAAGGGGCGTATCGTCGAACTGGCCCCGCGCGACAGACTGTTCGAAAATCCGTTGCATCCCTACACGCGCGCGCTGTTGTCCGCGGTGCCGCATCCGGAACTGTCTCAACCCCTCAATTTCCAGGCGATTACCGAAGGCACGGCTTCGGAGCCCGAACTCTGGGAGGCGCCGTTCACGCTCGGCGGCGCTATCCGTTCGCAGTTCCTGGCGCTCGGAGACGGCCACTTCGTGCGCGTCGCCGAGGATTGCAAGCCGTCGGATATCGCCGCATGAAGCTATTGTGGAAAAGTCTGGCGTTTCTCCTCCTGCTCGGGCCCGGGCGGGCCCCCGCGGGGATGCCCGTGCTCGTCGAGGCGCCGTCGCTCGAGGCGCGGGTAGCATCGGGCGAGCTTCCGCCGGTGCGCGAAAGGATCCCCGACACTCCCTATCTGGTCGAGCTCGGCGGCGAAAAATCGCCTGGAAGACACGGCGGCGAGCTTCGGCTGTTAATGGGCAAGCAAAAGGATATACGCCAGGTCGTCGTCTACGGTTACGCGCGGCTGGTTTGCTATACACCCGAATTCGACCTCGTGGCCGACTTGCTGGAAAGTTACGAAGAGATCGACAATCGGGTATTCACGCTGCATCTGCGCCCCGGGCACAAATGGTCGGACGGTCATCCGTTCACCAGCGAGGATTTCCGTTTTTACTGGGAAGACGTCGCTACCAACCCCGATCTTTCCCCGGGCGGTCCCGAGGTGCAACTCGTGGTCGACGGTGAATTGCCGCGGGTCGAGTACCCGGACCGCTATACCGTGCGTTACAGCTGGTCGAAACCCAACCCGTATTTCCTGCCGGCGCTTGCCGGGCCGTCGCCGCTATACATCTACAAGCCCGCGCATTACCTGCGCCAGTTTCACGCCAGCTACCGGGATGCGGAGGAATTGCAGCAAATAGTCGACGACGAGAAACGCCGCAACTGGATGGGCGTCTATTTCAATCGCGACCGCCCCTACAAGGCGACCAATCCCGATTTGCCCAGTCTGCAGCCCTGGGTCAATTCGACCAATCCGCCCGCGGAGCGCTTCGTCTTCGAGCGCAACCCGTTTTACCATCGGGTCGACCAGAATGGCCGACAGCTGCCCTATATCGACTCGGTCGCGATCAATATCGCCTCCAGCAAGCTGGTACCGGCGAAGACCGGCGCCGACGAGTCGGATCTGCAGGCGCGTTACCTGCGCATGGACAATTACACCTTTCTCAAGACCGCGGCCCGCCGCAGCGATTTCGACGTGCGATTGTGGCAGACTACCAAGGGTTCCCAAATGGCGCTCTACCCGAACCTCAACACCAACGACCCCGTATATCGCAAGTTGATGCGCGATGTCCGTTTTCGACGCGCGCTGTCGATGGCGATTCACCGGCACGAAATCAATCAGGTCGTTTATTTCGGCCTGGTCGACGAGAGTAACAACACGGTGCTCAAGGAAGGACCGCTCTACCGGCCTGAGTATCGGAGCGCGTGGACCCAGTATGATCTCAAAGCCGCCAACCGGCTGCTCGACGAACTCGGCCTCGAGAAGCGCGACGACCGCGGCATTCGGCTGATGCCCGACGGGCGGCCGCTCGAGATCCTGGTGCAGACCGCGGGCGAGAGCACCGAGCAAACCGATGTGCTCGAACTGATTCACGACAGCTGGCTCAAGGCCGGCATCATGCTGTACACGATTCCGTCGACACGCGAAGTATTTCGCAACCGGATATTTTCCGGCGATGCGATGATGTCGATCTGGTCGGGGCTGGAAAACGGCATACCCACGGCCGATACCAGTCCGGCGGAACTCGCGCCGACTTCCAAGTACCAGTATCAGTGGCCGCAGTGGGGTGCTTACTATGAATCTCGCGGCCAGAGCGGCGAACCTCCGGATATTCCCGCGGCGCGGGAACTGGTCGAATTGAACGACCGCTGGGCGGACGCCAGGTCCCGCGCGGAACGGCGCCGGATCTGGCAGCGCATGCTCGAGATCCAGGAAAAAAACATGTTTACGATCGGCATCGTTAACCATGTCCCGCATCCCGTGGTGGTCAACAACCACCTGCATAACGTACCGCAAAAAGGATTTTACGATTTCTCCCCGGGGGCCTATTTCGGCATCTACAAACCCGATACCTTCTGGTTCGACGAGGCCAGGCGCTGATGCTCCGCTATATCCTGCGGCGTATCCTGACCATGATCCCCACGCTGTTGATCATCAGCATGCTGGTGTTCGTCATCATTCAGCTGCCCCCGGGGGATTACCTCGAAAGCCATATCGCCGAGCTGCAAAGCCAGGGCGAGGCGGTCGATGAAAAGAAAATCGAGTTTCTGCGCAAGGAATACGGGCTCGACAAACCGCTGGTGGAGCAATACGGGTTCTGGCTGATCGGCATGCTGCAAGGGGATTTCGGTTATTCCTTCGAGTACGACCTGCCGGTCACGGAGGTGGTCGGCGACCGCCTGTTTCTGACCGTGCTGATCTCGCTTACCACCATCCTGTTTACCTGGGCGGTAGCCTTTCCGATCGGTATCTATTCGGCCACCCACCAGTACAGTTGGGGCGACTACGGCCTGTCGACACTCGGATTTCTCGGCCTCGCAACGCCCAATTTCCTGCTTGCTCTGGTGATGCTGTATTTTGCCAACGTCTACTTCGGTACCAGCATCGGCGGCCTGATGGAACCCGAGTACATCGACGCGCCCTGGAGTTTCGACAAGCTGTTGTCGGTACTCGAGCATCTTTGGATACCGGTGATCGTGATCGGTACCTCGGGTACCGCCGGGATGATTCGCCGCTTGCGCGCCAACCTGCTCGACGAGTTGCAAAAGCAATACGTGACCACGGGGCGAGCCAAGGGTTTACCGCCAGGCAAGCTGCTGCGGAAATACCCGCTCAGGATAGCGCTCAATTTCTTCGTCGCCGATATCGGTAACCTGTTGCCGACGGTGATATCGGGCGCAGAAATCGTCGCCGTGGTGATGTCGTTGCCGACTACCGGTCCGCTTTTGCTGTCGGCGTTGCAGAGCCAGGACATGTACCTGGCCGGCTCCTTCCTGATGTTCCTCGCGGTGCTGACCGTATTCGGAGTGCTGGTTTCGGACATTCTGCTGGCGATGCTCGATCCGCGCATTCGCCTCGGCGGGGCGGGCAAATGAGAACCGAGCACTTCGTTTCGAGCGAGGCCTTCGATCCGCACTCGATTGAGAGATTGACGCCGGCACAGGAAAAATACTACCTGGCATCGCAATGGAAACTGATGTGGTGGAAGCTCAGGCGCCACCGCCTGGCGGTGATCTGCGGAATCGTGCTGGCCCTCAATTACACCAGTATCCTGTTCAGCGAAGTGATCGCGCCCTACGATCTGCACACCCGCCATACCGACTATGTTTATTCCCCGCCGCAATCGGTACACCTGTTCCATGACGGCCAGTTCATCGGGCCCTTCGTCTACGGACGGGGCTACGAGCTGGATATGGATATCCTCAAAAGGAATTACCCGGAGAACAGGGACGAGGTGATGCCGCTGCGCTTTTTCTGTGCGGGCGATCCTTACCGGTTCTGGGGCCTGTTCGAGGCACGTTTTCATCTCGTTTGTCCGCCCGAGAACGGTACCTTCTTTCTGCTCGGTACCGATCGCCTGGGCCGCGACATGTTTTCCCGCATTACCTACGGCGCACGCATCTCGCTGACCATCGGCCTCGTAGGTATCGCGATCAGTTTCTTTTTCGGCATCGTCATCGGCGGACTCGCCGGCTATTACGGAGGCTGGGTCGATGCGTTGGTTCAGCGGCTGATCGAGGTCATCCGTTCGTTTCCGGAATTGCCACTGTGGATGGCCCTGTCGGCGGTACTGCCGGTCAACTGGAGCCCGATACTGATCTTCTTCGGGATCACGGTGATTCTCGCATTGCTCGACTGGACCGGGCTCGCGCGGGCCGTGCGCTCCAAGCTGCTATCGTTGCGCGAAGAGGATTACTGCGCCGCCGCCGAGCTGATGGGCGCGAAGCCGGGGCGGATTATCGGTCGCCATCTGCTGCCGGGTTTCATGAGTCACCTGATCGCCTCGGCCACGCTGTCGGTGCCGGCGATGATTCTCGGCGAAACCGCGCTGAGTTTTCTCGGCCTGGGTTTGAGGCCGCCGGTGACCAGCTGGGGCGTACTGTTGAACGAGGCGCAGAACATCAACGTCGTGGCGTTGTATCCGTGGCTGTTGTTTCCGGTAGTGCCGGTCGTGCTGGTGATCCTCGCATTCAACTTTTTCGGCGACGGGTTGCGCGACGCGGCCGATCCCTACAAGTAATCCATGAGCTTCGGCTTCCAGGCGCGCGAATTCTGCCCGATATGCGATTCGCGGGACAGGCGCCAGCTCTGTGATATAGGATTCGACGAGCCGCGCATGGCCGCTTTCCTGCAGGATTTCTATGCCGGCCGCCTGCCGCTGCAATCGCTGCGCGGGGAATCCTACCGCGTATTTATCTGCCGGAATTGCGATTTCATTTACCAGGACCCGATCCTCGACGAGGCGGGGATGCTGGCGCTCTACGAACACTGGATCGACGCCGCGAGGAGTCTGCGCAAGAAACAGGCTGCCGGCGAGGCGCTCCGCCGCCGCTACGCGGGTCAGATTCGAACCCTGGCGCGGATGCTGCCCGGGTCGCCCGCACGACGGCGGATACTCGAGTTCGGCATGGGCTGGGGTTTCTGGAGCCGCGCGGCACAGGACCAGGGTTTCGATGTCAGCGGTTACGAACTGTCGCGCGAACGGCGCGAGCATGCCCGCGGGCTCGGAGTAAGAGTAATCGACGAATTGCCGCCGCCGGGCGAGCATTTCGACTGCATTTTTTCGAGCCAGGTTTTCGAGCACTTGCCCGAGCCGCGGCCGACGCTGGAATCCCTGTGTGCGCGACTGGTGCCGGGCGGCCTCGTCTACCTGCGCGTGCCCGACGGCCGCGGCGTCGCCACGACGCTTTCGAGGCGCGGCTGGTCACCGGACCTGAATGCGATCCACCCGCTGGAGCACATCAATTGCTTCACCCGCCGCACGCTAATCGGTCTCGGCGAACGGCTCGGCCTGCGGCAGGTACAACCGCCGCCGCGACTCGCCCTGGGCAGCCTGTGGAGCGGGTTGAAACGGGAATTCGCCGATCGCTACCTGAACACGCACCTGTTTTTCAGGTATCGGGGTTGAGCCCGGGCTTACTCGGATTCCAGCAGTTGCTGAAAATGCTCGTTGGTGGAATGTATCTTCTCGTAGGGACCCTGATCGAGCAGCTTGCCGCGCTCCATGATCATCACGGTATCGAACAGTTCGGCGAGCTGCACCCGGCCCAGGATCCAGAGAATTCCGCGGGATCCCATTACCTGCCTGATGTTTTCGATTAGCCTGCGTTCGGCGGTGGTGTCCAGGCTGGAAAGGGCCTCGTTGACGATCAGCAGGTCCGGGGCTTTCAGCAGTGCGCGGGCGACGCCGAGCTTCTGGCGCTGGCTCGACGATAGCCGGCCGCCTGCGACGCCGACATCGTAGTCGAGCCCGGCCTCGATGATATCCTGCCGCAGCCCGAGCGAGTCGACCACGTCGACGATGAGCTTGTTGATCTTTTGCTGCGCGAAAGCCTGTCCGTAGGCGAGCTTGCCGAACAGGATATTGTCCTGGATCGAAATCCGCGGGTTAAAGGATTCGAAGTTGAAAAACTCGATGCCGAGATCGTGGCTTTTCGCCAGTTCGTAAATTCGTCCGCGCGCTTCGAGTATGCGTTGCTGTATCGGCTCGGTGATCAGGCCCAGACGGTGACGCGCGACCACCAGCTTGAAGGTCAGCGAAATCAGGCGATGCCTCTCGTTGGAGTCCAGGTTCGCGGTACCGTGCTGACGGGTTTGTTGCAACAGGCGATTGAATTCGGGCAGGTCTTCCGCCGAGATGAAGCTGAATTGCTCGAACAGTTCGCTGTCGGGTTCGACGTCGGAAAACAAGTCGAGCATGATTTCGGTGATTTGCGCACCGGCCTCGAGGAAGGTTTGACTGAGACCGGTTTCGTCCAGCAACTCGCTGATCACGGGATTGTCGATAAGGCTTTCGGCATCGATCTGGTTGTCGTAGACGGTGCCGAACAACAGGTTCTCGGCGACCGTCATGTTCGTGTTGTACTTGCGGTGATCGAACGGCTCGACCAGTTTTTCGACCGCGGGATCGGTAAACCGGTCGCGCAATTGCCTGCGGGCTTCCATGATGCGCGCGGCGAAGTCGGCATGCTGGGACTGATCGACGAAGGACTGCAGGCCGAACTGGTATATCTCTTCGTCAAGCTCCACGCATTTGAGCACCTCGATTATGTGCTCGACGAGCCGGGCCCGGTCATCGAGTCCGGTCCCTGCGTAATCGATCCATTCGTCGTCGTAGCGGTCGGGCGTGTTACCGGCGAGGTTTGCAAGATGCCGTTCGTGTTCGCGCTCCTTGTCGTATCCCCCGTCTTCGACCTTTACGGGCTGATGCTTGAGCGAGTAGGTGAGATTATCGAAAACCGAACCATTGAACATGAAGGTTGAAGATCCCACGTAACCCAGGCGGTTGCCGGTTATGGCTTCGGGAATATCCTGCATTTTCGAATCGCCCAGGGTGAGATTGCCCGAACTCGGGATGAGCAATCTCGAAACCAGCCCGGCAAGCTCGTCCTTGCCGCTATTGCCGAGACCGACCGCGGCGCAATGCTGGTCGATGGGCAGCCTGAAACTGGCGCCATCGATACTGAAATATAGCCCGTCTTCGCTGTATCGCAGGTTATGAGCCTGGATTTCCCGGCCGGGCAGTGCCAGGGTTTCGGGTTGCATGTCGATGATCTCGTTATCGATCAGGTTGTGCGGGTCGAACTGCTGGATGACCTGGGAGTACTTGACCTTGATATCTTCCATGCGCTGGTAGTAACGCAGCAGTTCTTTCCAGGGTCCGGACAGATCCTTGTAGGCGACCAGCACGGCGACCATGGAACCGATGGAGAGGTCGCCGCGCAGTACGAAGTAACCGCCCACCGAGTAAAAGAAAAACGGCGTCAACTGGGCGATAAAATTGTTCAGGAACTTGATGAAGAACTTGCGCTTGAAGATATCGAAGCGAATCAGGTAGATACGGCCCAGACGCTGGCTGATATGGGCGCGTTCGTAGTGGCTGGTATCGTTGGCGTGTACGTCGCCGATCCCGGAAATGGTTTCGCCGATACGCCCCGACAGGTTACGCGTCGTGGACACCCGCTCCTTGCTGAGTTCGTTGACGCGTTTTTGCAGGCGCGGGATTACGTAGAGCTGGAACGGGTAGAGCGAGATCGCCGCCAGGCCGAGATAAAAGTCCTGCTGGAAAATGAAAAACAGATAGGTCAGCAGGGTGCCGCCCTGGAATACCGGAAGGGTAAAGGATTCGCCGATGAATTCGCCGAGCGGCTCGGTTTCGGCGGTTATCATCGGAATCAGCTCTCCCGAGGATACACGCTTGAAGTGCGGCATCGGGAAACGCAGGATGCGCTCGTAGAGTTCGTAGCGAAAGCGGCGCAAAACTCGTTCGCCGAGGGCACCCCGGTAAACATTGAGCAGGTATTTGAGACCGCCGCTGGAAAGCACGGTGAGCAAAAAAGCGAAACTCAGGACCATCAGAAAATCGAGGCGGTCGAGCTCGAAGCCCAGCAGACTGTCCGGCAGGTCCATGCCCTCTAGCAGGTTGATGATCTTCTTCGGCAGTTCCAGGGTTACGTAGACCAGCGGCAGTGAAGCCAGCGACAGCAGGATCAGCAGTAACTGGTCACGCTTGCTATAAGTCAGTATGTACCTGTAGAGCGACGGTTCCATAGACTCCCGGATTATGATTTTACTTGTCGGCCCGGGTTCCGCATATTGGCTCGGTAGCACGTCAAGTCGGGCCAGTGTACTATCGCCGATCATTCGATGTATATCAAATTCAGCTTATGCCCCCGCAGCTCGCTATCGTTTTGAAGGGCTACCCGCGCCTTTCGGAAACTTTCGTCGCCCAGGAAATCAGGGCGCTCGAGTTGCGCGGCTTCGAACTCTGTATCTTTTCGCTGCGTCACCCTTACGATCCCGCGACGCATCCGGTTCACGCGGAAATCGTGGCGCCCGTCCACTACCTGCCGGAATACGCGCACGACGACTGGCCGCGGGTGTTGTCTGCCTGTTTGCGGCTCGTTGTCCGGGCCGGATTCTGGCGGGCGCTGGCGAGGCTAGCCGTCGACCTGCTACACGACCCGACTCGAAATCGTTTGCGGCGATTCGCCCAGGCCGCGGTGATGTGCTTCGAAACGCCGGGCTCGGTTCGCCACTATTATTGTCATTTCATTCATACCCCGTCGTCGGTCGGTTTCTACGCCAGTATCATGAGCGGCCGCAGCTGGAGTATTTCGGCTCACGCCAAGGATATCTGGACCCTGGGCCGGCGCGAGCTACGCGCCAAGCTCGCGAGCGCCGACTGGGCCGTGACCTGTACCGCCGCGAATCATCGCTACCTCGCGGAACTGGCCGACCGCGAAGACAAGGTCGAGCTGATTTACCACGGTCTCGACTTCAACCGCTTCGATGCCAATCCCGGTGCTTCGTCTGACCGGGACGGCAGTGACGCGGCGCGACCGGTGAGATTGATCAGCGTCGGCCGGGCTGTCGACAAGAAGGGCTATGGCGTTCTGCTGCAGGCGCTGGCGGGACTGCCCGCCGGGTTGCACTGGCGCTTTGCGCATATCGGTGGCGGCGAACTGCTGGAGGCATTGAGGCACCAGGCGCGCGAACTCGGCCTCGAGCAGCGTATCGACTGGCTCGGGGGATTGCCGCAGTCCGAGGTCCTGGCGCGCTATCGCGACGCCGACCTGTTCGTGCTGCCGAGCCGGGTATCGGGCGACGGCGACCGTGACGGATTGCCGAACGTGCTCATGGAAGCCCAGAGCCAGGGCCTCGCCTGCCTGTCGACGAATATATCCGGAATCCCGGAATTGATAGTTCACGCCGAAACCGGCTGGCTGGTCGAGCAAAATTCGATCGGCCAACTGGGCGAGGCGCTGGAAAAGCTGATTCGCGACCCGGCGCTGCGCGCGCGGCTCGGCGAGGCCGGTTGTCGCCGGGTCAGGCAGCATTTCTCGATGGATGCCGGGATCGATGCACTGGCCGCGCGCCTGCGGCAGTCGCTGCAACAGGGGAGATCGGCTTGAAGTTGCTGTTGCTGCGCCACGGGATGACGGCCTGGAACCTGGAAAAGCGGGTCCAGGGGCGAATCGACCAGCCGCTGTGCAAAGCAGGGCGCGACGCGCTCGAGGGTTTCGAACTGCCCGAGTGGAGCCGGTCCTGCCGCTGGTACTCGAGTCCGTTACGGCGGGCAACGGAATCCGCTGAATTGCTCGGGCTGGTTTACACCGTCGAATCCGCATTGATCGAAATGAGCTGGGGCGATTGGGAGGGGAAGGTCCTCAAACCCTTGCGCCGCGAACTCGGCCAGAGTATGCGCGACAACGAGGCCCGGGGACTCGATTTCCAGCCCCCCGGCGGTGAATCCCCGCGCCAGGTTCAGGCGCGGCTCGAACCCTGGCTGGCGCGCATGGCCGCTCGCGGCGACGACTGCGCCGCGGTGGTGCACAAGGGGATCATTCGCTGTATCTATGCGCTCGCCCGCGGCTGGGACATGCGCGGCGAGTCGCCGGTCGATTTCGCCTGGGATGCGATGCATGTTTTCGACCTCTCCCCCGAAGGCAAATTGCTCGACAGTTACGACACCATACCGCTAAAGCGATCCTGAGATACATCCCAAAGTAAAAAAGTTATCCTGCTACGCCGGTCCTCCCGAACTCTGTAAGGACCCGCTTTGTGAAACCTTCGGCCGCAATCGAGGAGTTGCCGAGATGCTTCGCTCTCTTCGAGGGGGCAGAGCAGGCTTCGTTTCTGCCGGAGACGACAGGCGAAACGCGCCGACGCCTGGTCAGTCCCCAACCTACCCAAAGTTGAAAATGGCAAATAGGGGGACACATTACTCAATTACCATAATTCGATTTCAAGCCAAAGCTTAATTCGGGTAGTTGGGTATTGTGTCCCCCAAATAGAATCGTGGGTTGTTCCAAAATCTGCGAGGATCCGTTCTATGCGACCTTCGGCCACAATCGAGGTGTGGTCGAGATGCTTCGCTCCCTTCGCGGAGGGCAGAGTTGCTGTGGGTATGGATAGAGACAACAGGAGAGGGTCGGCGATAGTGACTCTGTCCCCAGGCCTCCCGAATTTACGACTGCAATCGACAAAGCACGTCCCAACATAGGAGAGACTATTTCCAGATTTGGTCGGCGCCGATGAATTCCACCGCGGGATGCGCCGACAGGAATCGGAACAGGTCGTCGAGGAAGGTCCATACCGCCTCGTTTTGCACCAGGTGGTGGCTCAGGATGCCGGTCGGTTCGCCGGCATCGCGATAACCGCCGCGCCTGGCGGTCAAGTGCTGGATCAGTATCGCGATCGCCGGGCAGACGCCGAGAAAGCCGCCGTCGTGTCGCCAGTTTATCGGGTCGAGATGGCAGTTGACCTGTAATAGTGCGGGCGCGGGACGGGCCTCGCGGCGCGCCTTCATGATCGACACCCCGCGAAAGCCGATCCCGGGCAGGTCGCCGATCAGTCCGCTGCGCAGCCTGTTCCAGGGCGGTACCAGCACGGGTACGAAACTCGCGCCGAAGCAGGCCCGTAATAATTCGAAGCCGCGCTGCAGGTCGTCGAGGATATCCGCGTCGGCGCGCGTGCCGCCGAGTTCCAGCTTGCGTTCCCCCGGCGACGCGTGATTGCGGTGCGCGTAGCCGTGTTGCAGGATGCTGATACCGCGCCGATCGCGAAGCTGAACCGCGAGGCCGTCCTCGATTCGCGCCGGAATCGCCGCCAGCGCCAGCGGTATTCGCCGTTCTTCGGAGATCCCCAGCAGCCTGTCGAGACGGTCGTCTGGCGCGGCGGCATCGTCGTCCCGCCACCAGAACCGCACCTGGCGGCCCTCGGCACTCCAGCGGTCGAGTTCCCGCCCGAGCCATTGCCAGGCTTCGGCCGCAATGGATCCCCCGTTCATGGATTCGCGGTTTCGAGCCATCGCTCGATCAATTCGGCGCTGTGACGAGCGCCGTCGAGATCGACCTCGATACGGGCGTCTAGCGCCATAGCCCGTTCGATCGCGGCCGCCAGGCTGTCGGGGGCGAGCTCCCGCGGCTCCAGCATGAGCAGGCGCCCGTGCTCCTGCAGTCGGCGCGCACGCAGGCTTTGCTCGAGTTCGTCTCCGTCGGCGAAGGGCACGACGACCGCGGCGGTATCGCTGCCGAGCAGGTCGCAGACGGTGTTGTAACCCGCTTGCGAGACCGAAAGCGCGGCCCGGCGCATCAGTCCGGCGAAGTCGCCGCGATTACGCTCGACGGTGGTGTTGTCACCGGCGCGCTGTTCGAGCCGGTTGAAATCCGGCCCGCCGATGGCAGGACTGACCAGGATGCGCCAGTGTCTGTCTGCGAGCGAGGTCAGCGGACGCGCGGAGATCGCGGTTTCGAGTATTTTCAACCCGGTGGCGCTGCCGCCGGCCGAGACCAGGACCTCGCCCGATTGCCCGCCGCCGATAGCTGACTTCGATCCGGGCCCGGCGATATAGCCGCTGTAGGCAATCTTGTCGCGGATGCAGTCGACCGCGTCGAAGCTGTCTTCGAGCCGCGCGATCGACGGGTCGCCATGCACAAGGACGCGGTCGTAATAGCGCTCGATAAGCTCGCAGGTTTCCCGGCTGCGGCCGGGCCGAGTCTTCGGCTGCAGGATGTCGCGTATCGACGAGACGACCAGTTCGCAGGCGGCGCTGCGGCGCGCGGCCTTTAGCAGCGGGATCAATTCGAAGCGCAACATGTTGCGGCCGAAAGGAAAGGTTTCGGTGATCAGCGCCCGCGGTTCGAGGCTGTCGAACAGGTCGAGCAACTGGCGACGCCGCGCCAACCGCCAGGCGTCGTCGACCGGACGGCCATCGGCCTCGACGAGTTGTGAAAATTCAACGTCGGGGCTGCGCGCGGGCGGCAGCTGCCGGAACCCGACGCCATCGGCAATCGCCGCCGACGTCGGCATCCCCCCGGATACCAGCTCGACCGGAAAACCGCGCCGCGCCAGCGCCTCCGCGAGCAGGGCGGCACGCTGCAGGTGCCCGATGCCGAGCAGGTGCTGGACATGAATCATGATGCATCTGGACGAGCTGCTCGGCACCCGGCTTCAGGCGGTAATGATCTCGCGCTCGGAGGGTTCGAGTTTCTCGCGCACGATTTCGGCAATATTCTCGTGACCCGAGAGCAGGCCGGGGATTTGCCGGGAAGACGGTTTTGGCTGGTGCGGCAACTTGCGCAGCGCCGCCGCCATTTGCAGCGGATCGCGCTCGCCTTCCGGATCGAGCATGCTGGCCAGCCCCAGTTTGACCGCGCGCTCGGCACGCAGCAGCTGCTCCTGGCGCGGATGGCACCGCGGAACGATCAGCGCCGGCTTGTCGAGTGTGAGGATTTCGCAAAAGGTGTTGTAGCCTCCCATCGCGACGATGCCGTCCGCTTTACGCATCAGTAATTCGATATGGCTGTCGAAGCTCAGGATCTCGACGTTGGGTAACAGGTCGCAACGCTCGTGGAATTCCTGCTGTTCGGCCGGCGGCATGAACGGCCCGGTAACGATAATCGCCCGCAGCGGCTGGTCGCGGTCGCTCTCGTAGGCGCGTATTACCCAGTCGACCATTTCCACGCCGTCGCCACCGCCGCCGGCGGTAACCAGGATGAACGGTGAATCGAGGCTGGTTTGCGGCACCCAGTTACGATCGCTCGGGATTTCGCGGTCGAGATAACCGGTATAGGTGATCTTGTTGGCAATCGACGCCGACAGGTTCTGGTCTTCGATCGGGTTGCCCATGTCGGCGAGCCCGTATACCCAGATGTCGTGATACAGGTTCTCGAGTACCGGCGCGACCTGCTTGCGCTCCCATTCGATCCTGAGCTTCGACGGCTCGTCCATGATGTCGCGCAATCCGAGCACGTTGACGGTTCCCTGTTCCTTGAGCATCTTGAGCGTGCTGGTCACTTCTCCCTGCAGACCGGTGGGTTCCTTGTCGACCAGGAAGATATCGGGTCTGAAGGTTTCGGCGGTGTGAAAAATGATCGATTCGCGCATTCTCAGGGTCTGCTCGAGGTCGATATGCAGTCCGAGCGACGTATAGGCGCCGTCGCGCAGCTTGATGATTCCGGGCACGCGCACGAAATCGACCCGCGCCTTGAAATCGAAGCTGCCGATAATCGGCGAGCCCGACAGAATCAGCACCGAGAGGCCCTTGAAGCGCGATACCAGCGAGTGCGCGATCGAGCGGCAGCGCCGCAAATGACCGAGGCCGAACGAATCGTGGCTATAAATCAGTATTCTGGATTCCAGCCGTTCCTTCATTTATCTGTACCTTGCCGAGTACGTTTCGCAGACTACACTGAATCGGCCTCGAACGCACTGCCGCGGCCGAATTTTTTGATCCAGCTCAATGGATTGACAGGCTGTCCGGTGCTGCGGGCATAATGCGAGAATTAATCCCGGAGAGCCCTTTGAACAAGATCTCGTCGAAGCCGCAGGACCCCGCCGGACAGCTAGTCGGCGTTACAGGCCTGCAACATACGGCCCTCCCCGAAAGAGTGCGCCGTTCGATTCAGGATCAGCAGGAACGCAGCGAGGTGCTGATCAGCGTCATCCAGCTCGTGATCGTGGCCATATTCGGGCTGCTCTACGCGGTTTCCCCGAAGACTTTTTCCCAGGACGCGGATTTCGCGCCAGTTCCCTGGGCGTTGTCGATCTACCTCGCCTTCAGCCTGATCAGGCTGGGGCTGGCGGTCAGGCGCAGGCTGCCCGACTGGATGCTATACCTGTCGGCGGTTGTCGATATCGTGCTGCTGTTGGGTCTGATCTGGAGCTTTCACCTGCAATACGAGCAGCCGCCGTCTTTTTACCTGAAGATGCCGACGCTACTTTACGTATTCATCTTCATCGCCATCCGCGCGCTGCGTTTCGACCCGCGATTCGTGATCGCGACCGGTATCAGTGCCGCGATTGGCTGGATGCTGATGGTCGCTTACGTCATCTTCAGCGATCCGTCCAATAACATGGTGACCCGGAACTACGTCGAATACATGACCTCGAACAGCGTGCTGATCGGCGCCGAGTTCGACAAGATCATCTCTATCCTGATGGTTACCGGGGTGCTGGCGCTCGCCTTGCACCGCGCCCGCAACCTGTTGATCGAGTCGGTCATCGAGGGTAGCGCGGCGCGCGATCTGTCCCGGTTCGTGCCCGAGGAAGTGGCGCGAAAAGTCATCCGCTCCGAGGAGGGTGCCATTACCGGCAAGGGCGAGGTCAGCGAATGCACAATTTTGTTCACCGACATCGAGGGATTCACCTCGATCAGCGAAGCCCTTACTCCGGAACAGCTGATCGACGCGCTGAACCGCTACTTCGCGCTGATCGCCGTACCCATAGCGCGCCACGGCGGGGTAATCAGCCAGTTCCAGGGCGACGCGGTGCTGGCGACTTTCAACGTGCCGAGGCCCGACGACGACCATGCCGCCAATGCGATTCGCGCAGCGCTAGAGATTCAGTCGACGCTCGAGGGGGTCGAATTCGGGGATGGCGTCAGCTTCAATACCCGCGTCGGCATCAACACCGGCTCGGTGGTCGGCGGGCTGGTCGGTTCCGGCGACCGGGTCGGCTACACCGTGCACGGCGATAACGTCAACCTGACCGCGCGCCTGGAGCAACTCAACAAGGATTACGGCACGCGCATCATCGTCGCCGACAGCACGCGCAGGCAGGTTCCCGAGGGGATGTTCGAATTCCGCGAACTCGGCGAGGTCGCGGTACGCGGCCTGAACCGGCCGGTACGCATTTTTACGATCGATCCGGCGCCGGTCTAGCCGCCGGAGATTGCCGTTTCAGCCGGAGATCCGCGCCAGGTAACGCCTGATATTTTCGCGCGCGCGCTCTTCCAGCCTGGCGGCGAAAAAATCGGTGTAATAAAACCGCTCCCGCGCCAGCAGACTGTCGTGGAAGCTCTTCGCCTTGTGGTAATAGGTATCGTCGTCGAGGGAGGCAGCCTCGCGCCGCAGGTTTTCGCTATCGCGCAGGAATTCCTCCCAGGGCAGGCCGAAGCTCGACAGGTCGATATCGACCATGTATCTGGCGTCGTCGCCGTCGGCGAGCGAGCTGCCGAGGTGCAGAGTCGCCATGATCAGCCGATCGACGAGGTCGCGGGTGCCGGGCAGGTGAACCCCGTCGGACAATTGCAGGTAGAGTTTCGCACTCTCGGCCTCGTTGTCGGGATTGCCGGGTTCGTAGATCACGTCGTGAAACCAGACCGCGAGTTCGAGTGCATCGGGATTGTCGACCAGCGGGCGGCAGGCATCGAACCAGCCGATACAGTGCTCTATGTGTTCGAGGGTATGGTAATAGCGCCAGGGCTCGCCGTACCCGTCCAGCAGGCGGCGGTGAATGGCGGCGCTGTCGTCGCGGGCGCCGTCAATCATGCAGCGACGCCACAGCGCTTGAAAGCGGTCCGGGACACCGAGGTCTGGTGCCGCGGAATTCGACATTTATCCGTTATCCTGCTGATTGATCTCTTTTTGCAGGATTTCTACGCGTTCGTGGGTGCGCGACAGCTTGTCGCTGAGCATGCGGATTACGTCGAGGGCGACATCGGAGTTTTCGCGCAAAATACGAAAGAACATGTCGCCGGTAATCTTCATCACTCGCAGGGTGCCGTTGGTGATCAGCGTGGCATTGCGCGGCGCGTTGTTGAGTAAACCGAGTTCGCCGATCAGCTGGTTCTGGGTCAGGGTGCCGGAAACGATAGGGCCGGCGTCGGTTTCGGTGACGATATCGACAGCTCCTTCCATGATGACATACGCAAAATCCGCGCTGTCGCCGCGATTGAAGACGATGTCGCCGTCGTCGAAAGAAACGATTTCGCTGGCGAAAGCCAACAGCTTGAGCTTCGACGTTTCCATCTTGGCGAACATCGGAATTTTTCTCAATAAATCTGTTTCTTCAGCGAGATCCAAGAGACCTGCTCCTCATACCAGGCATGCATTTATGAATGTCAGTTTGTAGAGATTGGCACGGCCTCGGGCACAATTCAAGAAATTCAAAGGGTATCGGCAGGGCGCCATGGCGGGCCTTGGGAGGATTTTCGACGTGGATTCAGGCCCGCTTGTGGATATTTCGGAATTCGGCCGCCATTCGCCGGCATCGCTTGCGGCTTTTCTCGGTGCCGATTTGACGCTAGGCTAGGCGAATTTCCCGGCGGGGATCCGAGAATGAAACATTACCAGATGTATATAGACGGCGAATGGTGCGATGCCGCGGATGGAGCGCGCCTGGAATCGATCAACCCGGCCACGGGCGAAGCCTGGGCCACTGCCGCGGTCGCCGGGGAGGCCGAGGTCGAACGCGCGGTGCAAGCCGCGGACCGTGCGTTGCGCAGCGGACCCTGGGCGTCGATGAACGCCACCCAGCGCGGCAAATTGTTGCGCCGGCTGGGCGACCTGGTGGCCGAAAACGCGCAGATGCTCGGCGACGTGGAAACCGTCGACAGCGGCAAGCTGGCGAAGGAAACCCGTTCGCAAACCGGTTACGTCGCCGATTATTATTATTATTACGCCGGCCTCGCCGACAAGATTCAGGGTGCGACCCTGCCGATCGACAAGCCCGAGATGCACGTTTTCACCAGGCGTGTGCCGATCGGCGTGGTGGCCGCGGTGGTGCCGTGGAATGCGCAAATGTTTCTCACCGCGACCAAGCTCGGCCCGGCGCTCGCCGCGGGCAACACGGTCGTGCTCAAGGCCTCCGAGGCGGCGCCGGCGCCGATGTTCGAATTCGCACGAATCGTCGAGCAGGCCGGGTTTCCGCCCGGGGTCGTAAACGTCATAACCGGTTACGGCGAGCCCTGCGGACGCCTGTTGACCAGTCACCCCGGGGTCGCGCGCGTGGCTTTTACCGGCGGGCCGGAAACCGCGCGTCACATCGTACGCAACAGCGCCGAAAACTTTGCCGTGGTATCGCTCGAACTCGGCGGCAAGTCGCCGATCCTGGTGTTCGACGATGCCGATATCGAGGGCGCCGTCAACGGCATCATCGCGGGCAATTTCGGCGCCACCGGCCAAAGCTGCGTCGCCGGTTCGCGGGTGTTTATCCAGTCCGGAATCCGCGAGCGGGTGCTGGAGCAGCTGGTCGAACGTGCCGCGCAGATTCGCATCGGCGATCCGCTGGCGGACGATACCCAGGTCGGCCCGCTGTGCACCCCGGCACAGCTCGAGCACATCAGCGCCTCGGTAAAGGACGCGATCGGCGAGGGAGCGAAGTTGCTCTGCGGCGGCAAGCGGCCGGAAGGCCTCGACAGCGGCTGGTACTACAGCCCGACGATACTCGATTGCCCGCACCAGGATATCCGCACCGTGCGCGAGGAAATGTTCGGACCGATCATGTCGGTGCTGTCCTTCGATACCGAGGAGGAGGCCATAGCGATGGCCAACCAGTCCGATTTCGGGCTCGGCTCGGGCCTGTTCACCCGCGACGTCGCGCGCGCGCTGAGGGTGTCCGACGCGATCAGATCGGGCATCGTCTGGGTCAACACTTACCGCGTCATTTCGCCGATCGCGCCGTTCGGCGGTTTCAAGCACAGCGGCAGCGGCCGCGAGGCCGGTATCGATTCGATCTACGACTACACGCGCACCAAGACGGTCTGGATCAATACTTCGAGCGAACCCATGGCGAATCCTTTCGTGATGCGATAGTCGAAACCCAAACTACAGGACCCGGGGCAGACCCGGAAACGAGAGCGGGCGTTTACCCCGGTCAGCATTGCCGATCGCAATTGCCGGCAGCAGCCGGGTCGGCGTGGAGACTATGGCGGGTCGAAAGCGAACCAGTTTATGGCGGGGATTGAATAAATGATCTCTAACAGTTCCAGGTTAATACTCGGGCTCATAGCGATATATTGCCTGGGAATCTTCGACCACCACCTCTGGTCGCCCCTGGACACGCGCGGCGCGGGGATAATCTGGGGCATGCTCCATAGCGGGGACTGGGCGGTTCCCGTGCTCAATGGAAACCCGTTCCTCGAAAAGCCCCCGTTGATGCACTGGACATCGCTGCTATTGATCACCATAACGGGCATAGTCAACGAGGGAATGATGCGCCTGCCGTCGGCCATCTACGGATTCGGGGCGGTGCTCGTTACTTATTTATGGGGACGCAGGGAACACAACGAGCGGACAGGTTTGTGCGCGGCATTTCTGTGTACCGGCAGCCTGCTGTATTTCGAGTATGCGAAAACCACGTTCACCGACGCGACACTGGTTTTTTTCGTCATCCTGAGCATGTATCTGTTCTGGCGGGCTTTCTCGACGGATCGATTTCGCTATCGAAATTACCTGCCTTTTATATTCGTCTCCGCATTGGCATTCTTTGCCAAGGGTCTGATCGGTGTCGCTTTCGTATGGGTACCCATCGAGGCTTATCTGGCATACCGCCGGGAATGGCGGCTGTTTTTTTTGCTTCCCGTTTTCTACCTGCCCGTTTTCTCCGTGCTGGTCGGCTACTGGGCCTGGAAACTCTGGTCGGTCGGAGGCCTGGAATATTTGCGCATCGTTTTCGTGGACAATCAGATAGGCCGGTTCTTTACCTTTACGGATACCTCGCTGCCGCGAGACCCCTATTTCTTTCACAAGGAACCGATTTACTACTACCTGCTCGATTCGCCCTTGCGCATGCTGCCCTGGGTTTTTCTATTGCCCGGCGCCCTTTACTACTATTTTCGTCCCGGAAAGCGGGCAGGTTCCGAATTCGAGCTTTACCTGAAATTCGCCCTGGTATGCATGCTGTTGATCCTGCACGCCTCGTCCGCCAAGGTTTCCACCTATATGCTGCCGGTTTATCCCGTATTATTTTACCTTGCCGCGGTCTGGATGGACCGGGAACTCGGCAACTGGCGCTGGACAGGGGGACAATGGATGATCGTGCTGGGCGGGCTTTGCGCGGGAATTCTGGCATTGATTCCGACCGGTCTCGTCATCGGGCTCTACCTGGCGCCGCAAAGCTTTTTCGACCGTTATCTGCAAGGCTACGATGCCATGCAGGCGGTTTCGGATAATCTCGCCCTGGCCTGTTTTCTCGCCAGCCTGGTCGTCGCGGGGCTCACCGTCTACGCGATGGCGAAAGCGCTGGCACGTTTGCGCGCCGGCCACGGGGTGGAACTGACCGCCGCCTTCCCGGGCACCATCACTTTATTGTTCGCGATCGGCGCGGCCTTGCTGGTGCAGATTTACGACCCGCAACGTTCGTTCAAGCCCGTCGCGGACGAGGCCTTGACGGAGATGAACAATGGCTATCGAATCGCACTCGGTACCCACGACGAACTGGCAACCGGGGGATTCAGCTTCTACCTGGACAGGGTTTTGCCGGTCTACACGGACCCGCAGGCGGCAATGGACTTCCTGGATGGAAAAAAGGCGATCCTGATCCTTCAGAAGAAGGATCGCGGCAGGTTACATGCCCTGATCGATTCGGGGAAGTACTCGGTCACCGAGATGGCAGGCCAGGGACATGTCAGCCGCAGCTTTATTTTTGTCCGCAACGATCCCGCATGAGCGCAAGCCCGGGGGCCGGGACTCGGCTCTCGATGGGTTTCGTTATCCGGAGTGCGTCCAGGTTTACTGGAGGGATTCCCAGTAGGCCGCGAACTGAACCGCGATACGGCCGCTGCGCGAGCCGCGCTGGGTCGCGAAGCGGATCGCCTCGATGCGCGCCTCCTCGCTCATTTTCATGCCCCGGGAGCCCACCGCCTGTTCGACCACGGCGAGGTACTGGTCCTGGGTGAAGGGGTGAAACGAGAGCCACAGGCCGAAGCGATCGGACAGCGAGATCTTTTCCTCGATACTGTCGCTGGGATGCAACTGGCCGTCGACCATCGTGCTGTCCAGGTTGTCCTGCATCGATTCCGGCATCAGGTGGCGCCGGTTCGAGGTCGCGTAAATGATCACGTTGTCGGGCTGCGGTTGCAGCGAGCCCTCGAGGCAGGCCTTGAGGGCCTTGTAGGAATCGTCGTTGGCTTCGAAGGACAGGTCGTCCAGATAGACGATGAACTTGCGGCCGTCGTCGGCGAGCGTGCGAATGATATCGAACAGCTGCCGGGTCGCATCCTTGGGGATCTCGACGATGCACAGTCCGCGGTCTTCGAATTCGCTCATCTGCGCCTTGATCAGCGACGACTTGCCGGTCCCGCGCGCTCCCCAGAGCAGTGCGTTGTTGGCGGTCTTGCCGTCGAGGAACAGCCCGGTATTGCGGAACAGCAGGTTTTTCTGCCGCTCGAGATGCAACAGCTCGGCCTGCTCGACGCGGTCGAAGCGCGAGATGCCGTCGAGGCCCTGCGACGACCAGCGGTAGGCTCGGAATCCCTTTTCGGTACGGATGTCGGCTTGCCCGGGAACGACTTTTTCGACCCGGTCGAGCAGTTCGTCCAGGCGCTTGAAGAGTTTGTCCAAATCCGCCATCAGACTTCGAGCTTCTTGTAGCGGATGCGGTGCGGCTGGTCCGCATCCTGGCCGAGGCGCTGTTTGCGATGCGTCTCGTACTCCGAGTAGTTGCCCTCGTAGGTGTAGACCTCGCTGTTGCCCTCGAAGGCGATGATGTGGGTGGCGATGCGATCCAGGAACCAGCGATCGTGCGAAATCACCACCACGCAGCCCGGAAAATCGAGGATCGCTTCCTCCAGCGCGCGCAGGGTCTCGACATCGAGATCGTTGGTCGGCTCGTCGAGCAGCAACAGGTTACCGCCGCTTTTAAGCAGCTTGGCGAGATGCAGGCGATTGCGCTCGCCGCCGGAAAGATCCTTGACGAACTTTTGCTGCGCCGCGCCGCGAAAATTGAAGCGCGACACGTAGGCGCGCGACGGGATTTCGTAATTGCCGACGACGATATTGTCGAGGCCGTCGGATAATTCCTCCCACACCGTCTTGCCGCCGTCGAGGTCGTCGCGCGACTGGTCGACATAAGCGATCTTGACCGTGTCGCCGATTTTAATCGTGCCTTCGTCGAGCCGGTCCTGGCCGACCATGATCCGAAACAGCGTGGTCTTGCCGGCGCCGTTGGGGCCGATGATGCCGACGATGCCGCCGCGCGGCAGCTTGAAGTTGAGATCCTGATACAGCAGCCGATCGCCGAAAGACTTGCGCCCGTTCTCGATTTCGACCACCACGTCGCCGAGGCGCGGTCCGGGCGGGATGTACAATTCGCGGGTTTCGGAACGCTTCTGGTAGTCCTGGGAAGACAATTCCTCGAAGCGCTTGAGCCTGGCCTTGCTCTTCGACTGGCGGCCCTTGGGATTTGCGCGCACCCATTCGAGTTCGGCCTGCATCGACTTGACGCGCGCCTTCTCCGCACGTTCCTCGTGCTCGAGGCGCTTTTCCTTCTGTTCAAGCCAGGACGAGTAATTACCCTCCCAGGGAATGCCGTGCCCGCGGTCGAGTTCGAGAATCCAGCCGGCGACATTGTCGAGAAAGTATCGGTCGTGGGTTACCGCGACCACGGTGCCGGGAAAGTCCTGCAGGAATCTCTCCAGCCAGGCCACCGATTCGGCGTCGAGGTGGTTGGTCGGCTCGTCGAGGATCAGCATGTCAGGATTCGACAGCAGCAGCCGGCACAGCGCGACGCGGCGCTTCTCGCCGCCGGACAGCTTGCCGACGGCCGCATCCCAGGGCGGGAGGCGCAGCGCGTCGGCGGCCACGTCGAGCTTGCGCTCGAGGTCCCAGGCGCCCGCGGCCTCGATTTTTTCCTGCAGCTCGGCCTGCTTTGCGAGCAGTTCGTTCATTTCGTCGTCCGACATGGGTTCGGCGAATTTCATGTTGACCGCATTGAATTCGTCGAGCAGCGCCTTGGTCTCGGCGACTCCCAGCTCGACATTGCCGCGCACGTCGAGGTTTTCGTCGAGTTCGGGTTCCTGCGGCAGGTAACCGATCCGGATTCCGGGCTGCGGGCGCGCCTCGCCGCTGTGATCCTTGTCGACCCCGGCCATGATGCGCAGCAGGGTCGACTTGCCGGCGCCGTTGTAGCCGAGCACGCCGATCTTGGCGCCGGGGAAAAAATTGAGCGAGATATTCTTGAGAATCTCGGTTTGCGGCGGCACGACCTTGCCGACGCCGTTCATGGTGTAAATGTACTGGGCCATATTGCGGGTCCGATTTCGAATTGGCGTATTCTACCAGCGCGAACGAAATTAAAAACAGCCTCGTGACCCGTTGCGGCCGGTCATTTGCCCTTATCCGCACTTGTTCTGTTTCTTCCTGCTGCCATGTTGAGTATTATTCAGACTTATAGCCGCGACATCGTCTACTATGACAACTACGACGAACACACGACAAACTCACGAACCCCCCACAGGTAATCACTCATGAGCATGAAAGAAATGCAGCAGCAGAGTTATCTCTACGGGAGCAACGCTGCATTCATCGAAGAACTCTACTCGCGATATCTCAAAGACGAATCCCTGGTCGACGAAAACTGGCGCAAGTGGTTCGCCGAGCTGGCCAACGGCGAGCTCACTCCCGATGCCGATCACCTCGAGATCAAACAGCAAATGCTCGAGGCGGTCAGGCACAAGAACCGCGGGAACGGGGTCGCGAAGACGTCCAATGCCGAGCAGCAGGAGATCGACGCCAAGCAGGTCCGGGTGCTGCAGCTGATCAACGCCTATCGCGTCAAGGGACACCAGAAAGCGCGTCTCGACCCTCTCGGGATGAACGCCATTCCCGAGATCAAGGAAATGTCGCTGGAAGGGAACGATCTCGGGGAGGCCGACCTGGACACGGTCTTCAATACCGGGTCGCTATTCGGCGTCGAGGAAGCGCCGCTGCGCGATATCATCGCTCGCCTCGAAAAGACTTACTGCGGCACTATCGGCTCGGAGTATATGCACATCGAGGATCGCTCGCAAAAACGCTGGATACAGGTGCAGATCGAAACCTCTCTGGCGACACCCAATTTCAGGGAAGGTCGCCGCAACCGGATCCTCGACCGGATCATCGCAGCCGAAAATCTCGAGAAATACCTGCATTCGCGCTACATCGGGCAAAAGCGGTTTTCGCTCGAGGGCGGCGAATCGTTGATCCCGATCCTCGACCGCGTCGTTCAGCAGGCCGGCGTGACCAGTACCCACGAGGTCGTCATCGGCATGGCGCACCGCGGCCGGCTCAACGTGTTGACCAATATTTTCGGCAAGATGCCGAGCGACCTGTTCGACGAGTTCGAGGGTAATATCGAGTACGACGACCGCTTCAACTACGACGTCAAGTACCACCAGGGATTTTCGTCGGACATCTACACCGATTCCGGCCCGATGCACATGGCATTGGCCTTCAATCCGTCGCACCTCGAAATCGTCGACCCGGTGGTCGAAGGCTCGGTCCGCGCGCGCCAGCGGCGCTTCGACGACCGCAATACCAACGACGTGCTGCCGGTGCTTATCCACGGCGATTCGGCCTTCGCGGGCCAGGGCGTGGTCATGGAAACCTTCAACATGTGCCAGACCCGGGGCTACAAGACCGGCGGTACCATCCACATCATCGTCAACAACCAGATCGGCTTTACCACCAGCAATCCGCGCGACATGCGCTCGGCGCTGTATTGCACCGAGGTCGCGCGCATGGTTCAGGCGCCGATATTCCACGTCAACGGCGACGATCCCGAGGCTTGCGTGTTCATCGCCGAGATCGCGGTCAAGTACCGCGAAACCTTCCAGCGCGACGTGGTCATCGACATGGTTTGCTATCGCCGTTACGGGCACAACGAGGCCGACGAGCCGGCGGTGACGCAGCCGATGATGTACAGCCTGGTGCGCAAGCATCCGCGACTGGTCGATCTGCATGCCCAGCGATTGATCGACGAGGGCTTCACCACTCGCGAAAAGGTCGACGAAATGATCGCCGACTACCGGCGCGCGCTGGATGAGGGCGGCGCGGTCGCGCTGAACGTGATTTCGGGTCTCGAGCCGAGCGCGGCGCGAGACTGGGCCGGGGTACAGGAGGGCGATGTCAACATCACCCCGGGCACCGCGGTCGAGGCCGAGCGGATCCAGCGTCTCGGCGAGCGCATGCTGACCCTGCCGGAGGGATTCGAACTGCACTCGCGGGTCGCCAAGATCATGGAAAGCCGCAACAAGATGCTGGCCGGAGAAATTCCGGGCGACTGGGGCTTTGCCGAAAACCTGGCCTACGCGACCCTGCTCGACGATGGTTACCGGGTGCGTCTTTCCGGCCAGGACAGCGAGCGCGGTACCTTTTTCCATCGCCACGCCGCGTTGCACGACCAGAATACAGGCGAAATCTACAAACCCCTCAAGTTCCTCGCCGACAACCAGCCGCGTTTCGAGGTCATCAATTCGTTCCTCTCCGAAGAGGCGGTGCTCGGCTTCGAATACGGCTATTCGTCCACCGACCCGCACACGCTGGTCATCTGGGAGGCGCAGTTCGGCGATTTCGCCAACGGCGCCCAGGTCGTCATCGACCAGTTCATCAGTTCCGGAGAAATGAAATGGGGACGGCTCAACGGCCTGGTGATGCTGTTGCCGCACGGCTACGAGGGCCAGGGTCCAGAGCATTCCTCGGCGCGGATCGAGCGCTACCTGGAGCTTTGCGCGCAGCACAACATGCGCGTCGTACAGCCGACCCTGCCGGCGCAAATCTTTCACCTGTTGCGCAGCCAGATGGTTTGCGGTTTCCGCAAACCGCTGATCGTCATGAGTCCGAAGAGCCTGCTGCGCCACGAACGCGCGGTTTCCTCGCTCGAGGATTACAGCAAAGGCGAATTCCGGAAAGTGATCCCGGAGATCGACGAGATCGATGCCAAAAAGGTCAAACGACTGATCCTGTGCAGCGGCAAGATTTTCTACAAGCTCTACGAGTCGCGCGAGCAAAATTACGATCACAGCACTGCGATCGTCAGGATGGAGCAACTCTATCCGTTCCCGAAGGCCGACCTGATGTCGGTGTTCGAATCCTATCCGGGCCTGGAGAACGTGGTCTGGTGCCAGGACGAACCGCGTAACCAGGGCATGTTCCGCGAATTCAAGAGCCGGCTGAACGAAATCTTTGCGCCGATAAAGGTACAATACGCGGGCAGAATATCATCGGCATCGCCAGCTGTGGGCTACATGGCGCTGCACCTGAAGCAGGAAGAGAATATAGTCAGGGAAGCCTTCGAGGCAGAGTACTCGGACAAACTCGACTAGACGAATCCAAAAAAACGCAGAAAAACCAGACTGGAGTAGATCATGCAGGTAGAAATCAAGGTTCCCGTGCTACCCGAGTCGGTTACCGAGGGAACGCTCGGCGACTGGCACAAGCAGGTCGGGGACAGCGTCGCTGCAGAGGAGAATATTGTCGATCTCGAAACCGACAAGGTGGTGCTGGAGATAGTTTCCAGCAGCCCCGGTGTGCTCGAATCGATTGCCTACGAGTCTGGTGCGACGGTCAAGAGCGGAGACGTGCTCGCGGTAATCAATACCGAGGGCGCGGCCGCAAAAGCCGAGAAGCCGGCGAAAAAACCCGCCGCCGAGGAAGCCGGGCCCGCCGTCGACGAGGCGCCGGCTCCGAGCGAGGCAGCGCCCGCGGAAACAGCTCCCGCGGGAACCGGCAAGGCCAGCCCCGCGGTGCGTAAACTGTTGCTCGAGCACGGCCTCAATGCCGAAGACATCGAGCCGAGCGGCAAGAAGGGCGCGATTACCCGGGAGGACGTCGAACGCCACCTGGAACAAAAGCAAAAGCCGTCAGTCCCGGCAGCGCCGGCCGCACCCGTGCCGTCGGACGGCCGCAACGACCGCCGCGTCGCGATGAGCCGCCTGCGCTCGAAGATCGCCGAGCGGCTGAAAGAAGCACAGAACACCGCGGCCATGCTGACCACCTTCAACGAGGTCAATCTCAAGCCGCTGATGGACACGCGCGCGAAGTACCGCGATGCCTTCGAAAAAGCCCACGGCGTCAAACTGGGCATGATGTCGTTTTTCACCGCCGCGTCGGTGGAGGCGCTGAAACGCTTTCCGGCCGTGAACGCCTCGATCGACGGTAGCGATATCGTCTATCACGACTACTTCGATATCGGTATCGCGGTCAGCTCGGACCGCGGCCTGGTGGTGCCCATCCTGCGCGATGCCGACCAGATGAGTTATGCCGAGATCGAGCAAGCGATTCGCGATATGGGGACCCGCGCCCGTGACGGCAAGCTCGGTATCGATGAACTGACCGGGGGAACCTTCAGTATTACCAACGGCGGCATATTCGGCTCGATGCTGTCGACCCCGATTCTCAATCCGCCGCAGTCGGCGATTCTCGGCATGCATGCGATCCAGCAGCGGCCCGTGGTGGTCGACGGCGAAATCGTCGTCCGCCCGATGATGTACCTGGCGCTGACCTACGATCACCGTATCGTCGACGGCCGCGAGGCGGTACAGTTCCTGGTCACTATCAAGAACGTGCTGGAAGATCCTTCGAGACTGTTACTGGGCGTGTAGCCGGGGCGGATTTGGCGCGAACGGGGTATGGCCTAGATGGTTTTCATGAAGCTGTACTGGTTTTTCTCGGCGTCCAGGGTGCCCTCTTCGCACAGCGTCACCGATCCCATGTCGAAACCTTCGCCGAGCTCGGTGGCATTGAGTTCGCAGATCCGCGTGCCGTCGCGGTCGACGAAGATGAACAGCGACGAATCCTCGGCTTTCCAGGCAACCTTGGCGAGTACCTTCTGGCCCGATTGCTGCAGGTTCACCCAGTCGCCGGTCTTCAGCGCCTCGACCTGATTGACTTTCTTGGGCTTGTCCCTGGCGGCCGCCTTCGCGGCATCCATCGCCTCGATCATTTCGGTCGGCACCTGGAATACGCCGGTCTGCATCATCGCGTCGAAGTCGGTGGTATCTTCCATGCCGGCAAAGGATTGTTCGCCGAGCGAGCGAGTCTTGCGCTTGGCATCGGAGATGTTTTGCGTGGTCTGCTCGACCACGTTTTGCTGTTCGAGCTTGAAGTAATCGCGTAGCGATTTTTGCAGACTATCGGCCAGCTTCAGACTGCGCATGGCGCGGTGCAGCGAGTGTTCGACCTGGGGCAGAGTTTTCAGCAATTCCTGCTTTTCCTCGGGGGTCGATTTCGGAATCATCGACCAGACCTGCTTCTTGACCATTTCGATGGTCTTGTGCCAGGGACCCGAATCCATGCCGCGGTGTAATGCGATCTGTACCAGCAGGGGGCTCCAGACCTTTTCGAAGACGATCAGGGGCGTGCCCTGGATCCTCAGCGGCTGGGTGATTTCGTTGAGCCTGGATTTGACCACGGGCAGCAGTTTTTTCGCCGCCTCGATCCTGCGCGCGCGCCGGGTATCGGTTTCGTTCTTCTTGAGGTAATTGCGGTAGCCCTCCAGCATCTGCGAGTAACTGTCGACGGTGATGAACTGGAGGCTGGCCATTTCGTCGATCTGTTCCCGGATGTAGCGAATACCCGACTGTTCGGAACGGCCGCTGTTGGCGATTTCGACCTCGCTGTTGATGATACCTTCGAGCAGGCGGCGCGCCGGGTTGCTGGAGCGCTTGAGGAACCCTTTTTCCTGGATCGCGGTGATGAACACGTAGATCTGCAGGCGTGCGAGCTCGTGCTTGACCTGCGCCGGCAGATCCTCGTCTTCGAATATCAGCTTGAAGATCAGGTTGAGCTGCTCGATCTGGTCATCGTATTTCGTGATCCCGGCACTCGAAAAGCGCTTTTTGAGTTCCGGGAAAAGATTGGCCAGGCTGGCCGATTTCTGACGCGATTTTTCCTTGAAGGATTGCAGCAGTATCAGCAGGGGGAGACTCGGATCCGGTTCGAAACCGGCAGGAGGGCGGTCGGGACTCAAGCCCTCGATGCTGCGCAGGTGAATCCGGGCCGGTTCGAGTTCCGGCAGCATCCCGCTGTCGAGCAGGTAATGGTCGACCTGGCGGTAAAAAGGCCCCAGCGACTCGACGAATCGATCGGCAAACAGGCGGTATAGAGCGACCTTGTACCGGCTATCGAGATTTAGACTGTCGATCGCGTAACGAAAGGATTCGCACAGTCGTTTGACCTGCAG
>JASFKL010000002.1:0-29760 GCA_050118655.1 Gammaproteobacteria bacterium | reverse complement strand
TGTAGCGGGTCAGCACGCCGCCCAGCGCGAACAGGGCTACCGGCAGCGACGCGCGGGCGAGCAGATCCACGGCGCCGATCAGTACCTCGGGCAAAGCGATTTCTCCGAGGTTGACGATAAACCCGAGCCCGATACCGATCATCAGGGCGTTGCGGAACATCGCGTTGACGACGATGCGCGCGGTTTCCGCCGCGCCTCGGCCGTCGGCGCGCAGCACTTCCATCGCGGTGATACCGATCAGGTAACAAAACGGTGCATTCACCGACACCAGCGCGAAATTCGGCGCCAGGCTGTCGACCCCGAAAGCGCGCTCCGAGATCGGCAGCCCGAGCAGCACCAGGTTCGAAAACAGCGCCGAGAAAGCCACCGCGACGGCTTCCCCGGGACGGCGCTTGAAGAAGTACCTGACGATCACGAAGCCGATCGTGAAGCAGGTGATCGACGAGCCGTAGTAAGACGCCAGCAGCCGCCAGTCGAAGGCCGCCGCCAGGTCGATCGTCGACGCGGCGCGAAACAGCAGGCAGGGCACCGCGATCTGGATCGCGAACTTCATCAGCTGGTCGATGTGCGCGGCGGTAAAAAAGCCGCTCGTTACCGCCAGGTAGCCCGCGCCGACGACGATGAATACCGGCGCGACGACGTTGAGAATTTCGAGCAGCATTTATGCCCTGTCTTCAGCCCATAAGAAATTGCATCAGGTAAAGCCCCGCCATACCGCCGAACACCGCGCCGAGCACGCTGTTGAAACCGATGCCGATGCCGAAGGCGACGAGCGCCGCGACCACTCGCGCCGGATCGGTTTCGCCGCCGGTCGCGGCCGGCCAGACTACCAGCGGCGCGATCAGCCCCGGCATGACCGCGACCGCGACGTAACGCAGGTGGCGCAGCAACCAGTCGGGCAACGGCCGTCCGCCCACGATGCCGATGAACGAGAACCTGATCAGGTAAGTGCCGAGCCCGAGCGCAATGATAACAGCCCAGAGCTGGATTTTGTCGATCATGTGCGCCTCCGCTGCAACCACAGCTCGGTTTGCGCGCCCGCGATCATCGCCAGTAGCGCCGCAACGATCAGCCACAGGTAATACGGCAGCCACGCGAGCGCGAGCGCGGCCAGGATCGAGACGACCGCCGCCACCAGGTGAGGCAGGCTGCGCATCATCGGCGCGGTGATGGAGATGAAGCAGATCGGCACCGCGAAGTCGAGCGAGAATTCCGGCGGAATGGCGTTGCCGGCGAGCGCGCCGGCGAGCGTGCAGCCGATCCAGAACGGGAAGATCGCCGAACCCGCGCCGATTATGAAAGCGATTTTCTGCGCGACGCTGAATCCACCGTCGTAATCGAAGGCCTTGACCGAGACCGCGAACACCTGGTCGACGACGAAGTAGGACGCGAAGGCGCGCCTGGCCAGAGACGCCTTGCCGATATGCGGCACCAGCGCGGCCGAATACATCGCCATGCGCAGGTTGACCGCGAGCGCGGCGGCAATCACGATCAGCGTCGGCGCGTGATCCTGCAGTAATGCCAGGGCGGTGAATTGCGCCGCGCCGGCGATCACGAGGATCGTCATGGTCATGGTTTCGACCAGATTGAGCCCGGCGTCGGTCGCCACCGCGCCGAACAGCAGCCCGAATGGAGCGACCACGAGAATGAACGGACTGCAATCGCGGTATCCGCGCCAGAATGCCGGCCCGACGCGGGACGGCGCTTGATGCTCGCCCGGGTTCAATCCGCCCGCGCCGCCTTGCGCGCCCGCTCGGCGTCGAGCAGGGCGCGCTTGCGATCGAGTCCCCAGCGATAGCCGCCGAGGCCGCCGTCGGCGCGCAGGATGCGGTGGCAGGGCACCAGCACCGCGACGCGGTTGGCGGCGCAGGCCGAGGCGGCCGCGCGCACGGCCGCCGGCTTGCCGATTGCCTGCGCGACTTCCGAGTAGCTGGCGACTTCGCCGTCCTGCAGCCCGAGCAGGAATTCCCACACCTTGACCTGGAACGCGGTACCCCTGAGATCCAGCGGTACTTCGGGTCGCGGCTGTTTATTCTGCAGATAGGCATTGAGGGCATCGATCCATTGCTCGAGATATGGCGTCGTCCCGCCGTCGTAAGCCTCGAGTTCGGCGCGCGGAAACTCGACCTGTAACTGTCCGCGCAGGGACTCGCAGTCGTCGCCGAACTGGGCGAAACAGACGCCGCGGTCGGTAGCCGCCATCAGCAACGGACCGAGCACCGTTTCGCGGCAAGCCCAGGTGATGCGCTCGCCGGCTCCGCCGGCGCGATAGCTTTTCGGCGTCATGCCGATATTGCGCACGTCGTTTTCGTAGACCCGGCTGGTGGAGCCGTAGCCGGCCGCGTAAATCGCCTCGGTGATATCGGCGCCGTCGCGCAACAGCGACTTGAAGTGCTCGCTGCGCGCGGCCTGCTGGAATTTTTTCGGGCTCACGCCGAATATCGACTTGAAAACGCGCTGCATGCGCGACGGCGAAAGATGCACGCGCCGGGCGAGGTCATCGAGGGTCAGCCGGTTGTCCGCATGCGCGGCGATATAGCGCGCGAGACCGATAAACCGGTCCATTTTTCGATTGCTGTGCTCTGGCATGGCGTTAATCATACTCCGCTTGGGTTGAATTGACCGTCGATATTAGCCGCGCGTCGATCGATAAACTCTCCGTTTATGGTCGAAATCGATTGCTTTACGGGCATTGCAAAACCCGCCTCCGGCGCGGACCGCGAGTCGCGGTTTCCCTTATCCTGGAAAGCGGATAATATCCCGCTCATGGACGAACTGGTCGCCTGTCATGGCTGCGATTTACTGGTGGATGTCAGCGGGTTGCAAGATGGCAGCCGCGCCGCCTGCCCGCGTTGCGGTCATTTACTGACCCGTTTCAGACGCGACGCGACGAACCGGATGCTCGCCTATTCCATCGCCGCGGTAATCCTGTTCACGCTGGCCAACAGTTTTTCTTTTCTCTCCTTTTCCATCGGCGGTCTGCAAAGCTCGATGACCCTGCACCGGGCGCCGGGGGCATTGTGGGATTACGGCATGCCGGGACTGTCGCTCATGGTGTCGGCGTTCATTATCGTGATTCCGGCGCTGGTGCTGTCGCTGCTGATCCTGGTCAGCGCGCCGCTGATGCTCGGCCGCCGCGCGCCCTGGACGCCGGCAACTGCGCGCCTGCTGTTCGCGCTGCAGCACTGGGCGATGGCCGAGGTTTTCATCATTTCGGTAATCGTCAGCCTGGTCAAGATCGCGGCGCTGGCGACGGTGGTCATCGGAATCTCGTTCTGGTCGTATGTCGGCTTCAGCCTTTGCCTGACGCTGGCGCTGTCCTCGCTCGACCGCTACCAGTGCTGGCAGTCGATCGAATCGCTGGAGGCGGCCGGATGAACGATTACGCGGTCACCGCGGCGGCCCGCAACCTGGCTTCCTGCCATGCCTGCTGCAAGCTGGCGCCGGCGGACAGCCAGTATTGTCCGCGCTGCGGCGCCAGGCTGCACCTGCGCATCGACAACAGCCTGCAGCGGACCCTGGCGCTGCTGATCACCGCATCGATTCTCTATCTGCCGGCCAATATTTACCCGATCATGATTACCGAGCAATTCGGCGACAGGCACGTCAGCACGATACTCGGCGGCGTGGTGCTGCTGATCAAGCTGGGCTCGATCCCGGTGGCGGCGGTCATCTTCATCGCCAGCGTCATCGTGCCGCTGGCCAAGCTGGTGGCCATGTACTACCTGGTATGGAGCGTCGGCAACCGTCCCGGCTACGGGCATCGCCAGCGCACCCGCATGTACCGCGTGGCCGAGTTGATCGGTAAGTGGTCGATGATCGACGTGTTCGTGGTTACTATCCTCGTGGCCCTGGTGCACCTGAGCGGCCTGATGGTCATCCGTCCCGGCATCGCGGCCTACAGTTTCGCCGGCGTGGTATTGCTGACCATGCTGGCCGCCGAATTTTTCGATCCCCGCCTGATGTGGGATCGCCTGGAGACCGGGGATGACCGCGCCGAAAGCTGAGATCACGGGCGGCCGCAAAATCACCGCGGTCTGGATAATCCCGCTGGCGGCCCTGGTACTGGGAATCTGGATGGTGGTTTACACCTTCATGACCGAGGGCCCGACGATAGAGGTCCACTTCAAAACGGCAGCCGGGCTCGAGGAAGGCAAGACGCTGGTCAAGTACCGCGACGTCGAAATCGGGACGCTGCAAAAGGTCACCCTGAACCCGGACCTCGAAGGCGTCACGGCGCGTATCAAGATGCGCCGCGAGGCGGTCCCGCTGCTGCACGATGACACCCGTTTCTGGGTGGTTACCGCGCGCATCGGCGGCGGCAACGTAACCGGGCTCAATACGCTGATTTCGGGCGCCTATATCGCCATGTCGCCCGGCACTTCCGGGAAAACCGCGCGCGTTTTCGAAGGGCTCGAGCGCGCGCCGCTGACCGCGGCGGGAACGGCCGGCCTGCGCCTCGTACTGTTCAGCGACCAGACGCTTTCGGTCAGCGCCGGCGACGTCGTGCTTTACAACGGTTACCCGGTCGGGCACGTCGAGGACGTCAGTTTCGACACCCGGCGACGGCGCGTGCAGTACGTGGTTTTCGTCGATGCTCCTTATAACCAGCTCGTCGACAGTTCGGTGCGTTTCTGGGATGTCAGCGGCATCCGCATCAATGCCGGCGCCGACGGCTTCAAACTCGAAACCGGTACTCTCGAAACCCTGTTGCGCGGCGGCGTCGCATTCGGCCGCCCGCCGGGCGTCGTCGCCGGCGATCCGGTCGAAAACGACACCGAGTTCAAACTTTACGCTTCATGGTCGCAGGTCACCGAGGTCGCCTACGACCATCGCCTCTATTACGTGGTCTCGTTCGCGCAATCGCTCAAGGGTCTCGAACCCGGGGCGCCGGTGGAGTATCGCGGTATCCGCATCGGCAGCGTCGAACGCGTTCTGTTCAAGACCATGCTCGACAAGGTGTTCGCGGGCAAGGCCACGGCGAGCGGCGGCCCGATCCCGGTACTGATCGCGCTGGAACCCGGCCGCGTGGGCCTGCCGGATACGACCTCGGCGCTCCAGGCGGTGCAGAAGATCGTCGATGACGGCGTCGAGATCGGCCTGCGCGCGTCGCTCGTCAGCGGCAATTTACTGACCGGCGGAAAAATCGTCGAGCTCGATTATCACGACAACGTCGAGGCGGCCGGTCTGGGCCAATTCGAGGGCTTTACGACCATACCGACGGTTCCCGGCGGCCTCGGCCGGCTCGAAAACCAGGTCGCCACGCTGCTCGACAAGGTCAATCGCCTGCCGCTGGAACAGACTCTGGACTCGCTCGACGAAACCCTGGCGGAGACCGACCGCTCGATGCGGGCCCTGCGCGCGCTGCTCGAGCAGGATAGTCTGCGGCAGATTCCGGACGAATTACGCGATTCGCTGCTGGTGCTGCGCGATTTGCTGGAACGAGACAGCACGCAGCAGGTGCCGGAAGAACTGGAAAAGGCCCTCGCGGCCGCCAGGATGCAACTGCAGGGCGACAGCCCGGAAACCTACCAGCTCGGGGTCACGCTGAAGGAAGTCGAGGCCGCGGCCCGCAGCCTGAGGGAATTCCTCAACTACCTGCAACGCAATCCCGAGGCCCTGATCCGCGGCAAGTCGGAAACCTCGCCATGACCGGAGCCAGTACCATGGTCTCAAGCTTTCGTATCGTCCTCGCCGGCGCGCTGATATCGCTGCTGCTCGGGGCCTGCTCTTCATCGCCGCCGTCGCGATTTTACACCCTCAGCGCAATCGAACCCGGAGCGACGGCATCCGGCGGATCTCAGGCCCTGATCGGCCTCGGACCGCTGCGCATGCCGGAATACCTGAACCGTTCGCAGATCGTAACCCGCGGTAACAATGCGGCGATGATGATCGACGAATTCATCCGCTGGAGCGAGCCGCTGGCGCTGGCGTTGCCGCGTATCCTGGCTGCCAATATCGACAACCTGTTGCCCGACAAGGGCGTGGTCGTGTTTCCGTACGAGCCCTTCATTCGCGACCAGCTGGATTACCGTCTGGTCGGCGACATCAATCGCTTCGATGCCGATCGGCAGGGACGCGTGGTGCTCGACGTGCAGTGGGCGGTCAGCGACCGCGGCGGCAAGCTCGCGGTCGCGGTAAGGCGCAGCCGCTACGAGGCGCAGGCAGAACCCGCGGGCGATACCGACGCGATGATCGTCGCGATGAACCGAACGCTGGCCGATTTCAGCCGCGATATCGCTGCGAACCTGCGCTCTCTGCCCTGAAGCGCGCCGCGACTGTCAGTCGATGTAAAAACCGCCCTCGCGGCTCGGTTCGTCCTGCTCGTAGAACCCCTTGATCTCGCCGTCGGCATTGATCTCCATGACGATGCGCAACGGGAATGCATTCGGAAACGTCGCCGGTATGTGCGGGTTCAGCAGCGCGCTTTTACGTTCGCCGTCGGGTTGGGTCCAGTCGACCTGGATGCCGGATTGCGGATAGCGGCGCCCGGGAAAATAATCCGCGCACATCGCAAACTTGGCGACCTTGCTGCAATCCAGAGATTTCTCCGAACCGAGCACGCGCCAGCTCACGTTTTCGATGGTTCCGCCGGAAAGGTTGACGACCTGGACCTCGTTGAACCGGTAGACCGGGTTGTATTCCAGGGCGCAGCCGGTCATCAGTACGGCCGCAGTCAATAGAACGATTGGTTTCACGCCGGGGTCCTCCGTATCGGGCTATGTATTCACTACGTGAGACATGAAAATCCGGATCAAGTTTTGCTATTCGACTCTCACTTCGCTTCCAGTCCGGCCTCGGCCAGCAGGCGATGAGCGAACTCGATCGGAATTCCGAAATTGGACCCGCTGTAACCGGCGATGATCGCCGTATTGACCGCGACGACCTCGCCGTCGACATCGAGCACGGGCCCGCCACTGCCGCCGTAGGTGGTTTTGGCGTCATAGACCACGGTCTCCGCGGATCGTTGACCGATGATACCGCGGCTGGCCAGTGGGCGGATGAACCCGGCCTGCGAGAGCCGTTCCGCCACGCCCCAGAAGTCGAGATCCTCGTCTTGCTGCAATTCGGCGAGAAAGCGGTCGCCGGTCTGTGCCAGCATTGCGCGCAGCCCGGTCGGATAACCCATCACGATAACCTCGCCGCCGGGCACCGGTGTCGCTCGGCCGAGTCGCAGGAACGGCATTTCGCCGGCGCTGTCGTCGAATTTCAGCAACGCGAGATCGATTTCGTCGCTGACCCTGAGCGTTTTTACCGGGAACGCCGACGGCAGCCCGGGCAAATAACCCAGGAAACGCAGAATCACCGGTTCCAGGCCGTTGAGCGAGGCCTCGTCGGCGGACGCCTCTTCCCAGGGCAGCGCGACGTGCCGGTTGGTCAGCATCAAGCCCTCCGCGCTGACCAGGAAGGCGGTACCCGTGAAAACGCGCTGCGCGATCTCGCCCTCGCCCTCGAGCGTCAGCAGCGGTTGTCCGCGCAGCGAAAACAACGGGTTGCCGTCCGCATCTATCTGGTAACGCAGCATGCGCCCGGATTCGATATCGCGAAACCCGAAAGCACCCTGCAGGAAAACGGTCGCCCGGGTCGCCTCGGCGATAATCCGTTTGCTCGCCGCGGAACGCTGCTCGAGCGCTTCGAGTCTTTCCTCGGTAGCGCTGAGCGACAGGCTCAGCTCCTGGCGCAGGCGGTTCAGATCCGAGGGCTTGAGTGCTTCCTGGCTGGTTTGCGTCAGGCTGCGTGAAAATGCCTCCAGCTGATGGGCACTGGTGCTCGCCTGTTGCCGGAGACGGATATCGGAGCGGTACTGCTGGTAGGAAAACCAGGCCAGCAAGGCGAGCGCGATGATTACGCCGAGGCGAAATAAAATCGTCGTTTCGAGCACGAAATCGCGACACAGGTCGCGCATCGCGAACCATACACGCGTCCCTTTCGGCCGCCGGCTGGCCCGGGCGTAATCGATCGCATCGTCGAACATATCGCCCAGCGAGCGCCTGGGCCGATCGCCCTGCCGATAGGCGCGGTAGCGCGTGAGCGGTCCCCGATCACCGAACTCGATCAGATCGCGCTGCTCGAGACGCCGCCTGTCGACGCGTTCGCCGTTGACCCACAACGGGATGTCCGCGAGCGCCTCGATTTCGTAGCTGTCCGCCAACCAGTGCAGCCGCGCGATCGCCGCGCCCGTATCGGCTTCGCCGGTCTCGGTAACCTCGATTCTGTCCGCCGTATCCAGCGTCAGGTCCAGCGTGGTCCCGGTCAGCCAGCAGGCCGTGCCCCGCCCTGCCCCGGTCAGAATCTCGAGTACCGCCGCTGCTCCTCGTCTGCCCGCGAGACTGTCCGCGATCGAACTCATTACAGTTTCCCGTCGACGTCCGCTGATCCGGATCCCGCCCCGGAGCGCACGCGCAAGGCGGCAATCTGCATCTCTAGAAAGCCTGCTCCGGCTGCTCGCTCTCGGCAACCGGCCATACCGCATCGGTCATCCACATGCCGTCGAACTCGCCGCCCTGCTGCTTGCCGAGACGAAACGCGAACACGGTGGCCCTGCCGTCCGCCGCGGTCAGGTTCACCATCTGGTAGGCCTTGTCGCCGGTAAACACGACTTCGCTGAATTCGCTTTTCACGTGATCGACCATGATCCCGTAGGGCGGGCTCTTGACCATGCGCACGAACCGCTCCAGCGGCCCGGTGTTGACCCGGTTCGCGGGGGAAGCAAAGTAAAACGTGGTTTCGATCCCGGCATTGATGTAGGGCTCGTCGTTGTGGGCGAGCGCATCGATCACGATACGCACCACATCGCCCGGTTGAAGATCGACCGAGGGACGCGGTAAATCGGCACGGCCCGGCGACTCGTCGAGTGCCGCCGTGGCCGGGAGTGCCAGCGACCACGCCAGCAGCAGCATCAAGAACGCATATCTGAATCCCACCATGGTTGTCGACCTCCGAGGCCGAGAATACGCTTTCCTCGCCCGCTTGTCAGGCTCGCGGGCGGCGGCGCGACTGTCTTTGACATCGTAAACCGGTATACTGGCGCGATGCGAATCGTTCTCGCAATCATCCTGTCACTGCCCGCGCTGGCGACGGCGGCCAGCATCAGTCAGCAAAATGCGATTTCCTGCGTCAGCGACCAGTCGAGCCTGAAAGGCAGGCACAAGGAATACCAGGCGCGCAAGAACTCCGAAAAGGCCAAGTCCTGGTTTTCCGAGTGGATGATGGCGGAGAACTTCGGCAACATGAAATCGCGCATCCATTTCACCTGGAAGCCGCATACGCCCAAGGGCCCGGCGATCGAAATCGACACCACCGAGAAGGCCCACAACCTGATCCGGATCCGCTCGCAGACCAGGAGCAGCCTGATCGTCGTAACCTCGGCTTCGAATCCGTTTTCGACCGAAAGCTGGACCTTCGTTTTCAATTTCGAGGTGGAAACCATGATCGCAACCCGCGTGCAAAGTAATATCGGCGGCGTCAAGGGCGAGGTCATTACCTATGACTGCCAGTTCGAAAATCTGGAACTCGGCGGCTTCGGTGCGATCGATCCATACGCCTGAAACCGGTTGTCGGATTCAGTTTACATTCATATGAACCCACTAGTATTTCTTCGAACTGGTCGATAAAGAGGAGGAATTCGCCGTGATCTCGGCAAAACACCCGATTTTTAGGCAATGGTTGATTTTGCCGGCGAGGACGGATAAGGTTGCAGTTTACCTGAGGAACCGGGCATCGATGCGATCAGACATCCCCGGCACTATAAATAAAAACGAGTCACAGCTTGCGACCGAGAAAACCACACTATGTCGAATGATGATCATCTAGTTCGCTTCGTCGATATTCAAAAGAGTTACGACGGCGAGACGCTGGTTGTAAAAAACCTGAACCTTGATGTTTCCCGGGGCGAATTCCTGACCATGCTCGGACCGTCGGGCTCGGGAAAAACCACCTGCCTGATGATGCTGGCCGGCTTCGAGCCCGCCACCCACGGTGAAATCTATCTCAAGGAAAATCCGATCAACAGGGTCCCGCCGCACAAGCGGGGCATCGGCATGGTATTCCAGAATTACGCTCTGTTTCCGCACATGACGGTAGCCGAGAACCTCGCCTTCCCGCTGGAGGTGCGCCACATAGACAAGAGCGAGCGCGAACAGCGCGTCAAGCGGGCGCTCGACATGGTCCAGCTGGGCGCGTTCGGCGACCGCCGCCCGGCGCAGCTTTCCGGCGGCCAGCAGCAGCGGGTCGCGGTAGCACGTTCGCTGGTCTTCGATCCCGACCTGGTATTGATGGACGAGCCGCTGGGTGCGCTCGACAAGAACCTGCGTGAGCAGATGCAGTACGAAATCAAGCACATACACGAAAACCTCGGACTGACCGTGGTCTACGTGACCCACGATCAGAGCGAGGCGCTGACCATGTCGAACCGCATCGCGGTCTTCGACGACGGCATCATCCAGCAATGCGACGAGCCGGACGCCATCTACGAAAGACCGGACAATGCCTTCGTTGCCGATTTCATCGGCGAGAACAACCGCCTGGTCGGCGAGGTCACCGAAGACCTCGGCGACACGGTCAAGGTTGCGATCGACAACGATCAGGGCACCGTGGTCGCCAAGAAAATCAACGTCGAGGGCGTCGGCGTCCGCAGCACGCTGTCGCTGCGCCCGGAACGTGTGACTGTCAACCCGGACGCGGGTTCGTTGCCGAATATCTTTTCAGGCGTCGCCGAGGAACTGATTTACCTCGGCGATCATATCCGCACCCGCTTCACGGTCTGCGGACACGACGATTTTATCGTCAAGATTCCCAATTCAGCCGAGCATGCTCATCTCAGAGAAGGTGACACAGTGAATATCGGCTGGAATGCGGAAGACTGCCGGGCCTTGGACCCGTCCGATTAACCGCGCAGTTTTTTATAACCTTAAGAGTAGCAGTAGCAGTAAACCGAAGAGGAGAGAACTCTGATGAAAACATTTTTGAAATATACCCTGCTGGCTTCAGTGGTTGCGGTTACCACCGCGGCTCAGGCTGAAGTGAATATCGTTTCGTGGGGCGGTGCATATACGGCCTCACAACAAAAAGCATATCAGGATACCTACAAGAATCCTGGCGACATCAACTTTATCAATTACAACGGCGGCCTCGGCGAGGTTCGTACCCAGGTGGAATCGGGTAACGTGACCTGGGACATCGTCGACGTACTGCCCCATGAAGGCCGTGTCGGCTGCGACGAGGGCCTGTTCGAAGAACTCGACCGCAGCATCTTCAAGCCGGCTCCCGACGGTACCCCGATGGAAGACGACATGATGATCCCCTTGCCCAACGACTGCGTGGTACCGCAGATTTTCTGGTCCTACGTACCCTTCTACCAGGAAGGCACCTTCAAGGGCGAGCAGCCGACCACGATCGCCGATTTCTTCAACGTCAAGAAATTTCCCGGCAAGCGCGGCATTCACACCTGGCCGAACGCGCTGATCGAAATGGCGCTGGCTGCCGACGGCGTTGCGATCAAGGATATCTACAAGGTCATGAGCACCGACGAGGGCATCGACCGCGCTTTCGCAATGCTCGACAAGATCAAGGATCACGCCGTGTTCTGGTCCGCCGGTTCCAAGCCGCTCGAGCTGGTGCAGTCCGGCGAAGTGTCGATGGCGCTGGCCTATAACGGCCGTGTCGGAGCCGCGATCCTCTCCGAAGGAGCCAAGTTCGTTCCGGTCTGGGACGCCCAGGTTCTCGAGGAAGAATGGCTGGTGCTGATGAAAGGCGCACCGCACCGCGAGGAAGCGATCGACTTCCTGGTGCACGCCTCGACCACGGAGTCGCAGGCACTGCAGGCCAAGTACATCAACTACGGCCCGATGCGCGCGTCGGCGTTCGAAATCATGAAAAAGGGCGAGCCCTGGTTCCACAACGGCAAAAACATCATGCCGCACATGCCGAACCGTCCCGAAGTCATGGCGCGTACGATCGTCGCGAACCCTGACTGGTGGGCCGACTACGGCGATTCGATCTCCGAGCGCTACACGGCCTGGATGGGTCAGTAACGCGAGTAACCATGGGGGCGGGCAATCCCCGCCCGCCCCTTTTCGACAGCGAATAAAAAAATCATGAGCGCGACACCCGGAACCATCGAAGGCCCCCTGCTAACCGCCGACGGCGTGCCGCTGAAGGAAAGCCTGCAGAAATCCCTGCGCCGGGCCAAACTGCGAGCCGTCCTGCTGGTTGCCCCGCCGTTACTGTTCCTGATCTTTTTGTTCGTTATTCCGATCGGCAGTATGCTGACGCGCAGCGTCGACGACACGCTGATCAACAGGGTCCTGCCTCGCACCTTCGAGGCTTTCGATGCCTGGGACAAGCACAGCGATCCGCCCGAGGCCCTGTACGAGGCCATGTACCTGGATCTGAAGAACGCCGAAAAACTCGAAGTCGGCCAGGCCAGCACGCGCATGAATTACGCCGAACCCGGCTGGCGCAGCCTGGTCAAGGTGACAGCGCGCCGGCTCAAGCGAATCGAGCCGCCCTACAAGGAAGCTTTCATCAAGATCGACGATCGCTGGGGAGAGCTGACCTACTGGCGATCGCTCGGCATCATGAAGGACCCGGTAACTTTCGGTTACTATTTAAACGCGGTCGATCTCGATTACGATTTCGACAAGAACGTCATCCAGCAGCCGGAGGAACGGCGGGTCTACAACCTGCTATGGTGGCGTACGATCCTGGTCAGCGTCATCGTCACGCTCGCCTGCCTGGTACTCGCCTACCCGGTTTCCTACCTGCTCGCGACGCTGCCGATGCGCTATTCCAACCTGTTGATGATCTGCGTGCTGATGCCGTTCTGGACATCGCTATTGGTGCGAATCGTCGCCTGGATGATCATGCTGCAGCAGAACGGTGTGGTCAACGATACCCTTGTGGCGGCCGGTATACTCAGCGACGACAACCGGCTGGAGATGATGTACAACTTCAACGGCACGGTCATCGTCATGACGCAGATTCTGCTGCCGTTCATGATCCTGCCGATTTTCAGCGTCATGAAAACCATCCCGCCGAGTTACATGAAGGCGGCACAGAACCTCGGCGCGACGCCGACCCTGGCATTCATCCGGGTTTACATGCCGCAAACCGTGCCCGGCGTCGGCGCGGGTTGCATCCTCGTGTTCATCGTCGCGATCGGCTATTACATCACGCCCGAACTGGTCGGCGGCAAGGACGGTCGCCTGATCGGCAACATGGTGGCCTACCACATGCAGCGCTCGCTCAACTGGGGCCTGGCCGCGGCGATGGGGACCATACTGCTGTTCATGATTCTGCTGCTGTACTGGATATACGACAAGATCGTCGGCATCGACAACATGAAGATGGGTTAGAGAGATGGCGCTACCGATATACGCAACCCCCGGGCAACGCGCCTGGCATTATTTTTACCTGGCGTTTTGCATTTTCGTGCTGTTTTTCCTGGTCGCGCCGCTGATCGCCGTTATTCCGTTGTCGTTTACCTCTTCGCCGTTTTTGAATTTCACCCCGGAAATGCTTCATCTCGACCCCGAAGCCTTCTCGGTGCGCTGGTACAAGAGCCTGTTCGGCATGTGCGCCGACATCGAGGACGCCGCCTCCACCATGTGCCACGACAAGTGGATGACCGGCGCTGCCCGCAGCCTCTACTATGCGGTCTGTTCGACCGTGCTGGCGACTTTTCTCGGCACGCTGGCGGCGCTCGGGCTTTCCAGCGAGCACATGCCCTTCAAGCGGCCGATCATGGCGCTGATGATTTCGCCGCTGATCGTGCCGCTGATCATCACCGCGGCCGGCATGGCGTTCTTTTTCGCGAGCGTCAACCTGTCGAACACCGACGCCGGCATCATTCTCGCCTATACCATTCTCGGCCTGCCGTTCGTAGTCATTACCGTGACTTCGACGCTGGTCGGCTTCGACCGCGGATTGATGCGCGCGGCGGCCAATCTCGGCGGCACCCCGGCCTATAACTTCTTCAAGATCCAGATGCCGCTGATCGCGCCCGGGATGATATCCGGTGCACTGTTCGCGTTCATCACTGCCTTCGACGAAATCGTCATCATCCTGTTCATCGGCGGTCCCCAGCAGTTTACCCTGCCGCGGCAGATGTGGTCCGGCATCCGCCAGGAAATCAGCCCGACGATCCTGTCCGCGGCGACCATCCTGGTATTGTTTTCGATCATCCTGCTGACCACGCTGGAAATGCTGCGCCGGCGCAGCGAGCGCTTGCGGGGTATCACGCCCCACTGATGCAGGCCGGCGACCGGGTGTACTACCTGTACACCGACAGCAGCGGCAACCAGGTCAAGTATGCGGCCGTCGTACTCGAAAGCGGAGCCGATGGCGTGCTGATACGCGTCGGCCGCTACGACGTCGATACGCGCGAAATCAAAACCTTCGAATCAGCGGTCGACCCGGCCTCGCTGGAAGCGCGCTCGATACCCTGTAGCTACGAAGACGCGCTCGAGGGCAGCGCGGGTTGATCGCCACGCTCAACGCCATCGCGCCGATCTTTCTGATCATCATCACCGGTTATCTGCTGCATGCGACCAGGGTTGTCGGCGAAACCGTCTGGTCGGCGATCGAGCATATCTGTTTCTTCCTGCTGTTGCCGTTTTTGATCATTCGCACGCTGTCCCGGGCCAATCTGGGCAGCGTGCCGATCGTCGATTTCATCACCGTGCTGCTGGTCGCGATCCTCGGCATGTCGGCGCTGCTGATCGCGATCCACGCCCTGGTGTGGCGGCGTTATCCGGAGAGCGGGCCGAGTTTCAGCAGTATCTTTCAGGGCGCCACGCGCTTTCACGGCTTCGTCGCCATCGCCGTGATCGGCCCACTGTACGGCGACGCCGGGGTCACCCTCGCGGCGCTGGCGTTGGCGATAATGGTGCCGTTGCTGAACACGATCACGGTCATCGTATTGTCGATCTACGGGCGCAGCGATACCCGGCCGGAATTCGCGGCGGTGACGCGCAGGATCCTGACCAATCCGCTGATCCTCGCCTGCCTCGCCGGCCTCGTCTTCAACTGGCTGGGTATTCCCGACATCCTGTTCGATACCGTCGATATTATCGGCGGCGGCGGTCTCGGTCTCGCATTGCTGACAGTCGGCGCAGGCATGAGCTTCGGCCATGCCGCGAAACAGAAACTGCTGCTCGCCATCGGGGTACTGACGCGAATGATCGGCATGCCGGCGATCGTCATCGCCATGTCGTGTCTGGTCGGTCTGGACGGGCTTCCGCGTACCGTCGCGATCATCGCCGGGGCAGTGCCGACCGCCTCCTCGGCCTACGTCATGGCGCGCAAGATGGGCGGCGACGCGGCGCTGATGTCGAGCATCGTCACTTTCCAGGTCATCGTCGCCTTCTTCACCCTCCCCCTGTTCATCTACATCGCCGACAACCTCTAATCCAAAATTCGGGTCAGAGTAAAATTACTCAAACAGCCATCCCCTTTTAAATTTTACTCTGACCCGAATTTATTGGCGTCCGGGGAAATTTTACTCTGACCCGAATTTATTTCGGGGGGATGAGGACGAAGTTGCCGAAGTGGCGTTTTTGGAGGAACTCCTGTTGCGCGGTGGCAATTTCGTCGAGGGCGAAGGTTTTCGCGAGCAGCGGGCGGACCTCGCCGCGCTCGATATAGCCGATCAGGTTCGGGAATACCGGCTCGTCCCAGGATGTGCAGCCGAGCAGGTTCAAATCCTTTAAATAAAAATCCCGCATGTCGAGTTCGACCATGGGTCCCGCGATGGCGCCGGAAGACGCGTAGCGCCCGCCCCTGCGCAGCAACTTCAACAACTGCGGGAAACCCGCACCGGCGACATTGTCGATGACCACGTCGACGCTGGACTGACCCAGTTCGGCGAGCAGGTCGGCGCCGCGCTCGAAAGCATGGTCGACGCCGAGCGCGGTGACCGACTCCAGCTTCGACTTGCCGGCGATCGCAGTCACCTTGGCGCCGCGACGCCTGCACAACTGCACCACCGCGGAACCGACGCCACCGGAAGCGCCCGGCACCAGCACGTGGTCGCCGGCGCCGACAGCGGCTCGGTGCACCATGTTCTCGGCGGTGCCGTAGGCGCAGGGAATGGTTGCCAGTTCGGCATGGCTCCAGTTGCAGTCGACGCTAAAGACCTCGCTGGCCGGCACCTTGACGTACTGCGCGAAGGCGCCGTCGAAATCCGATGCCATCCAGATGTTTTCCAGCGAATCGAATCCCTGCAGTCGCATGCAGGCGCGCACCAGCACACGCTTGCCGGCCAGTTCGCCGACCACGCCCTCGCCCAGTTCCACCACTTCGCCGCAACAATCCGTGCCCTGAATGAATGGAAACGGCGTGGCCTGGTTCCAGCCGCCGTCGGCGAGGTTTTCTTCACCCTTGTCGCCGCTGGCGAATTGCTCGGTACCGCTGGTGACCGACGACGAGTACCAGCCGAGGCGAGTATTGATCTCGGTATTGTTGACCCCCGCGGCAAGCACACGCAGCAACACCTCTCCCGGCCCGGGTTCCGGCACCGGCACTTCACGGTAGTCGAGCTTGTCGTAGTCACCGTTGCCGGTGGTCACCACGGCCATCATGCGTTTCGCGCCGGGTTTCAACTCGAAGCGCGCGGGATCGTTTTCCAGGAGGTAGCTCAGGTCGGGCATGTCGATTCCATTCTACCGGCATCGCAAAGGCGTGGATAGGCTGCGAAAAAACCTTTACCCCTGGCGACCCGTAACCTGCACCTCGTAACCCGGTTCCTCGGCTTCGTCGTCGACCATCTCGGGCGGGAAACCGGGCGCCAGGATTTCAACCCGGGCCTGATCTTCGAGACGCCTGATGATATTGGGCGATAACTCCCGCGGTCCGTAGCGCGACTGGCCGTCTTCGAATATCCGCTGCAACAGCGGCGCCAGTTCGAGTTCGAGCCCGGCGCGCTCGGCGACCCCGTTGAACAAGCCGATATCCTTGCACACCAGGTCCATGGTGAAACTGATATCGCGGCTGCCGTTGAGAATCACCTGGCCTTCGGTTTCGTGCACGAAAGAATTACCGGAGGAGATACGGATCGCCTCGTAAGCCGTATTCAAATCCATGCCCGCCATCTTCGAGGCCACCAGCGCCTCGCAGACACTCACCAGGTTGGCCGTGGCGAGATAATTGGTCACTACCTTGAGTATCGATGCAGAACCGATATCACCGGTATGCAGGATTCGCCGCCCCATGGTCGTAAGCAGCGGCAGAATACGCTCGAAGGTGGCGCGCTCGCAACCGGCGAAGATCGAAATATTGGCGGTCGCGGCGCGGTGACAGCCGCCCGATACCGGGCAATCGACGGGCTCGGCGCCGCGCTCGACGACAAGCGCGCCGAGGCGCTTCACTTCGTCGCTGTCGGTAGTGCTCATCTCCGCCCAGATCTTGCCCGCAGAGAGGCCCGCGAGGATGCCGTCTTCCGCTTCCATGACCGCCGCACTGGCGGCCGGGCTCGGCAGACAGGTGATCACCACGTCTGCATGCTCGGCCATCTCCCGCGGACTGTCCGCCCAGGCGGCGCCGGCGTCGAGGAAGGGCTGCGCGACGGCACGGTCGAGGTCCCTGACCACCAGGTCGATTCCATTGCGCAACAGGCTGCCGGCGAGCTTGCCGCCGACGTTGCCAAGGCCGATAAATCCAACTTTCATGTGCATTACTCCGCGCTAAACTTCGCGGCATTCTACGCCGCCGGCAAAGGACCGGTAAACAAAATTCTCGTTTCCCGGCAACGGCATGGCCGAAGACTGGATTTGCGCCGCTCGCGTCTTTATACTCGCGCGGCATCGCAACCCGTTAATCTACTACCGAGGCCTGTCCGATGGGCAAACTGACAACCGTGTACTGGCGCGACATTCCTGCCCAGGTGATCGCCAGGGAGCGCCGCGACAGCGCCAAGCTCGTGCTCAGCGATCGCTTCGCCGAGGCCATCGACAAGGCCGCGATGCGCGCGCAGATGGCCGGCACCGATGCCTACCTGGAACAGTGGCGGCGCGAGGAAATCAATTGCGGCAAGGATTTGCAGCAGGCGGTAAACGCCGCGGCCGAGAAGCTCGAGCAGGACTTCGACGACTCACGCCTCGACGCACTGATCAAAAACGGCGGCCTCGATCCCTGAGCGGAAAGTTCTCGCCGGCCCGGGGCTAGAGCTGGGATTCGATCGGCAGCAGGCGCAGTAAACCGACGCCCAATCGGCGCCAGAAGCTGGTATGGGGTTCGACATCGAAGGTAACCGCCTTGCCGTCTTCGTATCCGTGCCAAAACAGTTCCCCGTCACTTTTCAGTTCCACCCGAAAGGCGATTTTTTCGATGTCTCTGTCGAAGTTTTCGGCCATCTGCGAGGCGAGTTCGTGCTGCTCGATCACCAGGCCGATTTCGGTATTTTCGTAGAACGATCTCGGATCGAGGTTCAGCGAGCCGACGAATACCTTTTCGCGGTCGAGCACGAAAGTCTTCGCGTGCAGGCTGGCCTTCGACGAGCCGCCGGGACTCTTTTTTTCCTTGCGCTGTTCGCGGGTCAGCGCCCTGTCCAGCTCGAAGATCTCCACCCCACCGCGCAACAGGGATTTGCGGTATCTGGCATAGCCGGCATGCACGGCGGCAACATCGTTCGACGCCAGCGAATTGGTCAGGATCCTGACCCGTACGCCCCGGTCGACGAGCCCGGTCAGGAATTCGACGCCTTCGCGCCCCGGGACGAAGTAAGGCGAGACGATCAGCAATTCGCGGCGAATCGACTCGAAATGCGGCGCGAGCTGCGTCATCAGATGCAAGTCATTGGCTTCGCGCGGACTGGTGATTTTCTCCGGATCGTCGATCACCAGGTCCGCCTCGCCCCAGTAGTAAGTCGGCCCCTCGGTACGGATACGCTGCGCCAGGCCGGAATTGCGTAAAGCCTGCACGTATTCCGAGTCGCGAATTTCTTCCATGAAGGTCAGTAAACGCTTTTCCCTGTCCTGTATCTCGGCCTTGTCGAGCTCCTCGTTGATGATCGTCGTGGCCGGGTAGACGATGGCCGAGTTCCAGTACCTGTCGAACGCGTCGGAAACCTCGCCGACGACCTCGCCGATGGCTACCACATCGAGATCAGCGAATTTGAGCGCGGGATCGGCGTCGAAGTATTCGTCGCCGATGTTACGACCGCCGAGTATGGCGGCGACGTTATCGACGGTAAAGGATTTGTTGTGCATGCGACGGGTAACCGACCCCAGACCGGTCACGAATTGCGGCAGGCGGCCGAAGTCGCGATCGAAGGGATTGAAAATCCGGATCTCGATGTTCGGATGGGAATCGAGCGCGATGACTCCCCGGTCGCGACCGTCGAGATCCATGTCGTCCACCAGCAGGCGCACGCGCACGCCGCGTTCGGCGGCTTGCCAGAGGATGGCGGTAAAAAGATCGCCGACGAGATCGTCATGATACAGGTAATACTGCACGTCGAGACTGCGCTCGGCCGTCTCCGCGAGCACGGCGCGGGCAACGAATGCGTCGAGGCCGTTAACGAGCGGCCAGAAACCGTCCTTGCCGGGATGCTCCAGGCGCAGCCTGGCGAGGCTTTTCCCGAGCCCGCTATCACCGGTATCGGTGTATGCGTAGGAGGCGACCCGGTTGCTGTTGTCAGGCAGCGAAGCACAGCCTGCCAGCAGCGCCGCAAGCAGCAGGATTACGGGTACCGCGCGGCTGCGGGGAAACGCCGCGTCAATCAGATCTCGCATGCATGTCACTTATCGCTCTCTCGTCCCTAATCGAAGGCCCGGGCTTCAACGGCTCGAAATCGAGTATACCGGCTTGTTCCGGCAATTTAACCGTCGGGAGCCGTCTGCGCGAGCGGCTCGATAAGTCCCGCGCCCTCGTTGCGCGAGTTGCTGACCGCGCTGCCGACCGCGTAAAACTCGTATTCCGGTTCGCTATCGACCAGCAGGCGGTCGGCCGCCGCGGTCCGGTCGTCGGTGCAGTCGAGCCAGGCTTCGTAATCGGCCGGCGCGATGTAAACCGGCATCCGCTGATGCAGCTCCCGCATCTTGCCTTTCGCGTCGGTGGTAATCACCGCGCAGGAGCGAATTTCATTGCCTTCGGCATCTTGCCAGTGCTCCCAGATACCCGCCATCGAGAAGAGCTCGTGGCCGATGTGGCAGCAGTAGGGCTGCTTGCGGCCGCCTTCGAGCCGCCATTCGTAAAAGCCGCTGGCCGGCACCAGACAGCGCCGCCGCCGGTAGGCATTGCGAAACGACGGCTTTTCGGCGACGGTCTCGGCACGCGCGTTGAACATGCGGTTGCCGATGCTGATTTCCCTCGCCCAGGACGGGATCAAACCCCAGCGATAGAGATCGAAGCGACCGCCGCTGAAGGCCAGCACCGGTGTGGTGGGCGCGATGTTGTAGCGCGCGGTAAACAGGTCGGGCGGCGGGGCGTTGTAGTGCTCGACAATATCGCCGGCGCTTGCATCGAGAAAAAAGCGTCCACACATATCCGCCTCCAGACGAGACTGAAATATTTATCGCAAAGACGCATAATACCGCAGTTTCAATTTACCGATACCCATGCCCCTTCTCCAGGCCAGCAACCTCCACCACGGCTACGGCGACCAGCCGCTGCTCGACGGCGTCGAGTTCGCGCTGGAAGCCGGGGAACGGGTTTGCCTGGTGGGCCGCAACGGCAGCGGCAAATCGACGCTGCTGCGAATCGTCGGCGGCGAGATCGACGCCGACGAGGGTGAAATCCGGCATTCTCCCGAACTGCGGATCGCGTCCCTGCCGCAAGAGGTGCCGCGCGACCTTCCCGGCAGCGTCTACGATTGCGTCGCAGAGGGAATCGGCAAACTCTCGGGACTGATCAGCGACTGGCACCACGCGGCGCTCGCCGCGGCCGAGCACCCGGCAAAACTGGACGCGCTGCAGCGCCTGCAGGACCGCATCGAGGCGGAGGACGCATGGAATCTGGAATCCCGGGTATCGGCGACAATTTCCCGGCTCGGCCTGCTCGCCGACCGCCCGTTCGCCGAGCTTTCCGGCGGCCTCAAGCGCCGCGTTCTGCTCGGACGGGCACTGGTCGCCGAACCCGATCTGCTCCTCCTCGACGAGCCCACCAACCATCTCGACATCGAATCCATCGTCTGGCTCGAAAACCTGTTGCTCGATTTCAACGGCACGCTGATGTTCATCACCCACGACCGCAGTTTCCTGCAACGGCTGGCGACTCGCATCCTCGAGCTGGACCGCGGCCGCCTGACGAGCTGGCCCGGCGATTACGCGAAATTCCTTGCCGCACGCACCGCGCAACTCGAGACCGAGGCACGCCACAATGCACTGTTCGATAAAAAGCTGGCCCAGGAAGAAACCTGGATCCGGCAGGGTATCAAGGCACGCCGTACGCGCAACGAGGGACGCGTGCGAGCGCTGGAAAAAATGCGCGAGGAGCGCGCCCGGCGCCGCCAACCCGTCGCCAGCGCACGAATCGATGCGCAGCAGGCGGAAGCCTCCGGCAAGATCGTCATCGAGGCGGAAGGACTCGGGTTTTCCTGGAACGACAAGCCGATCGTCAGCGATTTCAGCTGCCGCATCCGGCGTGGCGAAAAAATCGGCATACTCGGTCCCAACGGCTGCGGTAAATCGACCCTGATCCAGCTCTTGCTGGGACGGCTGGAACCGCAGTCCGGATGGGTTCGGGCCGGAACCCGGCTCGAGATCGCCTATTTCGACCAGCAACGCGAATCCCTGGACCCCGAAAAATCCGTTCGCGACAACCTCGCCCTCGCCGGCGACCAGGTCACGGTCAACGGCCGCGACCGGCACGTGGTCGGTTATCTCAAGGATTTTCTGTTCAGCGATAAAACCATTCACATGCCGGTAAAGGCGCTGTCCGGCGGCGAGCGCAACCGCCTGTTGCTGGCGCGCCTGTTCACGCGGGCCTTCAACCTGCTGGTGATGGACGAGCCGACCAACGACCTCGATATAGAAACCCTCGAATTGCTCGAGGAAATGCTGCTCGACTACCGGGGTACGCTGTTGCTGGTCAGCCACGACCGCGAATTCATCGACAATACCGTGACCGGTACGCTGGTATTCGAGGGAGCGGGACGGGTCAACGAATATGTCGGCGGTTATACCGACTGGTTGCGGCAGCGCCCCGAACCCGAGCCCGTATCGCCGGCGCCGCGCGACAAGCCCCGGCGGCAAGCGGCGAAAGATCCCGGCCGGCAAAAGGAACTGCGTTCGCTGCCGGCTAAGATCGAGCGACTCGAGGCCAGAATCGAAACCCTGCAGCAGAAATTCGTGGCCGCCGATTATTATCAGCAGGATGCAAAGAAGATCCGCGACGACCAGCAGTCGCTCGAAGCGCTCGAATCCGAATTACAATCGCTTTACCAGCGCTGGGAAGATCTCGAAAGCGACTAATTCGATCGCCGGCGGCCGCCGTGGGATCAAAGGTAAGGCGAAAACAGCCAGGCCGCGGCATCGCGAATTTTTACCGGCAGGCTCCGGGCATCGACATCCGAAAATGTCTCTTCCCTCGATAGCGACTTGATCCGCTCGAAATGTTCAAGCATGAACTCGACGAATTGCCGATCGAACACCTCGACCACGAGTTCGAAGTTCAGCCGCAGGCTGCGCGGATCGAGATTGGAGGAGCCGATATGCGCGTAACTGTCATCGATCAGCAGCAATTTGCTGTGCGCGAAAGGCGGCGGTTGATAGTAAACCCGCACCCCGAACTGCAATAATTCCCAGAGCATGTTGCGGGTCGCCCAGTGGGCCAGTAACTGATTCGATTTTTGCGGCAGAATGACGCTGACCTCGACACCGCGCAAGGCGGCGGCCTGCAGCGTGTTGATCAATTCCGGCGGCGGCAAAAAATACGGCGTCATGATTGCGACCCGTTTCTGCGCCAGCGACACCGCGCCGGTGATGATCATCGCAAGCTTGCCGAGGTCCTCGTTGGGACCGTCGGTGACCACGCGGCAGATTGCGCTTCCCGCCCCGTCGGGCGGCTGAAAGACATGCTCGATTTTTTGACGTGCGGCAAAATACCAGTCTTCCTCGAACACCGCCCGCAGTTGTTCGACTACCGGACCCTCGATGCGGAAATGGATATCCGCGGTTTCGTTGCGCCTTGTCGGTTGCCGGCGCAGGTGACGGTCGCCGATGTTCATGCCGCCGGTAAATCCGATCACGCCATCCACCACCAGCAACTTGCGATGGTTACGCAGATTGACGTGTATCGAGGGCGGCAGGATACGCGGCGGGATGAAACGAGCCACGCTGATGCCTTCCGACTTCAGCAGACTGCCGGCTCGCGGCAGGCTGTACCATTCGCCGAAACCGTCGAGCAGCACGTGAACATCGACCCCGCGCCGCTGCGCCGCTACCAGTGCTTCGATGAACTGCAAACCGCTCTTGTTGGTTTCGAAGATATAGGTCGCGAGACAGACGGAGATTCGTGCTTCCTCGATGGCCTGCAGCATCGCGGCATAGGCCTCCTCGCCGGAGAAGAAAGGCTGTAGGCGATTTTGCCCGACCAGCGTGCGGTGGGTAACCGCCGCCGACGAGCGCGCGAGCGCCGAAAGCACCGGATCGCTGATCATCCCGGGCAAATGCATGTCCCGAACCGGCGGGTTGGCGAATTCGGGTCCCTCGTAACCGATCCTCAGACGCCGCAGGGGCTTGCCCTTGATCTGATGGGCACGCGTGCGCAGCCGGTTGATGCCGAACAGATAATAGAGTAGCGGCCCGAAAATCGGATAGGCGAAACTGACCGCGACCCAGCCCAGCGCGGCTCGCGGATCGCGCTTGTACAGCAGTGCATGGCCGGCGCTGATAACGGCGAGGGTAAAATGCGCGGCGAGGATCAGCCAGGCGTTGTTCAGCAGCCCTTCCATGCGCCTAGCCCGGCATCCCCGGGATCCGGGTCATAACGCCGATGAAACCCGGAAATGCGCGTCTGACCGGGTGGACACTGGCCGGACAGATACCCGATGGATCGTGCATATCGTCTCGATGGTTGTTGCTGCCGGAAACAGTAACATATCTGAATGCTCGAAGTAGCGTCGAATCGAAGGTTACCCGACAGCGCAAATTCCGGCACCAGGAAAACCTCGTAAAACCCGACCTTCGAGGCACAATTCGAACATTGACGGGCGCCGATCCGGACCCGGGAGCGCAATCGCCGAATGCCGCGCGGGAACTTTTGGCAAAAAAGGAAATCGAGTTAACAGGTAATTTGATTTATTGATATGAGTTCCCTGGCATTCTCCGAGTCTCGAAGCGCAATCAAGGATGCGACTGCCGGACTCGGCTCCGTTCGAGGTTGGCCCCCAGCCTTGATGTACGGAGAAATCGAATGAAATTGCCCGGATTCAAACTCCGTCCCAGGGAACCCGAGATCGAAATCAACAAGCCCGCGAACCTGAAATTCTGGCAGCGACCCAATGTGGGCCTGGTAATTTATTTACTGGTGCTTGCCGGCATGTGGTTCAGCTGGCAATCCGGCGTCAGGATGATTCATGAAGAAATTCCCTACAGCCAGTTTCTGAACCTCCTGGAACAGGACAAAATCGACAAGGCCGTGGTTAACGACAGCCAGATCACGGGTATCCTCAAATCGAAGGATAAAAAATCCGGCAAGCCGGTGGAATTCATAACCGTTCCGCTGGCGGATAACCATCTGGCGCAATTATTCCAGAAGCACGGGGTCGAATACTCCGTCCAGCATCAATCTCACTGGCTGAGCACGATACTCAGCTGGGTGGTGCCGGTTCTCCTGCTGGTCCTGTTCTGGTCCTGGATGGGAAAACGTATGGCCGGCTCCCGCGGTTTTCTCAACATCGGCAACAACCAGATTCGCATCCATGCCGATACCGGCGACAAGGTTACCTTCGCCGATGTGGCAGGCGCAGAAGAGGCGAAGGAAGAGCTCGGCGAAACGATCGAATTTCTGAAGGATCCGCAGCGCATACAGCGGCTCGGCGGCCACATGCCGAAGGGCGTGCTGCTGCTCGGATCGCCCGGTACCGGTAAAACCCTGCTGGCCAGGGCCGTCGCGGGAGAATCCGGGGTGCCGTTCTTCAATATCAACGGCTCCGAGTTCATCGAAATGTTCGTCGGCGTCGGCGCCTCCCGGGTGCGCGATCTTTTCCATCAGGCCCGGGAAAAGGCGCCCTGTATTATTTTTATCGACGAGCTCGATGCAATCGGACGCTCGCGGGGCGGTCCGGTGCAGATGGGCGGACACGACGAGCGCGAGCAAACCCTGAACCAGTTGCTCACCGAAATGGACGGTTTCGATCCGGCCGCCGGCGTGGTGGTGCTGGCTGCCACCAATCGACCGGAGGTGCTCGACAAGGCGCTGCTGCGCGCGGGACGTTTCGATCGCCAGATCGCGGTCGACAAACCCGACCTGCTGGCGCGTGAAAAAATTCTCGCCCTGCACTCCCGGAAACTCGCATTGGCCACGGACGTCGACCTGAACGTGGTGGCGCAACGTACCCCCGGCTTTGTCGGCGCCGACCTCGCCAATATCGTCAACGAAGCCGCGATCCTCGCGGTACGCCACGACCACGATGCCGTCAACATGGCCGATTTCGAGGATGCCATAGACCGGATCGTCGCCGGACCGGAGAAAAAAAATCGCGTCATGAATAGCGACGAAAAACGCCGCGTGGCGTTTCATGAATCCGGTCATACCCTGGTGGCGATGTGCGTGCCGACGGGGGAGCCGGTACACAAGGTTTCGATCATTCCGCGCGGCGTCGCCGCGCTCGGCTACACGATGCAGTTACCCGAGGAGGAAAAGTTTCTCTCCACCCGCAGTGAGCTGAACGACAAGCTGGCAATACTGCTGGGCGGTCGCGTGGCGGAGGAACTGGTATTCGGAGAAATTTCCAGCGGCGCATCCAACGACCTCGAGCGTGCCAGCGAAATCGCGCGCGACATGGTGACGCGGCTCGGAATGAGTGACGAGCTCGGACCGCTGACCTACGGAAGACGCCAGCATTCTTTATACCTCGGGGGCGAATACACCGAGGAAAAAAATTTCAGTGAGAAAACCGCGCAGTACATCGATATCGAGGTAAAGTCGCTGGTGGTCGATGCCCGGCAAAGGGCGCGCGATATTCTCGAAAAGCAGCGCAGCACGCTGGAAGACATGGCAAACCTGCTGCAGGAAAAAGAAGTGCTCAGCGGAGAGGAAGTACGGGCGCTGCTCGATCAGCATACGGATATCAGGCAGGTGGAACGAAAACAGGCCTGACGGTAACGGCCTTCGTGCCGGGCCGGGATATGTCCTTCCGGTCGGCGGAGAAATTTCCCGAGCCTGGCCGGGAACCGCTTCCGGGCGATGCAGATGGCGTTTTTCCTGTTTCCGCCGCCGACCCTGCTGACGGGACTCGCGTTTACTTTCTCGCTTACCGGCCGTTAAGGCCATGCGGCTTCAGTCGACGGCGATATCCAGCCAGTCCCCGCCGGTGATTTGCTGCAGTTGCGCGGGCGTCATACGGAATACCGATTCGGGCGTCCCGGCCGCGGCCCAGATTTCGCCGTGGCGCTGCAGCGAGCGGTCGAGAATCTTTCGCAGCGGGGTGCTGTGCGCCACTGGCGGCACGCCGCCGATCGCAAAGCCGGTTTGGCGGCGGACGAACTCGGCGTCGGCGCGCGCCATTTCGATGCCGGTGGCGGCGAGCACCTTGTGCGGATCGACGCGTCGGTCGCCGGCACACATGACCAACAAGGCGCTATCGTCGGCCCGGTTTCTGAAGATCAGCGAGTTGGCAATTTGCCCGACCGCGCAGCCGAGCGCGTCGGCTGCCAGTTGCGCGGTACGCACCGCCTCCGGCAACAGCCTGATCTCGAAGTCGATGCCCGAGGCTTCGAGAACCTGTTTGACGCGTAAGTTTGCCGATTTCATGATTTTCTCCCGCTTCTCGAAGGTTACCAGATCGATCGGGAATTGGGAGCGGTGTAACTTCCAGAACCGGGAAAGCCGGCGACGGGGTAGCTGTCGCCGGGCTTCTCCATGTTGTCTCCGCCGGAACCGGCAGCAATTCTGTTCCCCGCGAAAAGAGCGAAGCATCTCGCCGACTCCTCGATTGCGGCCGAAGGTCGAACCCGGCGGATTCATGCAACTTTTTGGGAGCGCCGACGCGTCTGAACAACTTCCCCGGATCCGGTACCCATCCAGTCAAATCGAAGACCAATAAATAGGGGGACACAATACCCAACTACCTTAATTACTAATCGTAACCGAATTCGGGTAATTGGGTATTGTGTCCCCCTAATTGCGGATTCAAACAGAGCATGACGAATTCCTTGCGCCGGCAAGGATTCTACGGCTCGCGGAAGCATTAGCCGGGGGTTTCCGGAATTTTCGCTCTGACCCCCGGTTTTCACAGGTTTTACAGGTCAATTTGCGCGAAAACAATAAATTGCTAAAGCAGAGGGCTTAAATGATATGATTGCGCGATTATGCAGACTCACATAACCGCGTGAAGCAAAGAGAGGCGAGTTCAGATCATTTAAACGTCGTTCCCCGAAGTAAACACAACATATCCAGGAAATCGATCTCCGATTCCGCTCTTAAGGTGTTGTATCGTCTAAACAAGTCGGGCCATCGGGCCTGCCTGGTCGGCGGGGGCGTTCGCGATCTGCTGCTCGGAATAGATCCCAAGGACTTCGACGTCGCCACCGATGCGACGCCGGAGGAAGTCCGCGCCCTGTTCAAAAACAGCCGTATCATCGGCCGCCGCTTCCGCCTCGTCCACATCCGTTTCGGCCGCGACATCGTCGAGGTCGCCACCTTCCGCGGTCACGCCGAGGATTCGCCGCGCACCGAAACCGACGAGCAGGGGCGTATCCTGCGAGACAATACCTTCGGCGATATCGAGGAAGACGCGATCCGCCGCGACTTCACCGCCAATGCGCTCTACTACGATATTCACGACTACGCGGTACTCGATTACGTCGGCGGACTCGAAGATATCGAGGCTCGATGCCTGCGGCTGATCGGCGACCCGTCGACTCGTTACCAGGAAGACCCGGTACGCATGCTGCGCGCGGTTCGCTTCGCGGCCAAGCTCGAATTCGAAATCGAGGAATCCGCCGCCGCGGCGATTTTCGAGCACGGCCACCTGCTCGCCGTAATCCCGCCCGCGCGTATGTTCGACGAGGTAATCAAGCTGTTTCACTCGGGAGCCGCGGTACGTGTATTCGAATTGCTGCGCGAATACGGACTGCTGAAATTCCTCGTGCCGGCGCTCGCCGAATGGCTGCAAAAGGAACCGGACGAATCGATGCTCGATTTTATCGACCAGGCGCTGGTCAACACCGACAACCGCGTCAACACCGGTCAACCGGTATCGCCCGGATTCATTTTCGCGGTCCTGTTGTGGCCGGTGGTCCACGCCCAGGCCACAAGCATGCAGCCGGACCGCCAGAAAATGATCCCGGCGCTCGCGCAAGCCGGCGAAACCGTGATGAAACGCCAGGTGCGGCATATCTCGATACCGCGCCGTTTCAGCCAGATGGCGCGCGATATCTGGACTTCGCAGCCGCGTTTTTACCGCACCCAGGGCAAGCAGCCGCAACGACTGCTCGGCTACGCGGTATTCCGCGCCGCCTACGATTTCATGTGCATCCAGACGATGGTCGGCCTCGCGCCCCACAAACTGTGCCGCTGGTGGACCGAATACCAGAAGCAGCATTTACCCGAGGAAGACGCCGGACAGGAGCGCAAACCGCGGCCGCGGCGCCGGAGGCGGCATGCCAGGAACTGAAGAGGTATTCGTCGCCCTGGGCAGCAATATCGGCGATTCCACGACCATCGTCGAGCAAGCGATCGCCGACCTCGGCCGTATCACGCGCACCCGGCTGCTCGGTCGCTCGTCGCTGTACCGCAGCGCCGCGCTCGGCGACAGCTCGCAGGACGACTATATCAATGCCGTGGCGCGCCTCGAGACCGAACTCGAGCCGATGCCGTTGCTGCTCGAACTGCAATCCATCGAGCACGCCTTTTACCGTAACCGCGACACCCGGCAACGCTGGGCGCCGCGTACCCTGGACCTCGACATCGTGCTGTTCGGCAACCGCTACATCGACGACAGTCACCTGGTGGTGCCGCACCCGGAGTTTGCCAACCGGCGCTTCGTGCTCGAACCGATGCTCGAAATCGACGGCGACCGGTTCGTTCCGGGGTACGGCAGCCTGCGTTACCTGATCGACCACGCACCGCCGTTGCGAATGGAAAAGCTGGCAGACGATGACTGAGCGTTTTCGCTACATCGTCGTCGAGGGGCCGATCGGGGTCGGCAAGACCAGCCTCGCCAACAAGCTTGCGCTGGAGTACGGCAGCGAATTGCTGCTCGAGCGCGCCGACGAAAACCCGTTCCTCGCCGGTTTTTACCGGAACCCCCGCCAGTACGCCCTGTCGGCGCAATTGCATTTCCTGTTGCAGCGCGCGCGTCAGGTGCAGGATTTCCGCCAGGCGGACATGTTCCACGGCAGCTTTATCGCCGATTTCATGGTCGACAAGGATCGCCTGTTCGCGCAGATGACGCTCGATGCCGACGAACTCGAACTCTACGAGCAGATCTACCGCCACCTGACGCTCGACGCGCCGCGCCCCGACCTGGTTATTTACCTGCAGGCCCCCGTCGCGGCGCTGCGCGAGCGCATCACCCGGCGCGGCATCGATTACGAACAGCAGATTCGCGACGAATACCTGCTGCAATTGTCCGAATCCTATACCCGGTTTTTCTTC
>JASFKL010000001.1:0-66611 GCA_050118655.1 Gammaproteobacteria bacterium | reverse complement strand
GTACTGGCGGTCGGTGCGGTACTTTATGTCGCCGGACTGATTCTGATGGCTCTTGCGCCGAGCCCGATCTGGCTGCACCTCGGCGGCGGCGTGTTAGTCGGCCTCGGCGTCGGCGCCTGCTCCTTCGGCGTGGTGCTGGCATCGATGGCGCGCCTGGTCAGCCCCGAGAAGCGCAGCTTCGCATTCGGTCTCGCGACGGCTTCCAGTTCCCTGGGTATGTTCGCATTTGCACCGATTTCCCAGGGGTTGATCGAAAGCCTCGGCTGGTCGGACAGCCTGATCACGATTTCGGCCCTGTTGCTGTTAATCCCGTTGCTGGCAATCCCGCTGCGCGGCAACGCCTCCAGTTCCCGGTTCGCGGCGCAGGAGTTCGAACAGACCGTCGGCGAGGCGCTGCGCGAGGCCTTCGCCTCCCGCGGATATCTACTGCTGACCTCGGGTTTCTTTGTCTGCGGATTCCAGGTGTCGTTCATCACCGCGCACTTTCCGGCCTACATCAGCGACCTGGGGCTCGCCGCGCGCTGGGCGGTGATCGCCATCAGCCTGATCGGATTTTTCAACATCCTGGGTTCGCTGGCCTCGGGATACATCGGGCAGCGATATCCCAAACCGATGCTGCTGGTCTGGATATACGTGTCGCGCTCCATACTCGTGACCCTGTTCATGCTGATTCCGGCGAGCCCGCTGACGGTGGTCGTCTTTTCGATCATCATGGGGATACTGTGGCTTTCCACGGTTGCTCCCACCAATGCACTGGTGGCGGTGATTTTCGGTACCCGCTACCTCGGCATGCTCGGCGGTCTCGTCTTCCTGTCGCACCAGGTCGGTTCCTTCCTCGGGGTCTGGATGGGGGGCGTGCTCTACGATGCGACCGGTTCTTACGATGCGGTCTGGTGGCTCGGCGTCGCACTGGGTCTTTTCGCCGCGGTGGTGCACTGGCCGATCCGCGAGGAACCCGTGCAGCGCCCCTTACCGGAAACCGCCTGACGACGTATCCGGCCGGCCGGATAGAATTTCGACAAGCCGCTAAACCAGCGGGGGTTCCTCGTCCGCTGGTATATCTCCATTAGGGGCCAGTTCCTCGTGGTAAGCCTCGATGCGGTTCGAGACTCGTTCCACCGATGCGTAAATCGCGATGTTGAATACCGCCTCGCCGGCGAACACCAGCGGCAGGTTGCTGCGCCCGATGACGATGCCGTCGAGCTCGCTGACGATCTCACTGCTGTGCTCGCCCAGCGGGTCGTTGATATAGGCCAGCGTTTCGCCGACCGCGACGCGCGAGCCGATTGCCACCAGCGAGCGCAAAATACCGCTTTGCGGCGCGCGCATCCAGCGGCTGGCATTGGCGATCATCGCCGGGGCTTTTCGCGCCTTGCGTTTTTTCAGCCGCATATCGAGCGCCGCCATGACGTTCAAAACGCCGCGCACGCCGGCGCGAATAGCGACCTCGTTGAAGCGCAGCGCTTCGCCGGCCTCGTAAACCAGCACCGGAATCCCCTGTTCGTAGGCAGCTTCTCTCAACGATCCCTCGACCAGGTTCATGTCCAGAATCACGGGTACGCCGAAGGCATGCGCCAGTTCTTCGAGTTCGGGTTCGTTCTTCAGCTTGGCGCGAATTTGCGGCAGGTTTTCGCGGTTCACCGCGCCGCTGTGCAAATCGATGATATGCGTACAATGCGGCAGGATTTCGGTCATCAACACGTTGGCCAGGCGCGCTGCCATGGAGCCGGATTCCGAACCCGGGAAGGAGCGATTCAGATCGCGCCGGTCCGGCAAGTAGCGCGACTTGGAAACGAAGCCGTAAACGTTGACCACCGGGATCGCGATCAGGGTGCCGCGAATACGGTTGATGAATTTGTGGGTCAGCAGCCGGCGGATGATTTCGACGCCGGTGATTTCGTCGCCATGAATCGTCGCGCTGACCAGCAATACGGGACCCGGCTTGCGACCGCGCACCACGTGCACCGGCATGTTGACCTTGCTGTGGGTGTAAAAGCTGGGAAGCGGTATATCGATCGATTGCCGGCTGCCGGGTTTGACCGAGATCCCGGCAATCTCGATCGCCGACTGGGTCTTAGCCTTTGCCACGCGTACGGGTCTTGCCGGGTTTGAGCTTTTCGAGATTGGTGATAATCATGCCGGCGATGTCCTTGCCGGTCGAATTTTCGATGCCTTCGAGACCCGGGCTCGAATTGACTTCCATGACTACCGGGCCGTGGTTGGATCGCAGCAGGTCGACGCCGGCCACATTGAGCCCCATGATTTTCGCCGCCCTCACCGCGGTGGAGCGCTCCTCCGGAGTAATCCTGATCAGTGACGAGGTTCCGCCCCGGTGGAGGTTGGAACGGAATTCTCCCGCCGCTCCCTGGCGCTTCATCGCCGCGACGACCTTGCCGTCGATCACGAAGCAGCGGATGTCGGATCCGCCGGCCTCCTTGATGAATTCCTGGATCAGGATGTCGGCCTTGACGCCCATGAAACCCTCGATCACGCTTTCGGCGGCCTTGCGCGTTTCCGCGAGCACCACGCCGATACCCTGGGTGCCCTGCAGCAGCTTGATCACCACGGGCGCGCCGCCGACCATCTCGATCACGTCCTTGATATCGTCGGGTTTATTGGCATAACCGGTCAGCGGCATGCCGATGCCGCGGCGCGACAGCAGCTGCAGCGAGCGCAGCTTGTCGCGCGAGCGGGTAATCGCCACGGATTCGTTGAGCGACACCACGCCCATCATTTCGAACTGCCGCAGAACCGCGGTACCGTAGCTGGTTACCGAGGCACCGATACGGGGTATCACGGCATCGAAACCTTCGAGAGCTTCGCCCTTGTAATGGATCGACGGCTTGTGCGCGGCGATATTCATGTAGGCGCGCAGCACGTCGATGACGACGATTTCGTGCCCGTGCTCTTCGGCGGCCTCGATGATCCGACGAGAGGAATAAAGCTTCCGGTTGCGCGAGAGGAGGGCGATTTTCATGCAGTTATCCTTGGTGGATCCCGTAGAGTTGGCGGGGTCTCAATCTGCCATTGACGTAAGACGCGCCCGGATCGACGATGAAACGGTCTTCCATGGCGCGCCGCCCCAGCAGCATGCGAAAGCGCATTGTATCACGGTTGGTCAGGGTGAGTTCAATGGGCCATTGCCGGCCGCCGATTTCGATCAGGCTCTGGATTACGTAGCGCATCTCGCGATGGCCGCCGGAATCCGTTACCTCGCGGTAGTCGAAAACCGGGCAATGGCATTCGATGGCCAGCTCCTGGTTTCGCTGTATCGGGTGAATCATGAAGCGCAGCATGTCGGTGCCGTCGCGCGTGTAGGGTTCGATCAGGAAGGCGTGCAGTGCCGAGGTGCGCGCGCCGGTATCGACCTTGGCCTTGATCGCGGGCAGGTTAAGATCGGGCAGCGCGACCCATTCGCGCCATCCGATACAAAGCTTGTCGGTGTCTGTCGGCATGGGACCTTTTTAATCTGCGGATTTAATCGAATTCTGCCGTTTCGCGACAGCGTTGCGCAAGATTTTCCAGCATGCGGTCGCAATGCTGCAATTGCTCGCGGCTGACGAACTCGTCGGGCTTGTGCGCTTGCTCGATACTGCCCGGACCGCAGACCAGGCACTCCACGCCGATGCCGTCGAACAGCCCGGCCTCGGTACCGAAGCTTACGTTATCGCCGATCTCGGCAACCGGGTTGATGGCGCTGGTGTAGCCGATGATGGCGGCGGTCGGGTCGGTGTGCAGGCCCGGGTAGGAAGCGATTTCCTCGAAGTCGATACGGCTTTCGGGATAACGCGACTGCATGTCCGGCAACAGCGTATCGTCGGCATAATGGCGGATTTCGTGGACCAGCGATTCGAGGTCCTGTTGCGGCAGGTTGCGGATTTCGAATTCGAAGCTGCATTGTCTGGGGACGATATTGAGCGCCGTGCCGCCGATGATGTTGCCGACGTGGAAGGTCGTATGGGGTACCGAGTAGGACGGGTCGCGGAGGAGTTCGCTTGCCCGCTCGTTCATGGAGCGAATAAAGGCGATCAGTTCGGCTGCGTATTCGACCGCGTTGACGCCCTGGTCGATATAGGCCGAATGGCAGGACAGGCCGCCGACCGTGACGCGATAGGAAACCTTGCCCTTGTGGCCGAGCACCAGTTTCATGCCGGTGGGTTCGCCGATCAATCCCAGCCGCGGTCTGACCTCGAAACCCGACATCGCCGCGGCCAGGCGCCTGGCGCCGACGCAGCCGATTTCCTCGTCATAGGAAAACGCGAGGTGCACGGGCGTCTGCAGCGGTTCGGCCGCGAGGCGGGGCAGGGCCGCGAGCGTGCAGGCGATAAAGCCTTTCATATCGCAGCAACCGCGTCCGAAGAGTCGATCGTCGCCGGTTTTCATCCGATAGGGATCGCTGTGCCAGTCCTGTCCGGCGGTCGGCACGACGTCTGTATGACCGGAGAGCATGATCCCGCCGCGGTCGTCGGGACCGATGGTGGCATAGAGGTTGGCGCAGGTTTGCTCGTCGTTGTGTACCAGTTGCGATTCGATGCCGTGGTCGTCGAGCAGGTTGCGCACGAAGTCGATCAACTCCAGATTCGATTTCGTGCTCGTGGTATCGAAGGCGACCAGGCGCGCGAGAATTTCCTGGCTGTTCATTTAAGGGTCCCCCGGTACACCGTAAGACGGTGCCTCGACGGGGTTGTAGGCGCGCAGCACATAGTCGTCGATTTGCGGTTCGTAGACCGCCCATCCCTCGACTATGGCGGCGATCGGGTCCGGGCTCCAGTCGATGCGCAGTTCCGCCAGCGGCCAGCTCGGTTCGCCGCCGAGGAGCAGTCCCGCCGAGTGCAGAGGACCCGCTTCTCCGCCGGCCTCGGCACCGGCTCGCAGCGCTTCGAGCAGGCGCGCGCCGAGGGAACCCGAAGCCTGTTCGAAGGCGCGGATCATGGCCGCGGGAACGCCGTCGTTTTCGAGCAGGTTGCCGACGGCCACGCAGTGCCTGCCCTCGCCCGAAGCGAAGCAGCCGAGTACCGCGTCACCCGTGAACCGGCTGGTATTTCCAGTATTGTCGACGAGGCCGAGCTGTCGATAGGCGATATGGGGCGTGCTGTGCCTGACGGCGTCCATCGCGGCATTCGCATCGACGCCGTCGGCGAGCAGCGCGAGCAGGCGCGGGCCGAGCCTCGGGTCGGTGATATTCTGGCTCAGCGCGATGCCGACGCCGGAGCGCCAGTGCAGGCAGCGCGCGGCGACGCTGATGCTCGACGAGGCGATTGCCGCGCCGAGCTGGCCGCTCCGTTCGTCCCACGCGGCGATGGACAGGGTCATTTCAATTCCTCGTTACCAGGACCGTAATAACGAAGGATAACATGGCGACGGTCGAATTCATCCGCGCCGATTCGGGGGCAGGGCCTTTTGTTTTCGTCTATCGCGTCTTGTCGGTGCGCGATCGAAAGCTGCGCGAATCCGGGATTTGCTTTAGAATTCCAGGTTTCGAAAACAGTCATGTTAACCGGAGGCGCAGTCGGCGGCTGTCCGTCGTCAGCCTCCCGTCCGGAGACTCGATGCCGACTCACAAACGCATCCGCATGTTCAACACGCGGGATACCTATCCGAACCAGTCGCTCGACAACGACCTTTGCCAGGCGGTAGTCGCCGGCAACACGGTCTATCTGCGCGGCCAGGTGGGTACCGACTTCGACGGTAAGCTGGTGGGCCTCGGAGATCCCCGCGCGCAGGCCGAGCAGGCGATGAAAAACGTCAGCCAGCTGCTTACCGAATGTGGCAGCGAGCTCGGTCACGTCGTCAAGACCACGACCTATATCACCGATCCGCGTTATCGCGAACCGGTATACCAGGAGGTCGGCAAGTGGCTCAAGGGAGTTTTCCCGATATCCACGGGACTCGTAGTCGCCGGTCTCGGCCAGCCCGAATGGCTGATGGAGATCGATGTGATCGCCGTAATACCCGAATCCGAAAAATGAGGTATGCAGTATGAAAGCAGTCGCCGAAGGCGAGCGTTTGATCGCCAATATCGACGAGGACGAATTCGAGCCCTTCGTCAACGATCGCGGCCAGCATGACGGTTATGTCATGCAACTCGACAAGAGCAAGCCGCCGGGCACGGGTTTTCACCTTTACAAGATGGACCCCGGATACACCACGCTGCCGCACGAGCATCTCGGCGCCGAGGAGTTCTACGTGATCAGGGGCGATGCCAGGGATAACGACGGCACGGTTTACCGCCCCGGCGACCTGGTGTGGCTGAAATCCGGAACCCAGCATACGACCTATAGCGAGAACGGCTGTATCGTCGTCTGCTACCTGCCGGACAGCAAGTCCGTCGATTAGCCGGCCTGCCGCCCGGGCCCCGGCTTCCGACATAGTCGAGGCTGCCGGCCCGTGGCTGGGCCGGGCGAACGCCGTTTTACCCCGTTCTCCGGTATGACCCGGCAGTATGCAGGTCAGTCTTCCCGGATTATCCGGTAGAGTTCGTCCTTGAGGTGCAGACGGCGCAGTTTGCGTCCCTCGAGATATTCGTCGGACGTATTCTCGACCCCGGTCTCGATGCGATGCACCTCGTGGTCGAGGTCGTGGTACTCGTCGAAAAGCCTGGCGAAATGCGAGTCGCTCAGCTTGAGATCGTGAATTTTGTCCTTGTACTCGGGGAACTCGTGCAGTAAATCGTGCTTGTCGGTCAACATGATAAGTTTCTCAGGGTTCGATTTTCTCGGCGCAGTCGACGCAGTAAGGCGTGAAAGGCAGCAGCTCCAGCCTGGCTTCGGGAATTTTCGCGCCGCAGCGGTCGCAGAGGAAATAGCTGCCGTCCTCGATTCGTTTCAGCGCGTATTTGATCATCTGCAATTCCTTTTCCGAATTGCTGCCCAGCGACTCGAGGACTTCGTCGTTTTCGCGTTCGCTGGCCTGTTCGCTCCAGTCCGCGGACATGCCCTCGTGGCGAATGGTCTTGTCGATCGAGTCTATACGCCGGGTCAGATCGTTTTTCATATCGAGCAGGGTCTGTCTGAATCGGGCTTCGTCGGTCATCAATTTCTCCGTTGGACTGGCATTTGACTTGAAAGGTTTAACGATCCGAGTATCGCGCTACGGATCGCGGTAAGCATTGACGTTGGACAAGTTAAAAGTCGATTTGTGCCGGGCGCATCGATTTTCGCCATGCGCGGTTGTCGAGATAGACGACCACCAGGCCGCTGCCGATGATCAGGCCGGTGCCGAGAAAGGCGCGCGGCTCGGGCCAGTCCGCCCACAGGTAATAGCCGACCAGCAGCGCGAACGGCAGCGAGGCGTATTCGAACGGCGCCACGGCGGAGGCTTCGCCGATCCGATAGGCCTGTGAAATCAGGTAGCCCCCGAAGGCGACGATGACTCCGCAGGCAGCGATCAGCTGCAGTTGCGTCGCGTCGGGCCAGCGCCACTCGCGCAGCAGGAATTGCAGCGACGGGTTTGCGTAGATATCGTATTCGCCGTCGCCGATCAAAATCCCCGCCGCGGCGCTGACGAAGATGAACGCGAGCTGGATGTAAAAAGTCAGCGCCCCCGCGGTTTCTCGCAGCCCGAGCTTGCGCGTCAGCATCGTCATCGCCGCGTAACTGAGTGCCGCCAGCACCGGCAACAGGCTGGTATAGCGAAACAGTTCGGCTCCCGGGCGCATCATGATCACCACCCCGGCCATTCCGGCCGCGATCGCGATCCAGCGCGATGCGCCGACGCGTTCGCCGAGTACCGGCCAGGACAGCAGGCAGATGAACAGCGGCGCGGTGTAAAACAGGGTCACGGTTTCCGCCAAAGGCAGGGCCGCGAGGGCGGTGAAAAAGAACATGTTGGCCAGCACCAGCAGCGATCCGCGGATGAAATGCAGTACCGGGCGGCGGGTCTTCAGGGTATGCCATCCACCTTCGAGATACGCGATCAGAAATACCAGCAACAGCGCGATTAACGAGCGCAGCAGGGTGATCTGGTGCAGTGCCAGCTCCGGACTGAGCCACTTGATGATCGCGTCGCTGACCGTCAGGCAGGCGATTGCGACGACCAGGCAGAGCACGCCGCGAGTATTGGGACTGAGCAGGGCGAGGCTTTTCATACCCCGGGTATCGCGACCGCGGGAAAGGCGCGGTCGGTAAGTCGGCGAAAGGCGCCGCCGGTCACCGGCCCTCGTAGCCTTCGAGCACGTTGACCGCGTTGACGCCGATTTCCTCGACCGCGTAACCGCCTTCCATCAAAAACAGTGTCGGCAGACCGAGCCGGCCGAGGGTTGCTCCGTAGCGCTTGAAGTCGTCGCTGGTCAGCTTGAAAAAGGATATCGGGTCGTGCTCGAAAGTGTCGACACCGAGCGAGACCAGCAATGCATCGGGCGCATAGGCGGCGATTTTTTTGCAAGCGTCGTCGAGCGCGCTGCCCCAGGTCCTGAAATTGGTACCCGGACCCATCGGGTAATTATGATTATAACCCTCACCGGCGCCGGCGCCGGTTTCGTCCGCGTAACCGAGGAAGTGCGGGAAAGCATCTTCGGGGTGGCCGTGCAGCGACAGGAACATGACGTCGTCGCGCTGATAAAAAATCGCCTGGCTGCCGTTGCCGTGGTGAAAGTCGACGTCGAGCAATGCGATCCTCGAGGCCCCCTGGTCGAGGAATGCCTGCGAGGCAACCGCGGCATTGTTGATGAAGCAGTAACCGCCGAACATATCCTCCGCCGCGTGGTGACCCGGCGGCCGGCACAGGGCAAAGGCTTCCCTGGCGCCGTCCCGTATCGCCGCCTGCGCGGTCAAAGCGACGTCGACGCTGGCGCGCGCCGCTTCCCAGGTGCCGCTGGATATCGAGGTTTCCGCGGCCATCGCATAATGTCCGAGCTTACCCTCGATATGCCGCGGTACCCGATCCAGATGCATGCCGCGCGCCGGCCAGCAGTTGGCGATCGCCTCGCCGTCGTAACCCAGCGCGGTCCATTCCTTCCAGCAAGTCTCGAGGAAACGCACGAAGTCGGCATCGTGCACGCGAGTCACGGCCTCGATGCCGAATTCCCGCGGCGCAAGGATTTCGCCGAGCCCGACCTCGCGCACGCGATCGAGTACGTGCTCGGCGCGCACCGGGCATTCGAACGGGGGCACCAGTTTGCCGCCGTAGAGTTCGGTTTTGGCGTCGCGCAGGGCGTGTTTTTCGCTAAACACCGTAAGCATCGCTATTCTCCGGCTGAAATGCGTTTATCGAGTTGGTAAAGGGGGCGCTCGAAGGCCTGCTCGTAAGCCAGCGCGGCACTGAAAACCCGCTGATCGTCGTAAGTCCGGGCGACGAATTGTACCGCGGTGGGCACCCCGTTGGCGGCCAGGCCGCTGGGCATCGAAATCACCGGGCAACGGCTCAGCATATTGAACGGATAAGTCGCCGACCAGTGCTCTTCGCTGAGCCGGTGAATCCGGCCGTTGATTTCGACCTCGTTATCGGGCCAGGTACTGTCGTTCGGTATCCCGGTGGTCATCAGGGTCGGGCAGACGAACAGGTCGAGCTCATCCATCAGCGGACCGAAGCGGTCGTACATACCTACCGCGGTCTCGATCGATTCGAGGTAGTCGCGCGGCGTCGAGCGGCGGGAGTTTTCGACGAACCAGACCGTGTAGTCGCAGAGTTGATCGCGATGTTCGTCGAGCAGGCGTTCCATCGGCGCGGCCCAGCCGTGCGCCCAGTAGCTGTGCGCCGCCTGGATGATCGCTTCGTCCCAGCCGAGTTCGACCTCGTCGACCTGCGCGCCGAGTCCGCGCAGGATATCCAGCGCGGCGAGGGTATTGTCGCGCACCGAGGCATCGACTTCCATGAAGCCGAGATCGAGCGAATAGCCGATTTTCCAGCCCGAGAGATCGGCCGGGATCGAGGCGTCGAGCACCAGTTTTTCGCGCAGACTGGCGATATCGCGGTTGTGCACGCCCGAGACGATATTCTGCATCATCGCGGCATCGCCGACACTGCGTGTCATCGGTCCCGAATGGCTGTAGAAATCGAGGTTGAATACGGGGATTTCCGGGTTCCTGCCGTAAGGCGGTTTGTAACCGACGGTTCCGCAGAGTGCCGACGGGATGCGAATCGATCCGCCGATATCGGTGCCGGTGGCGATGATCGTGGTGCCGGCGGCGAGCGAGACTCCCGAACCCCCGGACGAACCGCCGCTGGTGATATCGAGGTTCCACGGGTTTCGGGTCACCCCCCAGAGGCGCGAATGGCAGGAGCCCAGCAGGCAGAATTCGGGTGTCACGGTTTTCGCATGCGCGATCGCGCCGGCGTCGAGCAATCGTTGAATAATGACGTCGCTTTCGTCGTCGACCCGATCGCGGTAAACCAGCGAACCCGAAGTACGCCGCCGGCCCGCGAGCTTGAATTCATCCTTGACCGCGAGCGGAATGCCTTCGAGCGGGCGCTGGGTTCCGTTGCGGTAACGCGCCTCGGCCTCGCGCGCCTTTTCCAGCGCGTCTTCGAACCAGGTTTCGGTGAAGGCATTGACCGACGGCTCGACGGCATCGGTGCGGCTGGCTATCGCCTGCATCAGGTCGACCGGCGACAGGCTGCCGTCGGTAAATTTGCCGATCGCCTGCGCGGCGGTCAGATAACACAACTCGTCGACGCTCATGAAGGCTCCACTGATTTCAATTCCCGGATTCTTATCGATTTTTCCTGCCTTGGCTAGCCCGTATATCGCATGAGCCGAATGAGTGCATGCGCAATGCTGATATAATGCGCGGACTGGCAATAAAACCACGGATCGCGGACAATTCCGGCGTCGTCCACAGAAGCAACGCCATGGCAGACTTTTTACCGCAGGATCCCGGAGAAAACTCGCTCTGGGGAGCAACTGCAATCGACAACCCGGTCGACGATCGCCTGCGGGAATCGCTGCGCGCGGACGTGCTCGTCGTCGGCGGCGGGTATACGGGCCTGTCGAGCGCCCTGCACCTCGCCGAGCAGGGTGTCGACGTGGTCTTGCTGGAGGCCAGGTCGATCGGCTTCGGCGGGTCGGGGCGCAACGCCGGCCTGGTTAACGCGGGAGTGTGGAAAGATCCGCGTCACGTGGCCCGGCAACTCGGCGCGGACAAGGGCGAGCGATTCTACCGGGCGCTAAGGGACTCGCCGGCGCTGGTCTTCGAGCTGATCGAACGGTTTTCGATGAACTGCGAAGCGCGGCGCGCCGGCACGGTACATATCGCGCACAGTGCCGCGGCGATGAAGACGCTCGAGGATCGCTGTAGCCAACTGCAGGCGCTGGGCGCCGCGGTCGAACTGATCGACGGCCCGGCCGCGTCGAGGATATCGGCGTCGCCCTGCTATCGCTATGGGGGTATCCTCGATCCCGGTGCCGGCACCATTCATCCGCTCAATTACGCTCGCTCGCTGGCCGCGGCCGCGCTCGGTGCGGGGGCGCGGATCTTCCAGGACTCCGCTATATCGAGTCTCGAGCGCAGGCAGGATCGCTGGCTGGCAAGCACCGCCGCCGGCGAAGTTTCCGCGTCGCGGGTCATCCTCGCGACCAATGCCTATGCCGATCGAAATAACGCGCAGGTGCGTGCGTCGACCCTGCCGGTGTTCATCTTCCAGTGCGCCAGCGAACCGCTGTCGCCCGAGCTCGCCGCGCGCATCATCCCGCAGCGACAGGGTCTCTGGGATACGCAGAGCCTGATGACGTCGTCGCGGGTCGATTCGGCCGGAAGGCTGATCATGAGTAGTGCGGGGAGACTGGCCGGATACCAGCGCGCGCCGCGCGAAAACTGGATGACGCGCAATCGCAACCGCCTGTTTCCGCAAACCCGGGGCCTGCGCTGGGTGTATCGCTGGAGCGGGCAGGTCGGGGTTACCGACAGCAAGATTCTGCGCGTGCAGCTGATCGCCCCGGGAATCTATGCGCCGGCGGGTTACAACGGGCGCGGTATCGGTCCGGGCACGGTGATCGGCAAACACCTGGCCGAGGCCCTGGTCAGGGACGATTTGCGCGATTTTCCGTTTCCCGTGGAGGCGGTCCATCGCGAGCACTGGCGCAAGCTTCGCGCCGCTTATTACAACTACGGAACCCTGGCGTTGCAAATCGCCGATCGGCGCGGGCCCGGTGCCGCGAGTTCGAACGCGGGGAGCGGAAATTGACTGGCAATCTGCGCGCACGGCGATAAAATCTGGTCTCCGTCTTCGAGCCTCTATAACCCATGACCCAAGCAAAACGCGTAACTTTCGACTGGCAGGATCCGATGTTTTTCGAGCAGCAGCTCGCCGACGAGGAGCGCCTGATCCGCGATGCGGCCCGCGACTACTGCCAGCAGCAATTGATGCCGCGCATCCGCAGGGCCAATCGCGACGAGGTGTTCGATCGCGAAATCATGAACGAATTCGGCCAGCTGGGATTGCTGGGAGCGACGCTTCCCGAGGAATACGGCTGTGCCGGCGTCAACTACGTGTCCTATGGGTTGATCGCGCGCGAGGTCGAGCGCGTCGACAGCGGTTACCGCTCGGCGATGAGCGTGCAGTCGTCGCTGGTCATGTATCCGATTTATGCCTACGGTAGCGACGAACAGCGCGGCAAGTATCTGCCCGGGCTCGCCAGCGGCGAGCTGGTGGGATGTTTCGGGCTCACCGAACCCGATGCCGGATCGGATCCCGCGAGCATGAAAACCACGGCCACCGCGGTCGACGGCGGATATCGGCTCAAGGGAGCCAAAATGTGGATCACCAATTCGCCGATCGCCGACGTTTTCGTTGTCTGGGCCAAGCTCGACGACGTGATTCGCGGTTTTATCCTCGAGCGCGGCATGGACGGATTGACGACACCCGGGATCGAAGGCAAGTTTTCGCTGCGCGCCTCGGTAACCGGTGAAATCGCGATGCAGGACGTTTTCGTGCCGGAGGAAAACCTGTTGCCGAACGTCGAGGGCCTGAAGGGGCCTTTCGGCTGCCTGACGCGGGCGCGTTTCGGTATCGCCTGGGGTAGCATGGGCGCGGCCGAATTCTGCTGGCACGCCGCGCGCCAGTACACGCTCGACCGCAACCAGTTCGGCCGGCCGCTGGCGGCGACCCAGCTGGTGCAAAAGAAGCTCGCCGACATGCAGACCGAGATCACCCTGGGGTTGCAGGGTTGCCTGCAAATGGGGCGCCTGATGGATGCCGGCAACTGCCCGGTGGAGCTGGTGTCGATGATGAAACGCAATAACTGCGGCAAGGCGCTCGACATCGCCCGCGTCGCACGCGACATGCACGGCGGTAACGGGGTCGCCGACGAGTATCACGTCATCCGCCACGCGATGAACCTCGAGGCGGTCAATACCTACGAGGGTACCCACGATATCCACGCCCTGATCCTGGGCAGGGCGCAAACCGGCATCCAGGCATTCTTCTAGATGTCTGGACCACTCGCCGGCGTGCGGGTACTGGATCTGAGCCGCATCCTCGCCGGGCCCTGGGCCAGCCAGATGCTCGCCGATCTCGGCGCCGAGGTGATCAAGGTCGAGCGTCCCGGCAGCGGCGACGATACGCGCGGCTGGGGTCCGCCCTACATGCCGGATCGCGACGGCAAACCGGGTTCAGAATCGGCCTATTTTCACAGCGCCAACCGCGGCAAGCAGTCGGTATGCATCGACATGTCGCAACCCGGCGGGCAGGAGTTGATCCGCGAGCTCGCCCGTCTCGCCGACGTATTGATCGAAAACTTCAAGGTCGGCGGTCTGGAAAAATACGGCCTCGACTACGACAGCCTGCAAGAAATCAATCCTTCCCTGGTGTATTGCTCGATCACCGGTTTCGGCCAGGACGGCCCTTACGCGGCGCGCGCCGGCTACGATTTCATGATCCAGGCGATGGGCGGATTGATGAGCGTCACCGGCGAGGCCGACGGTCAGCCGATGAAGATCGGCGTGGCGCTGGCCGACATCCTGACCGGCCTGTACGCGGCCAACGCGATCCAGGCGGCATTGCTTCACCAGCGCGCGACGGGCGAGGGACAATATATCGATATGGCCCTGCTCGACGTGCAGGTGGCCGCGCTCGCCAACCAGGCGATGAATTATCTCGCCAGCGGCGAAAACCCGCGCCGGCTCGGCAATGCGCATCCCAATATCGTCCCTTACCAGGCGTTTCAGACCAGCGACGGCTATATCATCCTGGCGGTCGGTAACGATTCCCAGTTCGCGCGCTTCTGCGCTCTCGCCGGTCGCTCCGAACTCGCGGAGGACCCCCGTTTTCGCAGCAATCGCGCGCGCGTCGAGCATCGCGACCTGCTGGTTCCCCGGGTCGCCGAAATCATGCGTGAAAAATCCGCCGCCGCGTGGCTGGAGGCACTCAACTCCGAGGGGATTCCCTGCGGACCGATCAATGAAATCGATCAGGTTTTCGACGATCCGCAGGTCAAGGCACGCGGTCTGCAGCTGCAGCTCGATCACCCGTCGGCCGGCAGCGTCGCCAGCGTCGCCAACCCGATCCGGCTGTCGCGTACGCCGATCGACTATCGGCAGGCCCCGCCGTTGCTCGGCCAGCACACCGACGAGGTTCTCTCGCGATTGCTCGAGCTGGACGCCGGAGATCTCGAAAAACTCCGCGCTGCGGGGATTATCGCCTGAACCCCGGCAAATCCGTGCGCGGGCGTTTCAGTCCCGGTAGCCGAACAGCCTTCGCTCGATGATTTCCTCGGCTATACCCTCGGGCAGACAGGCTTCCCAGTCGCCCCTGCCGTCCGGCAATTGCTTGAGCACCTCGCGCGAATGAATCTTGAACAGTTCGCGGTCGCTGGCTTCGATGCCGAAGATGAAATGGTTCTCCAGCAGGTGGCGATACAGGTATTGCAGATTCGTCGGTAAAACGACGCTTTGATAGTCCACATATTCCCCGGCGTTGTCGATTTCGGGGTAAACCAGCAGCCGCGTATTATCGGGGAACAGCTTGCCGAAACCTTCGAGGATACCGCCTTCGACCCCGCGGTAGCTGTTCTCGTCGAAAATCTGCCGGATGTTCATGATCCCGAGGACGATGCCGATCTGCAGCTTGGTGAACTGGCGGAAATAGGCGCGCAGCGAAAAGTACCGCGTGTAATCCGAAACCATCACGCTGTAGCCGAGCTTGTTCAGCAGGCTGACGCGCTCGATCAAGTCTTCTCCGGATACCCCGAGATCGTTACCCTGCATGTCGTTGAGCGATATTTCGGCCAGTGCGACGCTGTTTTCCACGGTCACGCCGTCCATGCCCGTGAAAGCCTTCAGGCCCTGCTCGATCATGTCCACGTTGAGGCGGGTTACCGGTTTGAAGGTACCGCGAATCGTGAGCACGTTTTTCTTGTGAAGCATTTCGGCCGGAACGGCGACCGAACCGTCGGGCCGGAACATGATGGCGCGGGTTTTCCAGCTGCGGATCAGGTGCAGGTTGATGGCGCGATTGTCGACTTCTTCGAAGTAGGGGCCCTGAAATTCGATCGAGTCGATTTCGATGCGCCCCTGCTCGAGGTTATCGGTCAGCGAATCGATCAGGGTTTGCGGGTTTTCGAAGTAGTAATAGGCCGCGTAAATCACGTTGACACCGAACACACCCAGCGCCTGCTGCTGGCGATCCGCGTCGCCGTCGCGCATGCGTACGTGGATGACGATGTCGGACGGCTCCGCGCCCGGATACATCTGCACCCGGATACCGCACCAGGCATGGCACTCGTTGTTGCCCTTGAAACTCTTGGCGGCCACCGTGGCGGCATAGGAAAAATAGCGCGACGAGGCCGAGCGAATTTTGCTGACCCGGTCGATGACCAGCTGGAATTCCTTTTTCAGCATCGCCTCCACCCGGCTGTGGCTGACGTAGCGGCGGTCTTCCTGGACCCCGTAAATCGCATCGGAAAACTGCATGTCGTATGCCGACATGGTCTTGGCGATGGTTCCCGCGGCCGCCCCGGCCTTGAAAAACTGGCGCGCGACTTCCTGGCCGGCGCCGATCTCGACGATGGTGCCGTATTTCTTTTCGTCGAGATTGATGCGCAGCGCCTTATCGTGGGTGTTGCGGCTGCTGACGTTTTTTTCCATTGGCGATTCGGGCATTTCAGGGCACGATAATGAATCCGGTATTCCGGTTTCGAGAATGCGCAATTATATCGGCATGACCCGCGGATACAATTTGACCGGGATCAAGGCGATCCGCGGCGTCCCGCTTCGATACCCGGCGGTCATCAGGTTTTCAGCGGCCAGGTATCGCTGAGCCGGTATCCCTCCGGCCAGGGATCGTCGGGGTCCAGCAATAACTGATGGGTGCCCGTGATCCATGCGCGACCGCGGATCGCGGGCAGGATCGCCGGCCTGCTGCCGACCCGGGTTTCGCCGACGATACGACAATCGAATCGCGAACCGAGGATCGATTTGCCGACCAGCCGGTCGCCCGTGCCCATCATGCCCCTGGCATGCAATACCGCCATCCGCGCGGAGCAGCCGGTGCCGGTCGGAGAGCGGTCCAGCTTGCCCGGGTCGATGACCACGGCATTGCGGCTGACCAGGACGCCGTCGTCCTGCTCGATCGGCGATGCGAACTGGCAAAAAGAGATATGCGACCAGTCCGGATTTTCCGGGTGTTCGAAGCCCAGCTGTTCGTTGGCCGCGCGCGTGATGCGCCCGCCTGTCCGCGCCAGTTCGGCGGCCTCCTCGGGACGAATCTCGAAGCCCAGGCCGGCGGCGTCGACGATGACGAAACTGTCACCGCCATAAGCGGTGTCGACGCGGAGCGTGCCGACGCCTTCGACTTCCAGCGGCGCATCGAGCCGCCCGGCGAAGCACGCGACGTTTTCAACCTCGATGCTCTGCGCCTTGCCGTATTCGCAAAATGCCTTCACCGGCACCAGTCCGCCCGGTGCTTCGAGCGTAAACTCGGTGACCGGTTCCTGCATCTCGATCAGCCCGCTGTCCAGCAGCACGGTCGCCACGCAGATCGCGTTGGAGCCGGACATCGGCGGGGTGTGCTCGGGCTCCATGATGATGAAGCCGAAGTCGGCGTCGGGATGCCTCGCGGGCAGCAACAGGTTGACATGCCTGAACACGCCGCCGCGGGGTTCGTTGAGCATGAAATTTCGCAGCCGGCCGTCGCGGTCGATCCACCTCGACTGTTCCCAGAGGCTATCGCCGGGAGGCGGGGCGACGCCGCCGACGATAACGTCGCCGACCTCGCCCTCGGCGTGACAGGAAACCACGTGAATGATCTTGCGGCTCTTCACGGCCTTTTGAAATGCAGGAAAAAGTGGATCAGCCAGGCGGTGAAAACGATGAAGTAAAAAGCCAGCGCCCAGCCGATCGCCGGATGCAATCGAGGAGGCCGATCGAAGTTGGCGAGGATCGCCAGCTGGAAGGCGAAAATCGCCAGCAACAGATGCAGGTCACCCATCAGCATCATCTGGCGGCGGAAGAAGGCCCAGGTTTCGGCCCTGCGTTCCGGGGCCAGCCAGTAATCGCGATTGGGAATGTTAACGCTTTTGCCGGGGCGTGATTCGATCCACTTCGGTACCCAGCCGAAGACCCCGAACAGCAACAGGACGATAGCCAGGTAAAGCCCGAAGAAAACTTCCTTGCCGGACCAGCCGTTGGCCGCGCCCTGCGCATCGAAATGCGAGGCGACCACCGCCGGCATCTTCGGGTAGTAGAAGACCGACTGCAGCAGGACGATCGCGGTCAACGCGATGAAAATTTTCTTCGGCCAGTACATCGTCGTCAGCGCGGCAAACGGCAGAAACGGCGGGCCGTTCTCCACTCCGGCAGGGAATGAAGCACGGCATGCCGTGAACAGTTTACAGGTACTCGAAAGTCTTGCTGGCGAGTACCGTGCGATCGGTATCGAGCACGTTGACGGTCCACTCGCCGGTCCAGGAAGGCAGCAGCGTCTTGCTGGTCCACACGCGCCAGCGGGCGCCCTTGACCTCGAAGGTTTTTTCGAACATCACCTTGCCGTCGAATTTCCATTGATGGGTGACGTTATGACCTTCGAGATCTTTCAACTCGGTGAAAAAAGAAATCGAGTTGTAGGCGCTGCTGTCGATGCTGTCGACCATGATGACGGGCTCGCGATTGTCGATGCCGATGGTGAACATGGCCCGGCTGACTTCACCCGCGAAACTGTTGCCGCTGAGCAGTATGGCAGCGACAAGAATCGATACTTTCATTAAAGGACGCATTGAAGTCTCCTTGAATGGTGACGTCCTGACTATAGCAACAAACCAGGGGTTATGCAGTAGACCGGCCGGCGGCCGTATTGGCCGCCGGCGACGGGGTCGCGGCAAGCTCGCGCAAAAATTCCTGCATCGCGCTCGAACCCGGGGACAGGCTGCGATGCCTGCGCGTCACCATGCCCAGCCGACGGTGCGCGTCGAGCCCGGCGAGTCGATGCCCGATGAGGCTCGCGTCGATCATGCTGCGCGGCAGTATGCTCCATCCCAGGTTGGCAGACACCATGACCTTGATGGTTTCCAGGTAATTGGTTTCGAGAATGATATCGAGCCGACGGTCGTTGTCGGCAAACAGGTTGTCGATGATTCGGCGAGTGAAGGTTTCGTGCGACGGCAGGATGGCGGGGTAGCGCAGTAATTCTTCGGCATCGATCACGTCGCTCGCGGCGAGTTCGTGATCGGGTGCGGTGACCGCGACCAGTTCGTCTATCCAGACGGTTTCGCAAATCAGCCTGTCGTCGACGACCTCGGGCAGGGTGACGATCGCCAGCTCCAGCTGGTTGGCGGCGATCGCGCTGCAGGCATCCTCCGAATCCATGAACTGCAGGTCGAGGTCGACCTGCGGGTAGCGGATCTTGAATTCGCGCAACACCTGCGGCAGGCGGTGCAGCCCGACGTGGTGGCTGGTCGCGAAACTCAGACTGCCCGAGGGCGTTCCCAGCTGCCGGGCGAGATCCTGGCGGTAGGATTGCAATTCTTCGAGGATGCGCTCGGCGCGGGGTTTGAAGGCGAGGCCGTTGGGCGTCAGGATGCTGCGCTTGCCGATACGGTCGAACAGCTCCACCCGCAGGTTGTTTTCGAGTTGGCGGACACGCTTGCTGACCGCGGGCTGGGTGACGTGCAGGCGCTCGGCGGCGAGCGAAAACGACTCGAGTTCGGCGACAGCGAGAAAAGCGCGGATCTGGTTGAGCTGCATGTATTCCTAAATAGAATCAAATTTATGAAAATAATGAATTAGAGTTATTTTAAATGCAGGCGTAAAATCGCTCAAGTTTTATTGCGGGTAATCGACATGTCCGGAAAGACCCTGTACGACAAGATCTGGGATTTGCACCAGGTGCGCCTCGACGAAGACGGCACCGCGTTGCTGTATATCGACCGTCACCTGGTTCACGAGGTTACCTCGCCGCAGGCCTTCGAGGGACTCGAAATCGCGCATCGTCCGCTGTGGCGCAAGCGCTCGATTCTCGCGGTTCCCGATCACAACGTACCGACCACGGGTCTCGAATACGGTATTACCGACCCGGTCGCGCGTCTGCAGGTGGATACGCTGAACGCCAATTGCGACAAGCATGCGCTCACCGAATTCAAGATGGGCGACGTGCGCCAGGGCATCGTGCACGTCATCGGTCCGGAACAGGGCGCGACCCTGCCGGGCATGACCGTGGTATGCGGGGATTCGCACACCTCGACGCACGGGGCTTTCGCGGCGCTGGCTTTCGGCATCGGCACTTCCGAGGTCGAGCATGTCATGGCTACCCAGTGCCTGATTCAGAAAAAGTCGAAAAACATGCGCGTGCGCGTCAGGGGGTCGGTAGCCGAGGGAATTACCGCGAAGGATATCGTGCTGCATATCATCGGTGTCATCGGCACCGCCGGCGGCACCGGTTGCACGATCGAATTCGCCGGCGATGCAATTACCGATCTGTCGATGGAAGGCCGCATGACGGTCTGCAACATGACCATAGAAGCCGGCGCCCGTGCAGGTCTGATTGCCTGCGATCAGACCACGCTCGATTACATCAAGGGCCGTCCGTTCGCGCCCCGCGGAGAGACCTGGGACCGTGCAGTCGAATTCTGGAGCGATCTGCATTCGGACGACGATGCGCGGTTCGACCGCGAAGTCGAGATCGACGCTGCCGATATTTCACCGCAGGTGACCTGGGGAACCTCCCCGGAAATGGTTTGTGGTATCGGCGGCAAGGTACCCGATCCCGCCGCCGAAACCGATCCCACCCGGGCCGGGAGTATCCGCAACGCGCTCGCTTACATGGGCCTCGAGCCCAACACGCCGCTTGAGCAGGTCCGGCTGGACAAGATATTCATCGGTTCCTGCACCAATTCGCGGATCGAAGACCTGCGCGCCGCCGCCGGCGTCGTCAAGGGGCGCAAGATCGCGGACAATATCAAGCTCGCGCTGGTAGTGCCGGGGTCCGGGCTGGTCAAGGAACAGGCCGAGTCCGAGGGTCTGGACCGGATTTTCATCGATGCCGGATTCGAATGGCGCGAACCCGGTTGCTCGATGTGCCTGGGTATGAACGCCGACCGGCTCGAGCCGGGAGAGCGTTGCGCCTCGACTTCGAACCGCAACTTCGAGGGCCGGCAAGGGCAGGGCGGGCGCACTCACCTGGTATCGCCGGCGATGGCCGCCGCGGCCGCGGTAGAGGGCCATTTCGTCGATGTACGCAATTTTTGAGCCGAGGTCGTAATGGATAAATTCGAAACCTTTTCCGCCATCGTCGCCGCGATCGATCGCGCCAATATCGATACCGACGCGATTATTCCGAAGCAATACCTGAAGTCGATCAAACGCTCCGGCTTCGGTATCAACCTGTTCGACGACTGGCGCTACCTGGACCCCGGCGAACCCGGGCAGGATAACGAGGCCCGGCGAAAGAATCCGGATTTCGTGCTCAATCGCGAACCCTACCGGCAGGCGCAGATTTTGCTGGCGCGCGAAAACTTCGCTTGCGGCTCGTCACGCGAGCACGCCGTCTGGGCGCTGCTCGATTTCGGTATCAAGGTCGTCATCGCACCGAGCTACGCCGATATCTTTTACAATAATTCGTTCAAGAACGGCTTGCTGCCCGTGGCGCTGACGGGCGAAGAGGTCGATCGGCTGTTCGCCGCGGTCGCGCAGAACGAGGGTTACCGGCTGACGGTGGATCTCGAGAACCAGCTGGTGCGCACTCCCGACGGCGAGGAGATGAGATTCGAAATCGACGAGTTCCGCAAGTATTGCCTGTTGAACGGCCTCGACGATATCGGCCTGACCATGCAGCATGCCGACGAGATCCGCGAATTCGAGCAGCAGTATTACCAGTCGATGCCCTGGCTGAAATAGGATAAAACCATGACTCACAAGATTGCAGTACTCGCAGGCGACGGCATAGGAACGGAAATCGTCGCCGAGGCCGTCAAGGTCGTCGAATGCCTGCAGCGGCAGTTCCGTTTCGACGCCGAGCTCGAACCCGCGGCCATCGGCGGCGCGGGCTACGATCAATCCGGCAAACCGCTGCCCGACGAGACCCTGGAAATTTGCCGGCAAGCGGACGCCATCCTGTTCGGCGCGATCGGCGGGCCGCAGTACGATTCGCTGCCGCGCGAGCTGCGGCCGGAAAAAGGCTTGCTCCAGTTGCGCTCGTCGCTGGACCTGTTCGCCAACCTGCGACCCGCGATCCTGTACCCGCAGCTCGCCGAGGCGTCCAGCCTCAAGCCCGGGCTGGTCTCGGGGCTCAATATCCTGATCGTGCGGGAGCTGACCGGCGGTATCTATTTCGGCGAGCCGCGCGGTATTCGAGAACTCGACAACGGAGAACGCCAGGGCTACAACACGCTGGTCTATGCCGAGCACGAAGTCGAGCGCATCGCGCGCGCGGCGCTCGAGGCCGCGATGCTGCGCAACCGCCGCCTGTGCTCGGTCGACAAGGCCAACGTCCTCGAGGTATCCGAGCTCTGGCGCGAGGTGGTCGAGCGGGTCGCCGGCGATTATCCCGACGTCGAGCTGAGCCACATGTATGTCGACAACGCATCCATGCAACTGGTGCGAGCGCCGAAGCAATTCGATGTCATCGTCACCAGCAACATGTTCGGCGATATTCTCTCGGACACCGCGGCGATGCTGACCGGATCCATCGGCATGCTGCCTTCGGCATCGCTGGACGAAAACGGCAAGGGCCTTTACGAGCCGGTGCACGGCTCGGCGCCCGACATCGCCGGCAAGGGCCTCGCCAACCCGCTGGCGACGATTCTTTCCCTGGCTATGATGCTGCGTTACAGCCTGCGACAAACCGAACTCGCAAGTGCGATCGAAGAAGCGGTTGGCACGGTGCTCGATCGGGGACTGCGCACCGCCGACATCGCCGGCGACGGCGAGTCAGTCGGTACCGCGGCAATGGGGGATGCCGTGGTGGCGGCGCTCGGTGAACACGGGAAATGAATGGCCCGGCGGAGATTGAAACATGAAAAGAGTAGGTTTTGTCGGCTGGCGCGGTATGGTCGGTTCGGTGTTGATGCAACGCATGCTCGAGGAGCGCGATTTCGATCGTATCGACGAACCGGTATTTTTTACCACCTCGCAGGCAGGCGAGCCGGGGCCCGATATAGGCCGCGAGGTACCGCCGCTTCAGGATGCAGGCGATTTTGCGCAACTGAAAACCATGGATGCGATCGTCAGCTGCCAGGGCGGGGATTACACCAAGCAGGTTTACGCGGATCTGCGCGGCAGCGGCTGGCAGGGATTCTGGATCGACGCGGCTTCTGCGTTGCGCATGGAAAGCGACAGTATCATCATTCTCGACCCGGTTAACCGCAAGGTCATCGACCGGGCGCTCGACGGCGGCTGCCGAGATTTCATCGGCGGCAACTGTACGGTTAGCCTGATGATGATGGCCATGGGCGGCCTGTTCGAGCACGAACTGGTCGACTGGATGAGCGTAATGACTTACCAGGCTGCTTCCGGCGGCGGCGCCCGCCACATGCGCGAGCTGATCGCCGGCATGGGCAGTCTCTATCGAAGTGTGGCCGATCGGCTGGACGATCCCGCATCGGCGATCCTCGATATCGATCGGCGGGTTACCGAGCAGTTGCGCGCGGCGGATTTTCCGTGCCAGGAGTTCGGCGTGCCGCTGGCCGGCAGCCTGATCCCCTGGATCGACGCGCAGCTCGACAACGGGCAAAGCCGCGAAGAGTGGAAGGCGGGCGTCGAGGCGAACAAGATCCTCGGACGCGGCGACGACCAGATCCCGATCGACGGGCTGTGCGTGCGCGTCGGCGCGATGCGTTGTCATTCGCAGGCGCTGACCGTCAAGCTCAAGCGGGATGTGCCGCTCGACGAGATCCACGAAATGCTTGCGGCCTCGAACGACTGGGTGCGGGTGCTCGAAAACGACAGGCAGATAACCCTGGATGCATTGTCGCCGGCAGCGGTAACCGGCACGCTGGACATACCGGTCGGCAGACTGCGCAAGCTGAACATGGGCGGCGAATATCTGGCGGCTTTTACCGTGGGCGACCAGTTGCTGTGGGGCGCCGCCGAGCCGTTGCGCCGGATGCTGAACATTTTGCAACAACGCTAGGCGAGCGGATCGCGAACCTCGATGAGGCGGTCAGGTTCTCGCCGGGAAAAGCCTTTTTGGGAAATATTTCATATTCCAGGCGGCCGTTAAGGCCGGATTCGACGCGTTTGCGGGTATCGGCGCCGGTCTCGGGGCCTTATTCTGGCGGGAATTCGCGGCCTGGCCTGCTTTAAACGGCGCTCGGAAGCCTTTTTCGGGGTCCAGGTGACAGGGTTCGAAGAACAGGGTATTTCGATTGGAATCAATTGTTTAGCTATGCTATAAGCCTCCTGCAACAAGCTCCGTACCGTCGTTCCCGCGGCCCTGCGGGATAGACCGTGGAAAGTGCGATTTCAGGGCTCACCAATAATTTCGTGAATGTTTTAGAGATTTTGCTAAAATCTTTTCTACAATCTGTATTTACATCTACTTGTGAAAGTGCTTTCTTTAAAGTAAATTCTCTGGCTGCAATCATAGGTGCATGGAATTTAAGGCACTTTTATAACAAATAGGTCGGGGAGCTGGGAGACTATAACGTGCGTAATCTGGGACTAATAGTTGCATTGTGGCTAACGGCGATCTTGCCGACCAACGCGCTCGCCTTGGGTTTGGGTGAGATCGAAGTCAAGTCATTCCTGAACCAGCCGCTAGAAGCGGAGATCCCGGTTATTTCCGCCCGTCCCGGCGAGATCGACGATTTACTGGTCAGCCTCGCTTCCCGCGAAGCATTTTCCCGCGCCGGCCTGGCACGCCCGCGCAATCTTCTGGACCTGCGTTTTTCCGTCAGGAAGAACGAGGCCGGCGACGAGGCCGTCATCGTGGTGTCCACCAAGGACGGCGTCAAGGAACCCTTTCTGAATTTCCTCATCGAGGCCGATTGGGCCAAGGGCAGGGTACTGCGCGAATTCACGGTCTTGCTCGACCCGCCGTTCTATGCCGATCAGCCGCCGCCCGTAGAGCCTGCCAGCCAGCAGGCCGCCGCACCGATCAGCGACGAATCGAGTGTCAGCGATATCGTCGAGCAGACCGGCGTGACCAGCACCATGGAATCCGAATCCGCCGAGTCTGCCGAAACCGGCGAGCAGCTCAGCGAGCCGATCGCCTTGTCGGATGACGGCTCTGGCAACGAGATCGCGACGCCCGAGCCGGTAGCCCAACCGGAGCCCGAGCCGATAGCCGACTCGAGCAGTTACCAGTACACGCCCTCCAGTTCGCAGACCGGCCTCGACCAGGAGGTATACGTCAATAAGGGCGACACCCTCTGGAGTATCGCCAAGCTCTATAAGGACGACCGTCACAGCATGTCGCAGGTTATGCTCGCCTTTCAGCGCGCCAACCCGGATGCCTTCAATGACGGTAATATCAACAATATGAAGGAGGGCGCGATTCTGCGCGCTCCCGATGCCGCCGAACTCGATGCCATGGGTGAGCAGGAAGCCTACGCGGAAGTCCTGGTCCAGAATGGTCTGTGGGACGAGTATGTCGCACGGGTAACCGGCGTTTCGACGACGGCCGCGGTCGATCAGGGCGAGTCCGCCGAATCCACCGAATCCGCCGGCGGCGAGACCGCCGATACCGGCGAGTCTGGTGGCGAATTGAGCCTGCTGTTGCCCGCCGACGGCGGCGGCGATTCGGCGGGAACCGGCGATGGTGCCGAGGTTGAAGAGTTACGCACCAAGCTGGCGATGGCCGAGGAAGAACTCGAGGCCTCCCGAATCGAGAATCGCGAACTCGAATCGCGTATCTCGGATCTCCAGGCACGCCTGTCCAAGGTCGAAGAACTGCAAAAAATGGTCGAGATCGAGGATGACAGCCTGGCCAGGCTGCAGGCCGATCAGTCCGCCCAGCAACCGGAAGCTGGAGCATCCGAAGGTGGCGAGCCTGTCGAGGAACCACCGGCTGAAGCGGGTAACGGGAAGGTGGAGTCCAGCGAGGATGCGCTCATCGAGGAATTACTTGCCGAAGAGGCCGCGGCCCAGGCCGAGGAAGAGGCTGCGAAAGCCCCGGCGGCCAGCGACGACGGCATGGTCAGCGACGAGGGAACTGCAGGCGGCATGGTCGAAGACGAAGCTGCCGGGCAGGCGCCTGCCGCCGAAATGGGTTCCACCGAGGGGATGGCCGCCGACGAGGGCGAAGAAGCCGCCACCGGCGGGCAGTCGGACGACCAGGGACAGGCCGCACAGCAGACCACTCCGCCGGCGCCCGTAATAGTAACCGAACAGACGAAACGCGAGCCGTCCTTCCTGGATGGAATTCTCCCGGCCGGCGCCGCCGACATGATTCCGTCGATGCCTTCTATGGGCGGAATCTTCAGCGACCCGATTACGCTCGCCGCGCTCGGCGGGGTAGTCCTGCTCCTGGTGGCCCTGCTGGTAATCAAGAGAAAAAAAAACAGCAGTGACAGCGAATCGACGATAACCGCGAGCGGCGACGAGGATCTTTTCGCCGACGACGAAGAAGAACTGACCCCGATTCATCTCGCGGATGTCGAACTCCCCGAAGATACCGACATCAAGACACCGTCGGACGAGGATATCCCGTCCGCCGACGAACTGGATACGATGACCTCGACGGCGGAAGTTACCGCCGAAGTGCCGCCCCAAGCCGAGGATGATTTTGCGCAGACCTCGATCATTTCGGCAACCGATATGCCGGAGCCCGAAGCACCCGCTCCGGCGGCCACGGCAGAGCCCGCCGAACAGGACGACGTGCTCAACGAGGTCGATGTCTACCTCGCCTATGGCCTGTACGACAATGCCGAGGAATTACTCAACAGCAGCCTGACCGATAATCCGGATCGCGCCGATTACCGCTCGAAACTGCTCGATACCTATTTCGCGACCAAGAACGAATCGGCTTTCGTCAAGGAAGCGGAAAAACTCAAGTCGATGGGCGATGCGGCGACACGTTACTGGGATCGCGTGCAAATCATGGGCTACGAACTGGCGCCAGACAATCCGCTGTTCTCGGAGGCCAAGGACAGTGATCTGAGTGCCGCGGATCTGGAGATCGCCAACCCCCAGGAGGCTGATTTCGATCTCGGCGCCGATGATGACGATACCAGCTTCTCGACTACCGATTTCGATCTCGGCGCCGACGATACCGGAGGGGATTTCAACGAAGACGAATCGGGGGGTGACGACGACAGCTTACCGCCTACCCAGGTCATCCAGCAAGTCGACGAGTTGCCGGAATTGGGCGAGGAAGAAGTCGCGGCCACCCAGGTGGTCCAGCAAGTCGGCGATTTCCCCGACCTCGGCGAGGACGACGAAACGAATCTGAATCAGCGGGCGGAAGAGCCGGAGGACAGCGGCCTCGACTTGCCCGATGATATCGGCGACGAACTCGAGTTTTCGATAGACGACGAAGATACCGTCGGCGCCGGGGAATCGGCTGACCAGGCAGACGACGAACTCGACATGGCGATGGATTTCGACCTCGATGACGGCACCACCGACGACGATCCCTCCGATTTCGATCTCGGTGAAGACCTGGGTTTCGCGGATGACGACGACGGCGGTGACGAAATCGAGGATTCGATCGAACTGGAGGTGCCCGAAGAAGACGGTGCCGACGATTTCCTGGAAGCAACCGCGGTGGTGTCTTCCGATGAGCTGGAAGCCTCGTTGCTCGGCGGCGACGATTCCGAAAGCGATGACGACGAGGGCATAGATCTCGGTATGGACGATACCGGAATCATGGATCTCAACGATCCGTCGCTGGATACCGGTGAATTGCAGCTGCCGACGGATGACGACGGGGATATCGACGACGACGAGGATGTATCGATACTCGATTTCGGCGCCGACGATTTCGAAGAGCCCACGGCACTGGTGGAATCCGCCGGCGACGACGATTCCCTGTCGATCGATGTCGACATGGAGGATGACGACGAGGAAGCCAGGACCGGTACTTTCGCGCCCGGCGACTTCGACGAGCCGACCGCGGTAGCCGATGCTGCCGATCTCGACGATATCGACGACCTGATGTTGCCGGACGACGTGGACGAGGTGTCGACCAAGCTCGATCTGGCGCGCGCGTTCATCGACATGGGCGATACCGAAGGCGCCCGCGGCAGCCTGGAGGAAGTCATCGCCGAAGGCAACGATGCGCAAAAGGAAGAGGCGCAGGCACTGCTGGAACAGATCTAGGCTCGAGAGATCCTCTCCCGAGCCTGGCCGGACCGCGGGCGCGTAAATTGGCCCGCAAAGCAGTCGCGGTTTTTGCTAGACTCCGCTCCTCGTTTTTCTGCACGCGAATCGCCGCAATCGTGATACCCGATAAACACTGTCTACAGCAGCCCTGTGGCCGGACCCGGATGCCGGCGGCGGGCGCTCACACCGCGTGCGCATGAAATACGCGGTCGGAGTCGAATATGCGGGAAGCGCGTATTGCGGCTGGCAACGCCAGCCGCACTGCGCATCGATCCAGCAGCATCTGGAGTCAGCGCTCGGCTTCGTCGCCAACCATCCCGTCGAGCTGGTATGCGCCGGACGCACCGACGCCGGAGTACATGCGATAGAACAGGTCGCTCATTTCGAAAGCGACTCCGAGCGCAGTGAACGCGCCTGGGTGCTCGGCACCAATTGCCGCTTGCCAGCCGACATTCGCCTGCTCTGGGTAGTGCCGGTCGACGACGATTTCCACGCCCGGTTCAGCGCCCGCGCCCGTGCCTATCGTTACCTGATCGTCAATTCTCCGGTGCCGAGCGCTATCTTCCACGACCGCGCGAGCTGGGAACACCGGCCACTCGATCACCAGGCGATGCACGATTGCGCCCAGTTGCTGCTCGGCGAGCACGATTTCAGCAGCTTTCGCGCCGTCGGCTGCCAGGCCAAATCCGCGCAACGCGAAGTGCAGGAAATTTCCGTTCAGCGGCACGGCGAGTTGATTATCCTGGACGTCAAGGCCAATGCTTTCCTTTACCACATGGTTCGCAATATAGCCGGCAGCCTGATTGCCGTCGGCAAGGGCGAGCAGGACCGCGAGTGGTTCCGCGGGGTTTTTGCGGCGCGGGACCGTAATCTCGCGGATGTAACCGCCTCCGCCGCGGGTTTGTACCTTTTGCGTGCCTGGTACGAATCTCGATATAAGCTGCCCACGCGGGGCAAAAAACCCGTATTATTCGGGCCATGAAACAGCGTACACGAGTTAAAATCTGCGGAATCACCCGGATCGAGGATGCGCGGCATGCCGCGGCGGCGGGCGCAGATTCGATTGGATTGATGATGCATCCGCCGAGTTCACGCGCGCTTTCCCTCGACCGGGCGATCGAAATCAGGCACTCGCTGCCGCCTTTCGTCACCGCGACCGCGGTGTTTCTCGACGACAGCGAGGACCTGATCGCGCAAGTTTTGCATCGCGTCAAGCCGGATTGCCTGCAGTTTCACGGCAACGAGTCGGAAGAGTTTTGCGCGGCCTGGGGGCTGCCCTATCTGAAGGCGATTCCGATGGGCAGCATCGACGATCCGCTGCAGTATGCCGCGCGTTTCGAGACAGCGCAGGGTTTCCTGCTCGACAGCAACGCCGCTGGACGCCTGGGTGGCTCTGGTGATACATTTGAATGGTCGAAAATCCCCACTTCATTCGCTTATCCCGTGGTTCTGGCGGGTGGTTTGAATCCGTCGAACGTTGCCGAGGCTATCTCCCGTGTCAAACCCTGGGGGGTGGATGTGAGCAGCGGCGTGGAAGATTCCAGTGGGATCAAAAACGCCGGCCTGGTCGAGGCTTTCATCGAGCAGGTCAGACGCGGCGATGGCTATGACGCATAACCCGATCGGTTCCACCGGTCCCGTTAACTGGAGCATTGCATGAACTGGTTCGAAATGTTGTTACCCTCGAAAATCAGAACTTCGGGCGGCAACGATAAGAAAAACGTGCCCGAGGGCCTGTGGGCAAAATGCGATTCCTGCGATGCGATTATTTACCGTGCCGAACTCGAGCGTAACCAGGAAGTTTGCACCAAGTGCGACTTTCACATGCGTATCGGTGCGCGCCGCCGGCTGGAATCGTTTTTCGACGAGGAAGAGCGCAGCGAAATCGGTGCCGAACTCGAAGCCGAGGACATTCTCAAATTCCGGGACGACCGGCGTTATCGCGAACGCCTTAGCCAGGCGCAGAAACAAACCGGCGAGAAAGATGCCCTGGTGGTGATGCGCGGAACCGTGACGGGCGTGGAAATGGTTGCCGCGGCATTCGAATTCCGGTTCATGGGCGGTTCGATGGGATCCGTGGTCGGTGAAAAATTCGTGCGCGCGGCAAACGCCGCGGTGGAGCACGGAATACCGCTGGTGTGCTTTACCGCCAGCGGCGGCGCGCGCATGCAGGAAGCCCTGTTTTCGCTGCTGCAAATGGCCAAGACCAGTGCCGCCCTGACACGCCTCTCGAGACGCGGACTGCCGTATATCTGCGTGCTCACCGATCCCACCATGGGAGGGGTATCGGCGAGTTTTGCCATGCTCGGCGACATTCATATCGCCGAACCCGGGGCGCTGATCGGATTTGCCGGGCCGCGGGTCATCGAGCAGACGGTTCGCGAGACCTTGCCCGAGGGCTTTCAGCGCAGCGAATTCCTGCTCGACCACGGCGCCGTCGACATGATCGTCGACCGTCGCAAGATGCGCGACAAGATCAGCTCGCTTTGCACCATGATGATGGGGCAGGCGCGGCCCCAGTAAGATCCGGTTTTCCGGCCTCGCCGATGCGTTTCGATACTCTCGACCAGTGGCTCGAATGGCAAATGCAGTTGCACGGCAAAGCCATCGACCTGGGGCTCGATCGCGTGCGGCGGGTCGGCGATCGACTCGGCCTGGAGCGGATTGCGCGCAACGTAATTACGGTTGCGGGCACCAACGGCAAGGGATCCACGGTTGCCGCTTACGAAACCTGGCTGCGGCAGGCCGGTTTCGAAGTCGCGAGCTATACCTCGCCGCACCTGTTGCGTTATAACGAGCGTATCAAGCGCAATCTCGAAGCGGTCGGAGATAGCGAGCTTTGCGCGGCTTTCGCCGCAGTCGAGGAGGCCCGCGGCGGGACCACGCTGACTTATTTCGAATTCGGCACCCTGGCGGCGCTTTACCTGTTCCAGCAATGGCAGCCCGACTACGCACTGCTGGAGGTCGGCCTCGGCGGCCGGCTGGACGCGGTCAATATCATCGATGCCGATCTCGTTCACCTGACGCCGATAGGCATCGATCACCAGGCCTGGCTCGGCGAGGGGCGGGAGCAAATCGGATTCGAGAAAGCCGGCGTGCTGCGCGACGGTATCAAGGTCGTATTGAACGATCCGGACCCGCCGCAATCCGTACTCGACGAAATCGAGCGGCGCGGGTGCGACTGCCTGCAGCTGGGCCGGGATTACCGGGTCTTGCCGGGAACTGACGGGCGATTCCGCTGGCAGTCCGCCGAGTGCGAAATCGAGATCGATTGCGTGCTGCCCGGGGCCCACCAGGAACTCAACCTGGCCGGCGTGATCGCCGGGTTGTCGCAGATCCTGTCGCTCGACGATTATCGGCCCGAGCAGATAAACGCGTATTTTCGAGGTATGCGGGTGGCCGGCCGATTCGAGTCCGTGCGCAGTCCGCTCGCCGGCAGCCTGTATCTGGACGTCGGACACAACCCCGACGCCGCCCGGGTTCTGGCCGCCAGCCTGGAGCGAATCAGGCCGGAGCAGGGCCGCATCGTGGTGCTGCTCGGCATGCTCGAAGACAAGCTGCCGCGGGAATTCGTCGCTGCGCTGGCGCCGACAGTCGACGCCTGGTGGTTGACCTCGCTGGACTGCGACCGCGGCCTCGATGCCGATCGGTTGCGGGAAAGAATCGGTTCGGCGGCCGAAATCGAGGCGCAATTCGAAAATCCGGCCGCCGCGCTGGCTCATGCACTGTCATCTTTGGGCAATAAGGATATAATGCTGGCCACCGGCTCCTTCGTTACTGTCGAACTGCTCCTGCGTGCGTTACCCGATTCCCGTGAATTGAACCAATATGGACCCGAATATTAAAAATCGCCTGGTTGGCGTGATCGTTATTTTCGCGCTTGCGGTCATCTTCCTGCCGATGATCCTCGACGGTTCGGGGATGCGCAAAAACAAGGACGAGGTGGTGATCCCGCCGCAACCGCTGGTTACCGCCAATCCCGAATTCGAGCCGAAAATCGTCGAATTGCAGTCGAAAGTCGACGATGTGCCCGAGCTCGAGTCACGCTTCGTCGACGAGAGTTCCGACCCCCAGGCCGATCAGACGGGGACCGGGGCCGCCGAGGAGCCTGCCCGGACGGCGAAGGCGACGTCCGCATCCGGGAACCAGACCTCAGCCGAGCCCGAGCCCGAGCCCGCCACCAGGACCGGCGGCGAGAGCTGGGTATTGCAGGTCGGCAGCTTTCAGGATCGCGACAAGGCGCTCAAGCAGCGCGACAAACTGCGCAAGTCCAATATCGCCGCGGTATTCATCGAGCGATTCGAGTACCAGGGCAAGGATAGTTATCGGGTCCGGCTCGGGCCTTTCCTGAACCGCGAACAGACCCGGGTGGCGCAAAACAAGATCAAGGCCAAGCACGACATCGATGGCATTATTATGAAGTATGAAAGATAATCTGCGCTTCTTTGTCCGGAGGAAAGCCTTGAGCGACTGTTGCCCCGGGACTCGGCCCCCGATACGGCTTGCGGCGAGAGCAGGCGGATGAGCTGGCTGGACGTCGTCATCATCGTGATCATCGTGCTGTCCGCGCTGATCAGTGTCATTCGCGGTTTCGTCAAGGAGACGATTTCGCTGATTACCTGGATCGTCGCGGGCATCCTCGCGTTTCGATACTTCGCCCCGCTGGCGGAAATACTCGAACCTTACGTCGGTGCGCCGACGATCCGTAATATCACCGCGTTCGCGGTTTTATTCATCAGCACCCTTGTAATCGGCGCTATCATCAACTTTATTATGAATCAGCTGGTAAATCGAACCGGCCTCAGCGGCACCGACAAGGCGCTCGGCGTCATTTTCGGCGCTGCCCGCGGCGTACTGATCGTCACCATGATCGTATTGCTGGCCAGCCTGACGCCGATGCCCGAGGCGTCCTGGTGGCAGGATTCGGCGATGATCGGATTTTTCCAGCAACTGGCGGGGTGGCTCAAGGGAATCATTCCCGACACCGCCGCGGACAGCTTCAAATTCTGAACGGGTTACAACCCAGGTAGAGCAATATGTGTGGAATAGTCGGAATCGTCAGCTATCAGGAAGTGGCGCAGACAATCTACGATGCCTTGCTGGTTTTGCAGCACCGCGGACAGGATTCGGCCGGAATCGTGGTCTGCGACCAGAACAAGAAGCTGAATCTGCGCAAGGATAACGGCCAGGTCAGCGACGTGTTCCACACCCGCCACATGCTCAAGCTGACCGGTAATATGGGTATCGGACACGTCCGCTACCCGACCGCCGGCTGTTCGTCGTCAGCCGAGGCGCAGCCGTTCTACGTCAATTCGCCATACGGCATCAGCCTGGCCCACAACGGTAACCTGACCAACATGGAGCAACTCAAGGCGGAGCTTTATCAGTCGGATCTGCGCCACATCAATACCGAGTCCGATTCCGAGGTATTGCTCAACGTTTTCGCCCACGAGCTGCAGCGCTGCGGCAGCCTGAAGTTGACTCCCGACGAAATTTTCACCGCCGTGACCGAGACCCACAAACGGATCGAGGGCGCCTACGCCGTCGTCCTGATGCTGACCGGCAAGGGCATACTGGGTTTCCGCGACCCCCACGGCATTCGTCCCGTGGTCTACGGCAAGCGCGATTCCAGCGATGGCCCGGAATACATGATCGCTTCCGAGAGCGTGGCCCTGCAGGCCTCCGGCTTCGAACTGATCGGCGACCTGCAGCCCGGCGAGGCGGTTTACATCGATAGCTCCGGCAACGTCCACCGTCGCCAGTGCGCCGCGAATCCGAAGCTCAGGCCGTGTATCTTCGAGTATGTCTACCTCGCGCGCCCCGATTCGATCATCGACGATATTTATGTTTACAAGGCCCGCCTTCGCATGGGCGTCAAGCTGGCGCGCAAGATACAGCGGCAAAGGCCGGATCACGATATCGACGTGGTGATTCCGATCCCCGACACCAGCCGCCCCGCGGCGATGGAACTCGCGTTTCATCTCGGCGTCAAGTTTCGCGAGGGGTTCATCAAGAACCGTTATATAGGCCGCACCTTCATCATGCCGGGCCAGACCATGCGCAAGAAATCGGTACGGCGGAAACTGAACCCGATCGATATCGAGTTCAAGGGCAAGAACGTGCTGCTGGTCGACGATTCCATCGTTCGCGGCACCACCTCGCAGCAAATCATCCAGATGGCCCGCGAGGCCGGCGCCAGGAAAGTTTACATCGCCTCGGCGGCGCCGCCGGTGCGCTATCCGAACGTCTACGGGATCGACATGCCCGCGGCCGACGAACTGGTCGCCCACGACCGCAGCGAGGCGGAGATCGCCGAGTACATCGGCGCGGACTGGCTGATTTACCAGGACCTCGAAGACCTCGTCGACGCGGTGCAAAAGGGCAACCGGCAGATCAAGAAATTCGATTGCTCCTGCTTCGACGGCAAGTATGTCACGAAGACCGTCGATGACGAATACCTTAATAAAATCAGTCACTTGAGAAGCGACTCGGCGAAGGATAACGGCGAGGAGCAGGTTACCGTGATCGGGATGGAACTGCACAACAACGCCTGATGCGCTGGCAGGATATCAATCGGGAAATCGCGCCCAGGCTGCACGGCAACCCGGCGCTCGCCGACCAGCGGCCGATCATTTACGTCGATTCCGCCGCGCAACGTTTGCACTGGCTGGATACCGACGAAGAAAACAACCGCAGCTATACGATTTCGACTGCCGCTAACGGCATCGGCAATCGCAGCGATTCCTTCCGCACGCCCTTCGGTATTCACCGCATCCGGCAGAAAATCGGCGGCGGGCAACCGCGGGGCATGGTGTTCGAGGCGCGCGAACCCACCGGCAGGATAGCCGGCAACCTGGATAACCGCGAAAAGGATGAAATCACCTCGCGGATCCTGTGGCTCGACGGCCTCGAGGAGGGCGTCAATCGCGGCGGCGATAACGACACCTATTCGCGTTACATCTACATACACGGCACCAGCGACGAGAAACGCATCGGCCAGCCGGTGTCGGCCGGCTGTATCCGCATGACCAACGACGAGGTGATCGAATTGTTCGACGAGGTCCTGGTCGACGACCTGGTGCTGATCCGCTAGAGCCCCGCGCCCGGCAACGCCGGAAGCGGTCGCCGATCCGGATCCGGCACAAACCGTCCCGGAGATGCTTGACATGGTTAGGGCGAGGTAATATCTTCTGCGATCGGCGCCGATTTGTTACTCGGCTTGCAGGCGCCCAGGGTCCGGGGACGGATCCGAAAACAAATTTGCTAAAGAGGGTGGTTCCGAAGTCCTTCCGTGCCCATTCCCTCCCGAGTTTTTTCTATTATGGAGAAACTCCGTGAACAACGACAATCTAGGATTTGACACGCTCGCGGTCAGGAGCGGTCAGCAACGTACTGCAGAACTCGAGCACAGCGAGGCGATTTTCGCGACCTCGAGCTTCGTGTTCGAAAATGCGGCCCAGGCGGCCGCGCGCTTCGCCGGCGAAGATCCCGGCAACATTTACTCCCGGTTCAGCAATCCCACCACGCGGGCATTCGAGCAACGTCTGGCCGCGCTCGAAGGCGGCGAGGCCTGCGTCGCGACCGCCTCGGGCATGGCCGCGATTACCAGCATTTGCCTGGCGCTATTGAAATCGGGCGACCACATCGTCAGTTCGCAGTCGATATTCGGTACCACGACCACGCTGTTCGAGAAATACCTGCCGCGCTACGGTATCGAAACCAGCTTCGTCGCGATGACCGATCTCGCGGACTGGGAACGCGCCATCCGCGCCAATACGCGGCTGTTGTTTCTGGAAACCCCGTCCAATCCGTTGATGGAAATCGCCGATATCGCCGGCCTGGCGGAACTGGCGCATGCGCACGGCTGCCTGCTGGTGGTCGACAACTGTTTCTGTACGCCGGCGTTGCAACGCCCGCTGAACTTCGGCGCCGATCTGGTGGTGCATTCTGCCACCAAGTATCTGGACGGCCAGGGGCGCATCGTCGGCGGCGCCGTGGTCGGTCCCGGGCAGCTGGTCGGCGAGGAGATCTTCGGCGTGCTGCGCACCACCGGGCCGAGCCTGAGCCCTTTCAATGCCTGGGTCGCGTTGAAGGGCCTGGAGACGCTGAACCTGCGGATGCAGGCGATTTCCCGGCAGGCGCAGTCGCTGGCGGATTTTCTCAGCCAGCACCCCGCGATCGAGCGGGTCTACCACCCGGGTCTCGTATCCCATCCCCAGCACGATCTCGCCCTTCGCCAGCAACAGGGGTTCGGCGGCGTGGTCTCTTTCGTGGTCAAGGGCGGCCGCGAGGCGGCCTGGCGAGTCATCGACGAGACGCGCTTGTTGTCGATTACCGCCAATCTCGGCGATGTCAAAACCACGATCACGCATCCCGCCACGACCACCCACGGCCGTGTCAGCGACGAACTCAAGGCGCGCGCCGGAATCGTCGAGGGACTGGTTCGCGTCGCGGTGGGTCTCGAAAACCTGGAGGATATTTTTACCGATCTGTCGCGCGGTCTGGATGCCTGAACTCTACCGGCGGGCCGAGGCCGCGATTCTCGAGCGCGATGCGCGGGCCAAGTGCGAGCAGACCCGGCGATTGTTGCGGGACTGGCGGCAGGGCGTGCTGGCGCGCGATGCGGTATCGCCGATCCTGCCCATCGACGATCCGGGCAGGCCGCCGCTGCCGCGACTGGTCGATCCGCGAAACCTGCCGCGGCGAAGTTTTTCCAGCGAGGAGGGGCGCCTGCGTCTGTTGCATGCCTTCGCGCACATCGAATTCAACGCCGTCAACATCGCCCTGGATGCGGTATATCGATTTCGCGAGGTGCCGGAAAGCTATATCGGCGACTGGCTCGGCGTGGCCGCCGAGGAAGCGGAGCATTACGCGATGCTCGAGACCGAGCTGCGGCGACGCGGCAGTTTTTACGGGGCCCTCTCGGCTCACGGCGGCCTCTGGGACATGGTCTGCAAGACCCGCGACAACCTGTTGCATCGCATCGCGCTGGTGCCCCGGGTGATGGAAGCGCGCGGCCTCGATGTCACTCCCGGCATGGTCGAGCGCTTTCGTCAATTCGGCGATCCGGCGGCCGCGGAGATACTCGAAGTTATTTACCGCGACGAGATCGGGCACGTTCGTATCGGCAATTACTGGTACCGCGAGTTATGCCGGCAGCAGGGCCTGGAACCGATGTCGACCTTCAAAACCCTGATCGACGAATACCTGGGGGAAGGCCTGCGCGGGCCCTTCAACTGGAGCGCGCGCATCGAGGCCGGCTTCGAGAGCGCCGAGCTAGAGGCTCTCGAACGGCGCGGGCGGAAATCGGCGACCCGATCCGGTAATCAACGCCAACGGCACGGGGCCGGATAATTCCGCGGCGCGAAACTAGACGCGCGGATCCCGCAGGTCGAAACCTCTATCGGGGTGCCAGCAGAGAAAGCTCGGTCCCGGATTCCAGTCGCCGAGAACATAACGGGTCAGGTCACCGGGATAGCGGTGCACGGCCGGCCGGTGCGTGTGCCCGTGGATGATCGTATCGACCCCGTTTTCCCGGAAGCAGGATTCGACGGCCTGCAGGTTTACATCCATGATTTCGGCGGCCTTTTGCGCCATCGCGCCGGCGCTCTCGCTACGCAATTGCGCGGCGATCTGCCGGCGTTCGGCAAGCGGTCGGGCGAGAAATTCGGCCTGCCATTCGGGTGACCGGACCAGGGCGCGAAACCGCTGGTAATCGTGATCGTCCGTGCACAGCGTATCGCCGTGGATCAACAGCACGCGATGGCGGTCAAGCTGCAGCACCCGGGGTTCGTCGAGCAGTTGCAGGCCGACGCTCCCGGCGAACTCGCTGCCGAGCAGAAAATCCCGGTTGCCGGCGATGAAATAAACCGGGATGCGTTTTGCCAGGCTTCGCAGTGCGTCGACCACGGGTTGCTGCGCCTCTAGCGGGTCGTCGTCTCCGAGCCAGACCTCGAACAGGTCGCCGAGAATGTAGAGACAATCAGCCCGCGCGGCTCGCCGGCCGAGAAATTCGCTCAGCGCCTGCGTGATATCCGGCCGCCCGCTGTCGAGGTGGCAATCCGAGATGAAAAGCGTTTCGCCCGTCATCCAAGACGGTCCGGGTTACTGCCGGCTGACCGCGGTGATCGTGATCGGTTCCAGCGGCACGTTCTGATGGCCGCCCTTGTTGCCGGTCGGCACCTGCGCAATCGCGTCGACCACGTCCATGCCGTCGATCACCCTGGCGAATACGGCATATCCCCAGCCCTGCACGGTTTCAGCGGTGAAATTGAGGAAATCGTTATCCTTGAGATTGATGAAAAATTGCGAGGTCGCCGAGTGGGGGTCGCCGGTACGCGCCATCGCCAGCGTGCCGCGGTCGTTCTCGAGACCGTTGTTGGCCTCGTTCTGGATCGGTGCACGTCCGCTGGGCTTGTCCTGCATGTCCGCGGTAAGGCCGCCGCCCTGGATCATGAAATTGGGGATCACGCGGTGAAAAGTGGTGCCGACGAAATAACCGTCGTCGACATAGGCGAGAAAGTTCTCGCCGGTATTGGGGGCGTTTTGCATATCGAGTTCGACGGTGATGTTGCCCATGGTGGTTTCGATCAGCACGGTCGGATTGCCTGCAGGGGTCTGATTCATTGATTTTTCACCTTTGAAGTTGGGATAAAGGATCAGCGACAGAATAGCTGCAAGTACCACCGCGATCGGGAGCAGTATTTTTTTCATCAGCATTCCACCAATTTCCAAGGCTGCGAATTCTACTGATTTCGCGGCCCGGATGAAAGCAGGGGAGAGGGGTAGGCGCCGGTCGACGGCAATAAACAGTTTCGCTCGCAGAGTGCATCTTTTAGAATCCACCTTTTTTACGCGGCCCTCGTGATACCGACATATGCTGACCATCTACAACAGCCTGACGAGGCAAAAGGAAGCCTTCGAACCGATCGAGCCCGGCAAGGTCAGGATGTACGTCTGCGGGATGACGGTTTACGACTATTGCCATATCGGTCATGCCCGCGTACTGGTAGTGTTCGATGTCGTTTACCGGTTTCTGAAGCACCTGGGTTACGACGTGACCTACGTCAGAAACATTACCGATATCGACGACAAGATCATCAACCGGGCGCGCGAGAACGGCGAGGCAGTCGACAGCCTGACCGGGCGCTTCATCGAGGCCATGCACCAGGACGCGGACGCACTCGGAGTCCTGCGCCCCGACCGCGAGCCGCGCGCCACCGAGACCATTACACCGATCCTCGGGATGATCGAGGAGCTCGAGCGAGGCGGCTACGCTTACCTGGCGGACAATGGCGACGTTTATTTCTCGGTCTCGAAATTTGCCGAGTACGGCCGCCTGTCGGGCAAGAAGCTCGACGAGTTGCGCGCCGGCGAGCGAGTCGAGGTCGATCCCGGCAAGCGGGATCCGCTCGACTTCGTGCTCTGGAAGGCCGCCAAGCCGGGCGAACCGAGCTGGCCTTCGCGTTACGGGCCGGGCCGGCCGGGATGGCATATCGAGTGTTCGGCGATGTCGACCAGCCTGCTCGGTAATCACTTCGATATCCACGGCGGCGGCCAGGACCTGCAATTTCCCCATCACGAAAACGAAATCGCCCAGAGCGAGGCCTGCAGCGGCGAAAAGTTCGTCAATTACTGGATGCACAATGGCTTCGTGCGCGTCAACGAAGAGAAAATGTCCAAGTCGCTGGGTAATTTTTTCGTCCTGCGAGACGTACTCGAGAGTTATCGCGCCGAAGAAATTCGCTACTTCATCGTCAGCAGCCACTACCGCAGCCAGCTGAACTATTCCGAGGAGCAGCTGGACCATGCGCGCGCCGCCCTGCAGCGCCTGTACGCGGCGTTGCTGGATACGCGCAGCGCAGAGATAGCGGCCGAGAGCGAATATCAACAGCGTTTCGATGCGGCGCTTTGCGACGATTTCAATACCGCGGGCGCCGTAGCCGTGCTGTTCGACCTGGTGCGCGATATCAACCGCGCGAAGCGCGCCGGCGACGAGCGGGTTCACGAACTCGCCAGCCTGTTGCGTTACCTCGGCGGCGTGATCGGACTGTTGCAGGACGATCCGGAGGCATTTCTGAAATCCCGGGCGGGCCGGGAGAGCGGTCTCGACGATGCCGAAATCGAGGCGCTGGTAGAGGAACGCCTGCAGGCGCGCGGGCAAAAGAACTGGGCCGAGGCCGACCGTATACGCGACCGGTTGTCCGCCGCCGGCATCGAGATCGAAGACGGCCCCGAGGGCACCCGCTGGAGACGAAAGTAGAGACCGGGTCGAATTGACGGCCTGTCGGCTTAGGCGTATGATTCCGCGCCTTGCCCGCGCGGGTGACACGGGGTGTAGCGCAGCCTGGTAGCGCAACTGCTTTGGGAGCAGTGGGTCGGGAGTTCGAATCTCTCCACCCCGACCAATTTTGTCGGGAATTTGCTATCATTGCACCCCGGATATCGGGGGTTCGAGGAAACGGCAGGTTCCCGGCATCCGAATACGCGATTGGCGCGTATATTAATGGAATTATCGCCGGCAAGACGAATCCAGGTTGCCTCCCCTACGGCGGCAATCCGGGGATACAAAAGGTTTAGGATGACCGGTCGGAATTTGAACTGGAGGATGCCTCTCTCACGGCGTATTTTAGTTGAGTGCAAGGCGCCGCCGCGCGCAGGACCGCAGTGTATAAAGACATACATGAGGATCCGAGCACGGCGGCAACGCAGCAATCGGCTAAAATACGCCGTGAGAGAGGTATCCGAAGCGCCCGTAGCTCATTTGGATAGAGCATCGGCCTTCTAAGCCGAGGGTAGCAGGTTCGAATCCTGCCGGGCGTGCCAAATTATGGTGGGCGTAGCTCAGTTGGTAGAGTGCAAGATTGTGATTCTTGTTGTCGTGGGTTCGATCCCCATCGTCCACCCCATACACACGGCGCCTGCGATGCAGGCGCCGTTAGTTTTCGACTCCGCGCGGCGACGCGGAGCGCGGCACGGCGTCCGGTAATCAGGCAGGCACGAAACGACTGCGAAAGTGGCGGAATTGGTAGACGCGCCAGATTTAGGTTCTGGTATCTTTACGATGTGAGAGTTCGAGTCTCTCCTTTCGCACCAGCCCCGTCGAATGCAAATGCACCGGCCTCGATAAATTGCCTGGGGCCGCGTTCAATCGGTACCCGAAAGCCGCCGCGGGCGTCGCCGTGGAGGGGCAAAAATTGGCTGACATCCTGCATCGACGTGGGTATAATCCGCGCCACTTTGGACATCGCCCAGTGTTGCAACACTGTCGTCACGAAGCGGTCGGCCGCTTTCGACCGGCGCTAATCTAGATAATATCTCTCAGTAAATTCACGAGTCTCCGACATGCAAGTATCAATCGAAACCCTCGAGGGCCTGGAACGCAGGATGACGGTGCAGATCCCGTCCGAGCGAGTTACCGAGGCGGTCGAAAAGAAGCTCAGGGACCTGAGCAAGACGGTGCGAATCGACGGTTTCCGGCCGGGCAAGGTGCCGCTGAAGGTGGTGCAGCAGAAGTTCGGCGGCCACGTGCGCCAGGAAGTCATCGGCGACGTCATCGAATCCAGCTACCAGGAAGCGCTGATCCAGGAGCAGGTACGCCCGGCGGGCATGCCCAGCATCGACTCGATCAGCAGCGAAGAAAAGGAAGACATGTCCTTTACCGCGACCTTCGAAGTCTATCCCGAGATCGACAAGCTCGAACTCGAAGCCATCGAGATCGAGAAACCGCAGGTCGAAATCACCGATTCGGATTTCGAGGATATGCTCGAAAAGCTGCGCGAGCAGCGCAAGACCTGGAAAGAAGTCGATGCCGCGGCCAAATCCGGATACCAGGTGACGGTGGACTTCGAGGGGCGAATCGACGGCGAGATATTCGAGGGCGGCAGCGGCAAGGACATGCCGGTGGAAATCGGCGCCGGGCAGATGCTGCCCGAGTTCGAGGAAGGCCTGGAAGGTATAAAAGCGGGCGAGGAACGGGAAGTCGAGGTCAATTTTCCGGAGGATTATCACGGTAAGGACGTCGCCGGCAAAACCGCGAAATTCACCCTCAGGGCTAGCCGCGTGTCGGAACCGCAATTGCCCGAACTCGACGAGGAATTCGCCAGGAGTTTCGGCATCGCCGACGGCGACCTCGAGAAAATGCGCACCGACATCCGCGCCAACATGGAAAAGGAAAAGAACGAACGGCTCAAGATGGATCTCAAGAACAAGGTCATGGAGGGGCTGCTCGAGCACAATGAAATCATCGCCCCGACCGCGTTGATCGGCGAGGAGATCAAGGCCCTGCGACAGCAGGCGGCGCAGCGTATGGGGCAGGATCCGGCCACGGTCGACGAAAACCAGTTGCCCGACCACATGTTCATCGCCGAGGCAAACCGCCGGGTGCAGCTCGGATTGCTGGTCGGCGAAGTCATCAGGCAGGAAAAAATCGAGCTGGATCAATCGCTTGTCGACGCAGCCATCGAGGAGATGGCGGTCGCCTACGAACAGCCGGAGCAGGTCAGGGAATACTATCGGCAGAACCGCCAGGCGCGCACCGGTATCGAGAACATGGTGCTTGAAGATCAGGTGGTCAACCACATCCTGGACAAGGCAAAGGTTACCGAGAAAAAGGCGAGTTTCGAAGACTTGATGAACGGTAACATCTAATTCACCGAGGAGTTGCAAGCTAACCCATGAAAGATTACCCCAGTAGTTCAGAGCTGAGCGCTATCCTGTCCGGTTACCCGGAAATACAGGCCAATCTGGTACCGATGGTCGTCGAGCAATCCGCTCGCGGCGAGCGTGCCTACGATATTTACTCGCGCCTGCTCAAGGAGCGGGTGATTTTCGTGGTCGGCCCGATCGAGGACCACATGGCCAACCTGATCGTCGCCCAGCTCCTGTTTCTGGAGTCGGAAAATCCCGACAAGGATATCTCCCTGTATATCAACAGCCCCGGCGGCTCGGTGACCGCGGGACTGGCGATTTACGACACCATGCAGTTCATCAAGCCCGACGTCAGTACGCTCTGCACCGGCCAGGCCGCCAGCATGGGCGCGATCCTGCTGGCCGGCGGCAGCCACGGCAAGCGTTACGGACTGCCGCATTCGCGGGTCATGATCCACCAGCCGCTGGGCGGATTCCAGGGACAGGCCAGCGATTTCGAGATCCATGCCAGGGAAATCCTCGCGGTACGCGCGAGGCTCAATAAATTGCTCGCCGCGCACACCGGCAAGAAGGAGAGCGTCATCGAGCGCGATACCGAAAGGGACAACTTCATGAGCGCCGAAGAGTCGGTCGAATACGGTATCATCGACAAAGTCCTGACGTCGCGTACCGAACCGGTCGAGAAAGCCGACGACGAATAAGCTCCCGGTCTACCGATTTAACTGTGAATCGTTGATCAAAAAGCGGTTTTTTCGGTTGTGCTTGGCGGTTTGGTCTAATATTATCAAAGCGTGGGCATAAAGATTCCGGTAGTTGTGTATGAGTGACGAGAGATCCAAAAATAAGGACGAAAAACTGCTTTACTGCTCGTTCTGCGGCAAGAGCCAGCACGAAGTCAGAAAGCTGATTGCAGGGCCCTCGGTGTTTATCTGCGACGAATGCGTCGACCTCTGCAACGACATCATTCGTGAGGAAATCCACGAAAACGGCGAGGACGCCGAGAGCAAGCTGCCGATCCCCCACGAGATCTACAAGGTCCTCGACGAATACGTTATCGGCCAGAGTCGCGCCAAAAAGGTGCTTTCGGTAGCGGTATACAACCACTACAAACGCCTCGAAGTGGGGCATGTCAAGGACGATATCGAGCTTTCCAAGAGCAATATCCTGCTGATCGGACCGACCGGTTCGGGCAAGACGCTGCTCGCCGAGACGCTCGCGAGACTGCTCAACGTACCGTTCGCGATCGCCGATGCGACGACCCTGACCGAAGCCGGCTATGTCGGCGAAGACGTCGAAAACATCATTCAGAAATTGCTGCAGAAATGCGACTACGACGTCGACAAGGCGCAGACCGGAATCGTGTATATCGACGAGATCGACAAGATTTCGCGAAAATCCGATAACCCGTCGATTACCCGCGACGTTTCCGGGGAAGGCGTGCAGCAGGCGCTGCTGAAACTGATCGAGGGCACGATCGCGTCGGTTCCCCCGCAAGGCGGCAGAAAGCATCCGCAGCAGGAATTCCTGCAGGTCGACACCGGCAAGATCCTGTTTATTTGCGGCGGCGCCTTCGCCGGGCTCGACAAGGTCATACTGAATCGCTCGGAGAAGGGCGGAATCGGCTTCGGCGCCGACCTCAAGAGCAAGGACAAGAAAGACCTGTTCGGCGAGGTAATCGCCAAGGTCGAGCCCGAAGATCTGATCAAGTACGGGCTAATCCCGGAATTCGTCGGCCGGTTGCCGGTAGTGGCGACGCTCGAGGAACTCGACGAAAACGCGCTGGTGCAGATCCTGACCGAGCCCAAGAACGCGATCACCAAGCAATACCAGAAAATGTTCGAAATCGAGGGCTGCGAGATCGAGTTTCGCAACGATTCGCTTGCTGCCGTGGCCAGGAAAGCCATGGAACGCAAGACCGGCGCCCGCGGATTGCGCACCATTCTCGAAAATACCCTGCTGGAAATCATGTACGACCTGCCCGCGATGGAAAACGTCAGCAAGGTCGTCGTCGACGCCGCGGTTATCGAAGGCCATGCCCAGCCCTACGTGATTTACGAGGGCGGCGATATGCAACGGGTGGCCTCTGACGATTAAGCCTCAGCTGGTCGTGCGCGGGGCGGAGAGCCGGGTTGAAAACGAACCGTCGACACCCATATAGTCCCGACAACCAGTACCGAGGCATCTATGTCAGACTTTCAGAATAATCTTCTCGCCGAACCGCAGGAACGGCAATTGATTCCCGTTTTGCCCTTGCGCGATGTGGTGGTTTACCCGCACATGGTAATCCCGCTGTTCGTCGGCCGCGAAAAATCGATACTCGCGCTCGAAGCGGCGATGGCCGACAACAAGAAAATCCTGCTGTTGGCGCAGAAAAATGCCGAGGTAGACGATCCCGGCCAGGCAGACCTGTACCAGATCGGTACCCTGTCGACGATTCTTCAAATGCTCAAGCTTCCGGACGGGACCATCAAGGTGCTCGTGGAGGGCGGTGAGCGCGTGGTGGTCGACAGCCTGCTGGAAACCAACGAATACTACTCCGCGGCGATCAATATGCTGGAGAAATCCGGTGCGGTCGACGATCGCGAGGCCGAGGTGCTGCTGCGCTCGGTGCTCAACCTGTTCGACCAGTACGTCAAGCTCAACAAGAAGGTTCCGCCGGAAATCCTGACCTCGCTGTCGGGGATCGACGATCCCAGCCGCCTGGCCGATACCATCGCCGCGCACATGTCGCTGAAACTCGATGAAAAGCAGGAGATCCTCGAAATCCAGGATCCGCGCGAGCGTATCGAGCACATCATGAGCAAGATCGAAGGCGAGATCGACCTGATGCAGATCGAGAAGCGCATCCGCGGCCGGGTCAAGCAGCAAATGGAGAAAAGCCAGCGGGAATACTATCTCAACGAGCAGATGAAGGCGATCCAGAAGGAACTCGGCGACATGGACGATGCGCCCAACGAGGTCGAGGATCTGCAAAACAAGATCGAAGAATCGGGTATGCCCAAGGAAGCCCGGGAAAAGGCCGATTCGGAACTCAACAAATTAAAAATGATGTCGCCGATGTCCGCGGAGGCGACCGTGGTGCGCAATTATATCGACTGGCTGGTCAGCGTGCCCTGGAAGAAAAAGTCCAAGATCAGGCGCGATCTCGCGCAGGCCGAAAAGGTGCTCGAAGAAGATCATTACGGTCTCGAAAAGGTCAAGGAACGGATTCTCGAATATCTCGCCGTACAGCAGCGTGTGCGCAAGCTCAAGGGCCCGATTTTGTGCCTCGTCGGTCCGCCGGGCGTGGGCAAGACCTCGATCGGCCGCTCCATCGCCAGGGCCACCAACCGCAAGTTTTCCCGCATGTCGCTCGGCGGCGTGCGCGACGAGTCCGAGATCCGCGGTCACCGCAGGACTTATATCGGTTCGATGCCGGGCAAGATCATTCAAAACCTGGCACGGGTCAAGGTTCGTAACCCGCTGTTTTTGCTCGACGAGATCGACAAGATGGCGATGGATTTCCGCGGCGATCCGGCCTCGGCGTTGCTCGAGGTCCTCGACCCGGAGCAAAACAACACCTTTTCCGATCATTACCTCGAGGTCGAATTCGATCTTTCGGACACCATGTTCGTCGCTACCTCGAATAGCATGAACATCCCCGGGCCGCTGCTCGACCGCATGGAGGTCATTCGTATTCCCGGCTATACCGAGGACGAAAAACTCAATATCGCCCTCAAGTACCTGATCCCCAAACAGATCAAGGAAAACGGTCTCAAGCCCGAGGAAATCGATATCAAGCAAAACGCGGTGCGCGAAATCATTCAGCGCTACACGCGCGAAGCCGGCGTGCGTAACCTCGAGCGCGAAATTTCCAAAATCTGCCGCAAGGCGGTCAAGTCGATGCTGTTGAAGTCGAGTACCAAAAAGGTCACCGTCAGTGCCAAGAACATCGAAAAGTATCTCGGCGTCAAACGCTTCCGTTTCGGATCGGCCGACGAGAAAGATCAGGTCGGCCAGGTCACGGGCCTCGCCTGGACCGAGGTCGGGGGCGAACTGCTGACGATCGAGTCGGCGGTGGTCGACGGCAAGGGAAAATTCGTACAGACCGGTCAGCTGGGCGATGTCATGAAGGAATCGATCCAGGCCGCGATGACCGTGGTTCGCAGCCGCGCTTCGATACTCGGTGTAAACCCGGATTTCAACGAGAACAAGGATATACATATCCACGTTCCCGAGGGCGCGACCCCGAAAGACGGCCCGAGTGCCGGTGTCGGTATGTGCACGGCGCTGGTCTCCGCGCTCACCGGTATCCCGGTCAAGGCCGAGGTTGCGATGACCGGCGAGATCACTCTGCGTGGCGAAGTGCTGCCGATCGGCGGACTCAAGGAGAAGTTGCTGGCGGCGCACCGGGGCGGTATCACCAAGGTGTTGATCCCGGAAGAAAACGAAAAGGATCTCGCGGAAATTCCGGACAACATCAAGGCCAAGCTGGAAATTATCCCGGTGCGCTGGATCGACCAGGTTCTGGAAGTGGCGTTGGCGCATCAGCCGACGCCGCTGCCGAAAGCATCGGGCAGCGACGACGAAACGCCGAAACCGAAAGAGAAGGACAAGAAGTCTTCGCGGGTCAGGGCGCACTAGCGGCGCAGTGAAATAATGCGACTTATTTAATCTTTTTGGGCTTTTGTGGTTGACCGTAAAGGCTGCTGTTGGTTTAATTCGTCGCTCTGGACGGGGGATGTCGCGAGTAAAATACTCGCCGAAGAGAGCACAACAAACAGATCTGTTTACGTTGCCTGTCCGCCCTTCGGGCTATAAATATATCAACCTAACCAAATGGAAAAATCTAATGAATAAATCCGAATTGATTGATGCTGTTGCCAGCGGTGCCGATTTGAACAAAGCCGATGCGTCGCGTGCAGTGGATGGTGTCATTGCGGCAGTGACGGAAGCTTTGAAATCAGGCGACCAGGTTACGATCGTCGGCTTTGGTACCTTTTTAGTCAGGCAGCGCGAAGCTCGTTCGGGTCGCAACCCCCGTACCGGAGAAACCATCCAGATTAAAGCCTCGAAAGTCCCTGCATTTAAGGCTGGCAAAGCTCTGAAGGACGCAGTAAACTAGCGCCCCTTTTTTAGCGACACCGGGTGCTTAGCTCAGCTGGGAGAGCATCGCCCTTACAAGGCGAGGGTCGGCGGTTCGATCCCGTCAGCACCCACCACCTAATCTGGAGTGGTAGTTCAGTTGGTTAGAATACCGGCCTGTCACGCCGGGGGTCGCGGGTTCGAGTCCCGTCCACTCCGCCAATATTGAAAGCGCTCTCATTCGAGCGCTTCAATTTGGCAGCACCTGAATAAGTGACCGAAGATTAAATGCTGCAAGCAATTCGAGAAAAAGTAACTGGCTGGATTGCCTACGGCGTTATTTTCCTGATCAGCATCCCCTTCGCCCTGTGGGGAGTCAATTCCTATCTCGGCGGCGGCGAAGCCGCGCCCGCGGCGACCGTCAACGGCCAGGAAATCACCACCCAGGACCTCGATCAGGCTTACAGCAGATATCGCCAGCGCCTGTCCCGCCTGTTCGGCGGCAGCATTCCCGCATCCTTCGGTACCGAACAAATGCTGCGCGAGCAAGTTCTCAATCAAATGATCGAGGAAAACGCGCTGCGCCAGTACGTCGAGAAGCAACGCTACCGAATCGGCGATGCCGAATTGAACCGCATGATACGAGCGATGGACGTGTTCCAGCGCGACGGTAAATTCGAAAGCCAGGTTTACGAGGCCCAGCTCCGTTCGCTGGGATACTCGCCGCTCGGCTTCGAGCAGGAAATGAGAGTCAATGGCGCGAGGCAGCAGTTTCAGACGGGACTGGAAGCAACCGCATTTCTGGTGCCCGCGGAGCAAAAGCAGTTCGCCAGCCTGCGCAACCAGACCCGCAAACTGAGAACGCTCGGCTACAGCGTCGACCCGGCGAGTATCGAGATCGACGATGCGGAAATCGAAAGCCGTTACCAGTCCCAGAAGGAGCGCTACATGACTCCGGAAGAGGTGAAAATCGACTATATCGAGCTCAGCCTGGAAAACGTCAAGAAATCGATCGAGGTACCGGAGAAGGACGTTCGCGCCCGTTACGAGGCAAATATCGCTGCCTACACCACGCCCGAGACCCGAACCGCCAGCCATATCCTGATCAAGGCGGACGATTCGAACAGCGAACAGGCGCTCGCGCAAATCGAGAAGATCCGTAAACGGATCGTCGATGGAGAAAGCTTTGCGGAGATGGCGAAGGAATATTCCGAGGATCCGGCATCGGCCGCCGACGGCGGCAACCTGGGCGAGATCGAAAAAGGAGACATGGTGCCGAGTTTCGAATCGGCGCTGTTTTCGATGAAGGTTGGCGAACTCAGCGAACCGGTCAAGACCAGTTTCGGTTGGCATCTGATCCAACTGAATTCGATCGAGGGGGGGAAGACACGCCCGTTCGACGAGGTCAAGGCGGAACTCGAGGACGAGATCAAGACCCAACGCGCAGAGAACCAGATTTACGATTTGATCGAAACGGTCTCCAATCTCGCCTACGAACAACCGGATTCGCTGCTACCGGCGGCCGACCAACTCGGGCTGAAATTGCAGACCAGCGACTGGTTCAGCCGCTTTTCGGGCCAGGGTATCGCCGCCGAGCCGAAGGTTCGTCAACAGGCGTTTTCCGACGAGGTGCTGCAAAAGGGTCTGAATAGCGAGGGTATCGAGCTGGATAAAAATCGAATCGTATTTATCCGCCTCAACGAGCATCGTCCGTCGCAGCAACAGCCTCTGGAGGAAGTTCGCGATCTCGTGCTCGAGGATCTCAGGCGCAGCAAGATGCGCGAACTGGCCACCACCACCGGTCGCGAAGCGCTGGCGGCGCTCAAAAACGGCGAGTCGCTGGAAGAGCTGGCCGGCAAATGGAATGCGAAGATCACGGACCGCGGTTTCGTCGCCCGCGATCAGGCCGATATCGACGCCTCGGTGCGCAATCTCGCTTTCAGTATGCCGAAGCCCGACCAGGGGCTGGTTTACGATGGCCTCGTGCTGGCCGGAGGGGAATATGTGGTGGTCGAATTGTCCGCGGTGATGTCGAATGACGCAAACGTCGACGAGAAGGCCCTGGAAGGGCTTAAAACGGCCGAAGCGGCAGCCGAGTACCGATCGACGGTCAATCTGATTACCAGCCGTGCGGAGGTCACCAGGACGCCTCTGGAGGAGCAATAGCCCTCGCCGCCGACGGCGGCTACTCGAGCACCCCCATACTGACGATGTTATAGCCGGAATCGACGTAGATATTCTCGCCGGTGATACCGGCGGCGTAATCCGAGCACAAAAATGCCGCCGCGTTGCCCACGTCCTCGATAGTGACGTTTCTGCGCAGCGGTGCATTGGTGGCAACCTCGTCGAGAATCTTCTTGAAATCCCCTATACCGGCCGCCGCCAGGGTTTTGATCGGTCCCGCGGATATCGAATTCACGCGGATGCCTTCCGGACCCAGTGCCGCCGACAGGTAACGCACGTTGGCCTCGAGACTGGCCTTGGCTACCCCCATGATGTTGTAGTTCGGCAGTGCGCGTTCCGAGCCCAGGTAAGACATGGTAACGATCGCGCCTCGGGTATTTTGCATCATCGGCCGGGCTGCCTTGGCCAGCGCCGCCAGGCTGTAGGAACTGATGTCGTGGGCGATGCGAAATCCCTCGCGATCGAGATTATTCAGGTAGTCGCCCGACAGGGCCTCGCGCGGCGCGAAAGCCACCGAGTGCACCAGCACGTCGAGGCTGGACCAGTGATCCGACAATTGGTCGAACAGGCCGGTGATTTCGTCGTCGATGGTGACGTCGCAGGGAAGCACGATACTGGATTCGAATTGGGCGGCGAATTTCTCCACTCGGGGTTTGAGCTTGTCATTGGCATAACTGAAGGCGAGTTCGGCGCCTTCGCGATGCATGGCCTGCGCTATCCCGTAAGCGATAGAGCGATTGCTGGCGATGCCGACGATCAATGCCTTCTTGCCGGATAATAAACCCATATCATCTCCCGAAAATGAAGACTATTTTCTCAGCGTCCCGGTTCGCATGCAAATACAAACTGCAGCGTACGGAATACCGGCGAAGAGCCTCGCGCCGTAATCCGTCGGGACAAGATCACGACGCGGCGAGTATTCCTTGCGATCGTCGCGCCGGCGAGCCTGTCCGCAAGGCTCAGGCGTCTTCGGCGGCGCTGAACAGCTTTTCGAGTTCGCCCGGCACGCAGGGCCGGCCGTTGCGGTTGACCGCGGTGCCGGTGATCAGCGCGTTGAGCACGAGTTCTTCATCCGGCAAGCGAAAAATGTCCTGCTGGAATTCGAAGCGGACCCTGGATATCCGCCGCAACAGGCTACGCACCACGAAACGGTCGTTCGAAACCAGCGATTTCCGGTAATCCAGTTGCGCGCGAATCACCACCAGGTTGATTCCCGAAGCAGTCACCTGAGCGAAGTTGATACCCTCGGCCTGCAGGAACTCGTGGCGCGCATGCTCGAGATAATTCTGGTAGACGCCGTTGTTGACCACGCCTTGCATGTCGCATTCGTAATCGCGTACCTTGAATTCCAGATCGTGGGTATATTGCATGCGCGCACCGGATTTATCGTCGCGCAAATCTTGCCAGATTGGACGGGCCAGTCAACCGGGTGGTTGTTGCGGGATCGAAAACGGTTGCATTTTTCTCAAATGCTGTCAGTAATTGTAATTGTTATCGACTCTAAGCAGGCGTAATGAAATTTTCTGAATTCGGCGAACATTTCAACGGTTACTCCGGTATTACCCACCTGATGGACGATTTGAGCGAGGGTCTCGCGCAACCCGGCGTGGTCATGCTCGGCGGCGGCAATCCCGCTTCGATCCCCGAGGTCAAGAAGATAGTGGGCCAGGTGCTCGACAAACTGCGGGAATCGGGCGCCCTGGTCGAGGCGCTTTCCAACTACGATGCGCCGCAGGGCAGGGCGGGCTTTCTCGAAGCGCTGGCCGAGTACTTCCGGGATCGTTACGGCTGGCCGATCAGCAGCCGCAATATCGCCTTGACCCACGGTAGCCAGAGTTCGTTCTTCATTCTATTCAATTCTTTTGCCGGCCGCTCGAGGCAAGGCCGTAAACGCGTTCTGATCCCGCTGGTGCCCGAGTATATCGGCTACTGCGACGTCGGTATCGAAGAGGGATTGCTCGCCAGCCAGGAGGCCAGGATTCAGCACCTCGATGACGGGTTTTTCAAGTACCAGGTCGACTTCGAGCAGCTCGAGGCCGACGATTCCGTGGGCCTGATTTGCGTTTCTCGGCCTACCAATCCGAGCGGCAACGTGCTCACCGACGCCGAGTGCGGGCAACTCGACCAGATCGCCCGCGACCACGACGTTCCGCTGTTGATCGACAATGCCTACGGCACGCCTTTCCCGAACATCATATTCACCGGCGTCAATCCCTTCTGGAACGATAACTGCATCGTTTGCATGAGCCTGTCGAAGCTCGGGTTGCCCGGCGCGCGTACCGGGATCGTGATCGCCAACGAGGAGTTGATTCGCTATTTTTCCAACATGACCGCGATAACCAGCCTCGCGCCGGCGGGTCTCGGCGCCGAAATCGTCCGCCAGCTGATCGTCGACGATGCCCTGCAACCGCTTTGCGACGATATCATCCGGCCGTTTTACCTGCAGCGCTCGGAACTCGCGGTCAGGCTGCTGCGCGAGGCGATCGAGGATCCGCGGCTGCACATCCACAAACCCGAGGGATCGATGTTCCTGTGGCTGTGGTTCGAAGATCTCGGCGTGACCACTACCGAACTCTACCAGCGGCTCAAGCGCAACGGTTTACTGGTCGTGCCTGGCAAGTACTTCTTTCCCGGGCAGCAGAACGTGTCCGCGCACGCCGAGAGTTGCGTGCGCATGAACTATGCGCAGAGCGAGGAGGAACTCGAAAAAGGCGTCGGCATACTGGCGCGGGAATTACGCGCCTGCTGGTAAACGGTATTACTTCGTGGTGTGCGTAAAAACGCCGTCCCAGCCCTCTCCGGGCGGCTCCCTGCGGTAGACCGCGATACGTTCGAGGTAGACCTGGTATAGCTGCCGGTCCGGGTTGATGCGGTTGAGGTTGAAGAAATCGAGCTCGGCCTTGTCCCAGGACTGGGAGCGAAAGTTCATCAATGCCTTGCGGTATTCGCTGATCTCCGAGGTGACCGACTTGTCGAGATCGTTTTTGTGCCCGACCGGTTCGAAAATTGCGACCGGTTCGTTCTTGCCTTTCACCCTGACCAGGTCGAGTTCTCGGAATACGAATTCGGGTATCGCCGCCTTGGTGGATTCGCTGACGATGATGTTGACGCCGTATTCCTTGGTCAGGCCCTCGAGCCTCGAACCCAGGTTGACCGCGTCGCCGAGCACGGTATAAGCCATGCGGAATTCCGATCCCATGTTGCCGACGTTCATGTCGCCGGTGTTCAAGCCGATACCGATGTTGACCGTCGGCCAGCCGCGTTGCTTGAAGTCTTCCTGCATTATCTTCAGTTCTTCCATCATCTGGAGTGCGGCATAGAGCGCGTGCCGGGCATGCTCGGCATTGGCCAGCGGCGCGCCCCAGAAGGCCATGATGGCATCTCCCATGTACTTGTCTATCGTACCCCGGTTCTTGTGGATGACGCGCGTCATCGGCGTCAACAGCGCGTTCATGAGCTGGGTCAACTGTTTCGGGTCCATGCCTTCCGAGATCGACGTGAATCCGCGCACGTCCGAAAACAGCACGGTCATTTCACGGTTCTCGCCCTCGAGCGAATATTCCTCGGGCGATTCGCTCATCTCGTCGACCAGTTCGGGCGGTATGTAGTGCCCGAACAGGTTAGCGAGCTGCCGCTTGCCACGGGACTCGATGAAGAATCCGTAGGACATGTGCAGCATGAACAGCAACAGAATCAGCAGCAGCGGGCTCGCCAGCGGCAGGATCAGGTTGTTGTTCCAGGCGACGAAGGTTCCGGCGACCACCAGGCCGGTAATCCCGAGCGTCCCGGTCGCCGCCAGCAGCGGCGAAACCAGCGGCAACAGCAAGGCCATGCTGACCGCGATGACTATCAGTAACACGAGTTCGTAACCCACCGTCCAGGCCGGCTTGTGCTTGATACGATCGTCGAGGATGCCGGAAATGATATTGGCATGGACCTCGACCCCGGGATAAATGTTTTGTACTGGAGTAGAGCGCAGGTCGAGCAGGCCCGGTGCCGAGGTGCCGATCAGTACGATCTTGTTCTTTAGCGCCAGCGGGTTGGTCTTGCGGCTCAGCACTTCGTGGGCGGGGATATAGGGAAAGCTTCCCTGCCTGCCGCGGTAGGGCACGAACACCGCGCCGTTGGCGTCCACGGGAATCTTGTGATTCTTCAGGTTAATCGTCTCCAGCGCGAAATATTCGTTCTCGCCGCGCGTTCCCTCGGTTTCGATCGCCAGCTCGATACCGTCGGCGTCGAGATACGCCTGGGTAGTGGCGAGAGCCAGCGAGGCGAACAGGTAGCCCTGGTAGGACTGCACCAGCGGCACGCGGCGAAATACGCCGTCGGCATCGACGAAGGGGTTGTCGAAGTAGCCGCCGGAGCGTGCCGAGGTTTGCAGTATTTCCAGGTTGCCGCCGTAGCCTACCGCCTTGTTGATCGGCAGGCGTTCGCTCCACTGCCTGTCCATCCTGGTCAATGCGGGGGGCAGGAGGCCGGTGACACCGCTTTCTCCTTCCTGCAACCTGGACTTGAAGTAATAGCCGAGAACGACGTTTTTACCGACCAGGCTCTGCGCGAAAATTTCGTCGTGTTTGAGGCTCGGCCGGATCTTATCGAGCGCCTCGATATATTCCTCGTCGCCGCGCAACGTGGTTCGCGCCAGCTGCTCGAACTGTTCCAGTCCGGAGCTCTCGTCTTTTTCGGCGAATACGATATCGAAGGCGACCACGTCGGCCCCGTAAAAGTCGAACAGGTTGTCGACGATGCGCGCGAGCTGGTCGCGACCCCAGGGCCAGCGGCCGACCTCGGCGAGCGAGGTTTCGTCGATATCGACGATAACCACGCGATCGTCGACGGTATCGGGACGGGTAAAGTTCAGCCGCGCGTCGTAAGTCCAGTTTTCCAGCTGCTTGATGAATGGATACTTGTAAACTCCGGAGGTGTCGAGCAGGATGACCAGCAGGATCAGTGCGCTAAGCACCAGCCTGACTATGCGCTGTAATTGCATTGTTTGCCCCCGGTTTCAATGCGGACGAGCAGGAACGGCTTTATTTGAGGTAGAACTCCATTTTTACGCCGGCTACTTCGATAATGTCGTGGCTCTTGAGTTCGTGCGCGTTCGAGCCGATCTCCGAGCCGCCGACTTTCGGGACATTGTTGTTCGGGCCGCCATCGACGTGAATCAGGAAAAAGCCTTGCGGACGGCGGGTGATCGCCGCCACCTGCACACCCGGCTGGCCGATGGTGGTCAGGGCCTTGGTCAATACCAGCTCCTTGCCGGCGTTGGCGCCGCTGAGCAATTGCAGGCAGGCTTCCTTGTTAGACATCGGCGACGAGGCTGTGCTGGCTGCCTCCGAGGCGATCGCCGCTGAAATTTTTTGCACCGACTTGTCGATTTCCTTGCTGCCGGCTTCTTCGGGCATGCCCGCTTCGCCGGGGCGGATAATCATGGTTTGTTCGAAATCCTGTTCACCGCCGCCGGAGTTATTCTGGTAGGTGATTTGATACTTGCCCAGGGTGATACTGTCGCCGTCTTCGAGCGCGTGTTTTTTTACCAGTTTGCCGTTGACGTAAGTGCCGTTGGTGCTGCCGAGATCTTCCAGAAATGAATCTTCGAGGATGGTGATTACCTGCGCATGCCTGCCGCTGACTGACAGATTATCGATTTGAATATCGTTACCCGGCTTACGCCCAATCGTGGTGGTTTCATTGACCAGTTCATACTCGGTTTTTTCGCCCGTGCTTGAAGTAGTGATCAGTTTTGCGACCATTTTATTATCCAGCCTGTAGAGTAGTTTGTACTGGGTGTGTAATCCGTTAGTCGAACCAGCCGACAATCTTGTTGAACCAGCCTTGCCGGGACGAAAAATCATCGTCAATCCGGCACAGCATTACCGAAATATTATCCTTTCCGCCATTCTGGTTTGCCTTTGTAATCAATTGCTTGGCAGCTTCTTCTAGATTAGCACTAAATTGCTTAATAGTTAAGTATATATCTTCGTCTTCGACTAAATCCGTTAACCCATCTGAACATAGCAAATATATGTCATTTTTCAGGACTATATCCTCCTGTATGTCCGGCATGACGATCGGATCGATGCCCAGGGCACGCGTCACGAGATTCTTGTTCATCGAATTGCGCGCTTCTTCGGGCGTATAGAAGCCGCGGTCGATGAGTTCCTGTAACAGGGAGTGATCCTTGGTAATCTGTTCGAGCTTGTCATTGCGCAGACGATAACAGCGCGAGTCGCCGATATGGGCGAGGGAGAAGGAATTGTTGTAGAACTGCAATACCACGATCGTGGTGCCCATTCCCTTGTGTTCGGGATTGGCCTCGGCGGTCTTGTAGACCAGTTCGTTGGCCGCGACCACGGCATCCTGGATACAAATCGACTCCATCGAAAATCCACTGGCTTCGTCGACGTCGCCGGAGTTGATTTCCGGCAGCCGCTGCTGCAGGAGATTGATAACCGTATCGACGGTCATACTGCTGGCTATTTCGCCGCCGCGATGACCTCCCATGCCATCGGCGAGAACCACGAGACCCAGCGCGCTGTCATAACCGATCGCGTCCTCGTTCTTGCCGCGCACTATCCCCGTGTCAGTCAGGCCCTGGATGGTTATCTTGTTTTGCAAATTCATCAAACAGTCTGGGCTCAATTATTCAGAAATGCTTTCAATGCATTGGCAAAATCGGCTCCTGTCTGATATCGCTGGTCGGCATCCTTGGTCATGGCCAAGGCGATTACTTCGACCAGGCCATGGGGTATATCCTCGCGCACGCTGCGAATGTCCGGGGCCTCTTCGTTGGTGATCTTGAACATCAGACTGGCCATCGAATCCGCCTTGAAGGGCAGGGATCCGCAAAGCATCTGGTAAAGCATGACGCCGAGTGAAAACAGGTCGGAACGTCCATCGACTTTTTTGCCCGCCAGTTGTTCGGGAGACATGTAAGAGGGCGTGCCGAGTACCATCCCGGTCTTGGTCTTGCTCGAATCGGTAATTCTCGCGATACCGAAATCGGTAATCTTGATGGTATCCGATTCCGGCTCGTACATGATGTTGGCCGGCTTGATATCGCGGTGCACGACGTTTTGCCGGTGCGCGAAATCGAGGCCCTCGGCGGCGCGCTGGACGATGCTGACCACGGTATTCATTTCCAGCAGGTTATCGGGCTTGCAGTGTTTCGTAAGGTCGTAGCCCTTGAGAAATTCCATCGCGATATAGGCGAGATCGTGCTCCTCGCCGGCATCGTAAATGGTTACGATATTGGGATGATTCAGGCGCCCCGCGGTTTCCGCCTCGCGGAAGAACCGCTCCTTGACCTCGTCGAGTTCGTCGGCTTCGAACTCCTGCGCCAGGGCCATGGTCTTGATCGCCACGACCCGGCTGATCTTGGGGTCCTTGCCCAGGTAGACGATACCCATGGCGCCCTTGCCGAGTTCCTTTTCGACTTCGTAACGGCCCAGCATCGGTTTTTCGACACCGCTGCCATCGAGCAGCAGGGTGCCGCCCGCATGTCCGCCGCTACCGCCGAGCATGACGGTTTCTTCCATCTTCTGCGCGCGGTTCATACGGGTTTCGATATCACGGAAGCTCTTGTCGTGCTTGGCCATGTACTGGTACACCGAAGTGGCCTTGTTGAATTGCCGCTTGCGCTCGAAATCCAGCGCCAGGTTGTACATCGCCTCGAGCACCTGTTCGTCGACCGGGCTGCACTTGCGGAATTTTTCGAACGCCATGTCGAGTTGACCCTGGGTTTGAAATGCGATACCCAGCATCCGGTTGCTCTCGGCCGATTCCACGTCGGATTTGGCCTTGCCGCGCTCGGTGACCAGGAATCTCTTGGTGGTGATCAACAGGTAACCGATCACCAGCAGGGCCCCCGGGGTCATCAACTGAATCCACATCGTGCTGCCGGTCATCAGTATGTAATGGGTGGCGATCAGTGCCAGCACCAGCACCGTGGTGACCACGAAAGCGACACCGGCCTTTAACCGCGGCATCAGCAGCATCAGGTAGAGCGCAACCACGAGGAAGGTACCCATGCGCGCCCAGAAGCCCCATTCGGGCTCGATGAAAAAATCCTCCTTGAGGATGCTCGAAACCGAGTGTGCGAGCGTCAGTACCGGCGCCATTGCGGGATCGATGGGAGTGACCTGCGGCGTACCGACGCCGGTGGCGGTGGGGCCGATCAAAACGATCTTGCCGCGATACTTTTCGATCGGAATCTTGCCGGTGAATACGTCGTAAAACGAATCCACCGGAAATGCCGGAAAACCATCGCGATTCGAGTAGTAAAAGGTATTCATCTGCAGCTGGGTATCGGTCTTGATTGCCAGACTGCCGAGTTCGACGCTCTCCGCCAGATTGACGCGGATGTCGTTGGTGTCGAGGTTCAGGCTGCGCGCGGCGATTTGCAGCGATATCGACGGGAAGAAGCGGTCGTAGTACTGCAGCACCAGCGGCTCTGAACGAACCCCGCCGTCGATATCGGGCAGGGTATTGAGATGGCCGATCGCCGCCGCGTAGCGGCCGATTTCCGGAATCGGTGTCAGCGCATCGATGGTCGGAATCGGGAACAGGCCGTTGGGTTGTGCCGATACGCGGTCACGGATCTGGCTGATCGAGTTTTTCAGCACGTAGTCGGGCAGTTCCTCGTCGGGCTTGCCGCGCGGGATGCCCAGGTAAAAGACCATCGCCAGCACGACGTTCTTGGCTTTTTCCATGCTCTCGGCGAGCTTGGCGTCGGTGTTGAGCGCCTGCTCGGCTTCGAACATTCGGGATTTCAGGGTTTCGATATCCTGGTTGAGACGCGTATTCAGGCTCGATTGGAGATAGAATTCGAGGATATCGTTTATCTTGCGATTGTTGCCGCCCAGTTCCAGCATCGCGCCCAGCGCATCGATATCGGCGGGAACGTCGCCGAAGCTCGCGGTAGAGAAAAACTCGATCAGTTCGCGGATATAGGTCAACCCCGGATCGACCTGGGGTTCGAGGAAAAATACGGTTTGACCGATGACCTTGGCTCCGCCCTCGGAAAGCCGGTTGATCAATTCGGCGTGGAGGTCGCGCGGCCAGGGCCAGCGGCCCAGGTTGTCGATACTCTCGTCGTCGATGGCGATGATCGCAATCTTGTCGGAGGGAGTCCTGTCGGTCGAGCGCACGCCCCAGTCGTAAAACGAGCGCTCCAGGCTTTGGAAGGGGCCGGAACCCGAGACCGCCACAATCACGATGGTAATCAGCAGCCCGGCGAACCAGTCGCTACTCCAAAAACGGGTTTTCATACCGTCTCCATAGTTTGATTCTTATTAGTCACCCAGCTTGTTATAGTCGTACTTTACTGGGTGTGCGACCGGAAAATGAAGAAATCCGATTCGTATAATATTCAATAGTTTATGCGAACACCTTGAACTGGTTAACAGCTTGGATCCCCCCCGGTATTCTTATGAATCGTGATGCCTCTAAACTATAAGGTTGAATGCGCTTTTTTACCAGTGCTTGGGGTTAAAAATTTAACCGGCCCGGAATTGAAATGCCCGGGGATTCACCTAGAATAGAGCGACTTTCGAAGCTCGCGTAGCTCGGCCTCCGCGAGGGGCAGGTGCCAGTAGATGTCAGAATTGCTCGACAGGATTGATCGGTTAAATGAAATCGGCATCGCGCTGTCGGCGGAAAACGATACGCCCAAGCTGCTCGAGCTGATCATGATGGGAGCAAAATCGCTCACCCACGCGGATGGCGGCTCGCTGTATTTTCTGAACGACGGCGAACTCAGATTCGAGATCATTTCCAACGATTCGCTCGATATACAGATGGGCGGTACCTCGGGTAACGAAATCACTTTTCCGGCGATACCGCTGTCGATCGAAGGCAAGGATAACCATGCCAACGTCGTCTCCCACTGCGTACTGTCCGGAGAAACCATCAACATTGCCGACGCCTATAACGAGGACGGCTTCGATTTCTCGGGCACGCGGGCCTTCGACGAAAAGACCGGTTACCGCACCCGCTCCATGCTGACCTTTCCGCTCAAGGACCACGAGAAGGAAATCATCGGCGTGCTGCAATTGATCAATGCCAGGAACGAGCAAACCGGCGAGGTCAAAGTTTTCAGCGCCGTCGAACAGCAACTCGCCGAGTCACTGGCTTCCCAGGCAGCCGTCGCGCTGACCCAGCGGAGACTGATCTCGGAACTGCAAATCCTGTTCGAATCTTTTATCCGCATGATCGCCTCGGCGATCGACGACAAGTCGCCCTATACCGGCGGTCATTGCCGGCGGATTCCGGTATTGACGATGATGCTTGCCGAGGCCGCGCACCAGGACGACAAGGGGCCGCTGAAGGATTTCAGAATTACCGACAAGGATCGCTACGAACTCGAGACCGCTGCCTGGTTGCACGATTGCGGCAAGGTGGTTACCCCCGAGTACGTGATGGACAAGGCCACCAAGCTGGAAACGATTTACGATCGTATCAATGCGCTGGAAACCCGTTTCGTGATCCTGCAGCGCGACGCCGAAATCGAATACTTGAAAAAACGTCTAGCGGCAAACGGATCGAAGGCCGATGTCGAACAACTGGACAGGGATCTCGAATCCCGTCGCGAGCAATACCGGCAGGATTTCGAATTTTTGCGCAAGGCCAATGTCGGCGGCGAATTCATGAGCGACGAGGATATCGACCGGGTAAAGCAACTCGCCGGGCTCGAATGGGTGGACGGGTCCGGCGAGACGCGGCCGCTTTTGACCGACGACGAGGTCATGAACCTGTGTATCAAGCGCGGCACGCTGAACGATGAAGAGCGGGAAGTCATCAACAACCATATCGTCGCGACCATCAAGATGCTGGAATCGCTGCCGTTTCCCCGCAATTTGCAAAACGTACCCGAGTATGCCGGCGGACATCATGAAAAAATGGATGGCACGGGATACCCGCGCGGGCTCAAAAGGGAGGAAATGTCGGTACAGGCCCGGATTATGGCGGTGGCCGATATTTTCGAGGCCCTGACCGCCAGCGATCGGCCATACAAGCATGGCAAGAAACTGTCCGAGTGCCTGCGCATCATGGGATTCATGAAAAAGGACAATCACATCGATCCCGATATCTTCGAGATCTTCATTCGCGAGCGGGTTTACCTCGACTACGCCGAGGAGTTTCTCGATCCGGAGCAGATCGACGAAATAGACGAATCGCTAATCCCGGGCTACGCCGGCTGAGCGGCGGGATCCGACGGCGTCGAGGCGCGTTAGCTGGTAACCAGGTCGGAGGGCTCGGCGGTATCGACGCCGTCGCGCAATACGAAGGTCTCGATATCCTTTTCGTTGAGTAGAAAAGAGGCCGCGGAGCTGCGCCGGCCGGTATCGCAATAGATGACGTATTTCTTTTCGGTATCGAGCGAATTGGCCTTCATGCGCAGGAAAATCAGCGGGATATTGATACTGCCCTTGATGTGCTTGGCCTTGTGCTCGGTAGGCAGGCGTACGTCGAACCAGACGGCGCCCGCATCGACCAGTTTCCTGGCCTCGTCGTAATCGACCCAGTTGAGCAGCGGTTCGTTCAGCAGCGAGTTGAAATCCTCCTTGTTGAGGCGCATCAAATGCCCCTCGGACAGCATCGTGATCGTCGCGTTGCGCTTGCTGTCGGAGATCAGCGCTTCCTCGCCGAAACTGTCGCCCACCGACAGGGTCGCCAGCTTGACGCCATTCGGGTTGGCCGGCGTGGAGCGGGTGACCAGGCAACGGCCTTCCTTGATGATGTAGAAATAATCGCCCTCGGCATCCTGTTCGATCACTTTCTCGCCGGGCTTGAAGCTGACCGATTCCATGCGCATGAACATCGCCTGGATATTGGCCGGCGGAATGCGATGGAAGGCCCGGGTTTGCAGGATGCGGGTCATCCAGTCGGTTTCTTCGTCTTCTTCGTCGACGGGTTCTACCGAGTAACTGCCCGACTGGTCCCAGGTCAGCATGATGTCGAGCATGTCGCTGTTGATCTTGGTGACCACCGAGGCGACCTTGGCGCGCGCCGACACCGGCCGGGGAAATCCGTGCGCCAGCGGTTGCATGCCTTCCGGGGAGCCCGCCTTGATGGTCTTGACCACCTTTTTGTCCTGCACCAGCTCCACTTCGCCCGAGAGCACGTAGACGTGCGCCTTGTCCATATCACCTTTCTTGAAGATATAGTGGCCCGCCTGGATCGGGGTAGCGGTAATTTTGTTGACTAATTCTTGAGCGTTTTCTGGATTCAGAGAATTGATCGGAGAGAAGGATTTTATTTGTTTGGGATCAATTTCAAGGCTCATAATCTTGTTGGGGAACCCTTCGTCGTTCGCACGTAAAAGTCTATTTTGGCGTCTGGGTCGGGATAAAGCAACTACCTGCGGACAAATTCTCGCGGCAACGCCATGGCAGCGCCGGATCTAGCCGGACTGACTGGTGATGTCGACGTAAAGTTTGATTTTTTGCCCGGGATGCAAATATTTGCCGAGCCGGTTCCAGCGCCTGATATCCGCGATGCTGACATTGAAGCGATCCGCGATGAGATACAGTGAATCTCCCTTGCGGACAGTGTAGCGCAGCGCGTGTAATGCGTTACTGGGCCGCGTCTGACTGATACTGACCTTGCGCGCCTGGGCGCTGGTCCATACGACGAGCTTCTGTCCCACCTGCAGGGTATCGATCGGCGCCATGCCGTTCCACTTGGCGAGCGCCCGCGTGGTGACGCCGTAGCTCCGCGAGATGCTCCACAGGCTCTGTCCCGGACGCACGATGTGCTCCTGGCGGGTTCCGCCGCGGTCGGTGTTCTGCAGGGCTGCCAGCCGCGAACTCGCGCTCAGGGTATAGGTTCTCAGCGATTTGGTGGCCGTCGGAACCATCAGGTATTTGCCGGCGCGGATATGGCTGCCGCGGATATTGTTGACTTCCCTGATCAGCGCCACCGAAGTCCGGTAGTGTCGCGAGATTTCACTCAGCGTTTCACCGCTCTTGATCTTGTGCCGCACCCAGTTGATGCGCTTGGTACTCGGTACCTTGGAGACTTCGTGCCTGAAATGATCCGCCTTGCCGCGCGGCAGCAGCAGGCGATGCGGCCCGTCGGGCGCGGTCGCCCAGCGATTGAAGGCCGGGTTCAACTGATAGAGTTGATTCACCGAGATTCCGGCCAGGTCCGCGGCCAGCGCGAGATCGATCTGGCCGTCGAGCTCGACGATTTCGTAACTGACCTGGTTGTTGATCGGCAACAGGTCGAGCTGGTACTTCTCCGGATGAGTAAACATTTCCTTGAGCGCGAACATCTTCGGCACGTAAGCCTGGGTCTCCTTGCGAATACGGGTCAGACTCCAGAAATCGGTCGGCCGGTCCCGATAGCGGTTGTAGCGAACCGCGCTGCGGATCCTGCCGGGCCCCGCGTTGTAGGCCGCGAGCGCGAGTTCCCAGTCGCCGTCGAATTCCTGCGACAACTGCTGCAGATAATTGATCGCCGCGCGCGTCGACTCGATGATGTCTCGACGTCCGTCGTACCACCAGTTTTGCTTGAGCCCGAGGAAGCGGCCGGTCGAGGGGATGATTTGCCACATGCCCGAGGCGCGTCCGTGGGAATAGGCGAATGCCTGGTAAGCCGACTCGACGATCGGCAGCAGGGCCAGTTCGCTGGGGAGGTTGCGCGCTTCGAGCTCGTCGAGCACGAACGGCAGGATCGGACGGGCGCGCTCCATCACGCGTTGCATGTATCCGGGGTGATCGACGAACCATTTGAGCTGGGCGTTGACGCGCTCATTGTGGACCTCGGACAATTGCATGCCCTGTTGCAGCCTGAGCCAGGCATCGTGTTTCTTGCGGGTCGCTTCCAGGTCCGCCTTGATCGCGGCGACGATCTCCGCTTCCGCCCTGGCTTCGGCCTCGGCCGCGCGCTGTCTTTCGGCGGCCTCTGTCTCGGCCATTTTCAGCTGGCTTTCGAAATCGAAATCGTAAGCGACATATACCGAGCCGGCCGAAGCCAGCGCCACCGCATCGAGGCGCGAGTCAATTTGCTGCCTGTTGTCGCCTGCGTCCTGAGCCCGGATCGGCTCCGCGTCCGCTCCGCCGGCATCGGGCGCGGGTTGCAGGTTCGCGCATCCCGCCACCAACAGCGCGAACAGCGGATAGGCCAACAGATTACGGTCCCCGGGCAGGGGCTTCGAAATGGGAAACATTTAGTATCGATTGTTTTTAGTGGCTAGAATATACTTGATTGTAACTCGCGATTCGTAACTTTCAAATGAGATTTGACCGACAAGGCACTGATAGCAAAAGATTTGCCTGTATGGACGACTGGTATCAGGCGGAAACCGGTCAACATCTGTTCAAAGAGCTGGAAGAGCGCATCAATCCGATATTGTCGACGACTTTCGGCTATTACTCGCTGCAAATCGGTTGTCCGGGCATGGCAGCCAGCCTGCAACAGAGTTGTCGCATCAAGCACCAGTTCACGCTCGACGAGCTGGATTCGGGGTCCAAGATCAGGGCCAACCCCTCGATGCTGCCGGTCGCTTCGGACAGCGTCGACCTGGTCATCCTGATGCATCACCTGGCGAATACCGATGAACCGCACGCGGTCCTGCGCGAGGCTTTTCGAGTCCTGATTCCCGAGGGTAAGCTGGTGATCATCGATTTCAATCCCGTTTCGCTCTGGGGCTTCAGGCACTACTGCCAGTCCTGGCTCGAGCATGTTCCCTTTACCGGCCACCTCTACACGGCCCGGCGGATCGACGACTGGATGCAACTGCTCGGTTTCGATCAGGACAGGCACATCCGGGTCGGTTATCTGCCGCCGATTCAGCGGCCTTCGGTGATTCGGCACCTGGGCTGGCTGGAAAAGAGCACGCGTATCCTGTCGCCGCTGCTCGGCGCGATCAACCTGATGGTATACAGCAAGAATATCGCCCCCCTGACACCCGTGCGCCATCGCTGGGTCGCGCGCAAGATACTGCCCGGCAAGATGGCCCGGCCCAGCGTCGGGCGCAGCATGAAGTATGACCGCTAGTTTCGATGGCGGATAAAGTCGTAATGTATACCGACGGCGCCTGCCGCGGGAATCCCGGTCCGGGCGGCTGGGGCGTGGTGCTGCATTACCGCGGCAACGACAAGACCTTGAAGGGTTTCGAGGCGCAAACCACCAACAACCGCATGGAGTTGACCGCGGTGATCGAAGGTTTACGCGCACTCAAGCGTCCCTGCGAGGTCGAATTGCACACCGATTCGAAATACGTGATGCAGGGAATCAACGAGTGGATCCAGACCTGGAAGCGTAACGGCTGGAAAACCGCGGCCCGCAAGCCGGTCAAGAATTACGATCTCTGGAAACGGCTCGACGACGAGGCCGCCCGCCACCGCGTTAGCTGGAAATGGGTCAAGGGACATTCCGGGGTCCACGGCAACGAACGGGCCGATCAACTGGCGAACGCCGCCATCGACGCAGGAGGTTCCGCATGAGACAAATCGTTCTCGATACCGAAACCACGGGGCTCGAAGCCAGCCAGGGGCACCGTATCATCGAGATCGGCTGCGTCGAACTGATTAACCGGCGAGTCACCGGCAACCACTGGCACCATTACATTAATCCGGAACGCGAGATCGATCCGGGTGCGTTCGAGGTGCACGGGATCAGCGGCGAGTTCCTGCAGGACAAGCCGCGCTTCGCCGAGCTTGCCGAGGATTTTCTCGAGTACGTCGCCGGCGCCGAGCTGGTGATTCATAACGCGCCTTTCGACGTCGAGTTTCTCGAACGCGAGCTGGCACGCCTGCAGCCGCCGCCTGCGACCCTGGAGGAGAGCTGCAGTATTCTCGATACGCTGGTGCTCGCACGGCAGAAACACCCGGGCCAAAAAAACAGCCTCGATGCGCTTTGCAAGCGTTACGAAATCGACAATAGCGGCCGCAGCCTGCACGGCGCGCTGCTCGATGCGCGCATACTCGCGGACGTGTACCTGGTGATGACTGGCGGTCAGACCAGTCTCGGGCTCGAGCCCGGGCAGGGCGCCGAGAACCGGCGCGCCGGAGCCGAGGTTCAGCGTATCGCGGCGGGTCGGCCGCTGCCGTTGTGGCAGGTGGACGAAAGCGCCAGGCAGGCCAACCGGGAATATATCGAGTTTCTCGCCACGCAGCACGATGATCCCGCCTGGAAGTGAGGGAGAGTTCCAGAACCGGGAGGCCGGGGGGCAGAGTAGCTTTCGGCGACCATCTCCTGTTGTCTCCGCAGTTACCGATAGCAACTCCGTCCCCTTCGAAGAGAGCGAAGCATCTCGACGCTTCCTCGAGTGCGGCCGAAGGTCGCACCGGGCGGATTCTGGCAACATTTCGGGAAGATCGACAATTCTGAACAAGCTTTGCAGAGCCGGGACCAATCCGATTTACCGGAAGGACTCCGGTTTACGGAACCTTTTTCCCGGAGCCGGGTAAGCGGATAACCGGCGGCTTCGGCGAGCCCGCCGGAACGCGCTTGCATCGCGGACTTCGCCGACTCTCGAAGGCTATGGGCAGGGCGCTCACGGAATTTCTGATCCGACCCCGATTTTTCCAGGATTGGAAATCGTTACGTCAACTTATGAATACATCGTTACCAGGCTTTTGCGCCCATAAGCGTTAAGTACTATAACAGCAGGCATTTCGGAACAGCGTTCAACCTTGCCAAGCAAATATCGGAATCCGGCTTCCCAGACGCGATAGAAAACGACATTGAATAAAGACAAGGCCGATACAAGCATCAATCTCGATAGCCATCCGCTATTCGGCAGAATCGCGCTGGGTTGTGCGACGGTATTTCTCGTTGCGGGACTATTGTATTCATACATTTCGCAGCCCCAGGTGCTGAATGAACTGGTGCTATGGCCGGTTATGCTGCTGATTTTGATCGGCGTGCCGCTGACCCTCTGCCTGAATGCCGTGGAGTTCGGAATTCTGGCACGGCTGGGCCGCGTTGAGGTTACGATGCTGAAGGCCCTGGAGATTACCCTGTTGGGCTCCGCGGCAAATCTGTTGCCATTACCCGGATCCACGATGGTGCGAGTCGCTGCTTTGAAAGCGGCGGGAGCGCCCCTGCTAAAGGGCACGTCCAGTACGATCGTCGTGG